>CAYQFG010000123.1:0-5545 GCA_964416695.1 uncultured Bifidobacterium sp.
TTGTTCCGGCACCTCACCATCTTCGAGAACGTGGCGTACGGCCTGCGCGTCAAGCCCAAGGCCACCCGCCCCGACAACGCCTACATCACCAGCCGCGTCAATGAACTGCTCAAGCTCGTGCAGCTCGACTGGCTGGGTGACCGGTATCCCAGCCAGCTCTCGGGCGGTCAACGCCAGCGCATCGCCCTCGCGCGCGCCCTGGCGGTGGAACCCAGGCTGCTGCTGCTCGACGAACCGTTCGGCGCGCTTGACGCCAAGGTCCGGCTCGAACTGCGCCACTGGCTGCGCCGCCTGCACGACGACCTCGGCATCACCAGCGTGTTCGTGACGCACGATCAGGAGGAGGCCATGGAAGTGTCGGACCGCGTGGTGATTCTCAATCACGGCAAGATCGAACAGGTCGGGACGCCGGAGGAGGTCTACGACGCACCCGCTTCGCCCTTCGTGCATGAGTTCCTCGGCCTCACCAACCTGTTCACCGGCAACCTGCGTCAGGATGTGCTCGCGGCGGGCCGCAACATCAGGGTCACCCAGGAGCCTGGTCTTGACGACAACGGCGGCGCCTACGCCTACGTGCGGCCGTACGACTTCGAAGTCAGCGCCCAGGCCGACGGTGAAGACTGGATCCCCGGCACGCTGGCCTTCACGCAAACGGTGGGCAACATCGTCCGCCTGTCGTTCACGATCGCGGGACGCGACGACGCGGTGCGGGTCGAGTTGGAGAAGGAACGTTTCCGCGCGTTGCGCGTCGGACTGGGCGCCAAACTTTTCCTCAAGCCCCGTCACGTGCAGATCTTCGTGAAGGACAAGGGCGAAGGGAGTTCATGGCGGCAGACGCGCGCCGGCTAAACCTTCGGAGGGCAGGGAGCGGGAAACCTCTGCGCATGGTGGGACTCTCGCTCCCCGGTCCGTCTCATGACGCGCCCCGCACGGAGAAAAGCCGGGTGGCGGGAGCGCATGGTGACGCCCCCTCCTCCCCGGCGCGCGGGCGGGGGTCCTGCGGAGACATCCGGGAGTCGCCCGGCAGGACGGACGGGACGGGAAAACCGGACGTCCGGCTCGGCGTCAGGGGAAGAGCGGAACGGGTTCCGCGTTACTCCTGTTCGAAGCTCCGCACGCGACGCAGCGTCGCGTACGCGGTATCCCCCGGCTGCAGGCCGCCCAGTTCCGGCGTCACATCGCGATGCGGCAAGGTCACATCGAGGATTTCGCCAGCGGCCTGGCCATCGGTGCGACGCAACTGGAAGCGCGCCGTCGGCCCCGCGAGCTGCGCGCGTTCGACCACGCACACCAGCGAGGGAGCATCCGCGGATGCGGCCGCCCCCAGCCCGATTTCATGCGGTCGTGCGTACACGGTGACCGCGCTTCCCGCGGCGAAGGCATGCGTTCCGGCGACAAAGGTCTGTCCCACACGAAAGCCGTCGCTCTCGGCCGTGGCCGAAAGCGCGTTGATTTCACCGAGAAACTCGCAGACGAAACGGTTGACGGGATTCTCGTACACCTCCCACGGCGTGCCCACCTGCTGGATCACCCCCCCACGCAGGACAACCACCCGATCCGCCACCTCAAGGGCCTCTTCCTGGTCATGGGTGACGATGACACCCGTGAGCTTGACCCGATCATGCAGTTCGCGCAACCAGCGGCGCAGATCCTTGCGAACCAGCGCATCGAGCGCCCCGAAAGGTTCGTCCAGCAACAGGACGTCCGGTTCGGCGGCCAGCGCACGCGCCAACCCGACGCGTTGACGTTGCCCGCCCGAGAGCTGGGACGGGTAGCGATGCCCCAGCCCTTCCAGCTGCACGACCTTCAGCCACTCTTCGACTTTCGCGTCGATGACGTCGCGGGGGGGACGCGTCGCGCGAGGCCGCACGCGCAATCCGAACGACACGTTACTGGACACGCGCATATTCGGAAAAAGCGCATAATGCTGGAAGACCAGACCGACGTTGCGCTTTTCCGTTCCGAGCTGGGTGACGTCACGTTCGCCGAAGTAGACCCGCCCGGCATCCGCCGGGAGCAATCCCGCCAGCATGCGCAACAGGGTCGTCTTGCCGGATCCCGAAGGTCCGATCAGGGCGACCAGTTCGCCGGACTCGATCTCCAGCGAGACGTCGTGCAAGGCGGGGAACTTCCCGAAATTTTTGTGCAGATGATCGATGCGGATTTTCATGAGCGGGGAGCTCCCGGATAGCGCCGTTCGGCGATGGTCTTGACGAGAAGCGAGAACAGTCCGAAGGCCATGAGCAAGGTGGCGGCCGCATAGGCACCGGTGGCATCGTAACCGTTATACAGGGCTTCGATATGCAGGGGAAGGGTATTGGTTTCACCGCGGATGCGGCCCGAGACGACCGATGCGGCGCCGAACTCGCCCACGGCGCGGGCGGTCGACAGAATGGCGCCGTTCAACAGGGCCCACCGCGCGGCCGGCAAGGTGATCCAGAACAGGATGTGCCAGCCGCGTGCGCCCAGACTGCGCGCGACCTCCTCTTCGTCGCGGCCCTTGGCCTCCAGCAATGGAATCAGTTCCTTGGCGACGAAGGGCACGGTGACGAACAGGGTCGCGAGGACGATGCCGGGCCACGAGAAAATGATTTCGATGCCCCGCTCCTCCAGCCACGGGCCCAGCCACCCGCGCCGGCCGTACAGGCAGACGAAGACCAGGCCGCCGATGACGGGTGACACGGTGAAGGGCAGGTCGATCAGGGTCGACAACGCGCGCTTGCCCCGGAAGTCGTGGCGCGTGAGCAACCAGGCCGCGCCCACGCCGAACACAAGGTTGATCGGAAGGGCGATCAGGGCGGAATTCACCGTCAATTTCACCGCATGCAACGCGTCGGGAGTGGTAATGGCCGCCCAGTAAGCGGCCAGGCCGTCGCGGAACGCGCCCATCACCACACCTGCGAGCGGAAGGATCAACAGCAGGATCAGCCAGGAGGCTGCGAACAGGCTGATCAGGGCGATGCCGAGAATGGCCAGCGGTCTGGGACGAGGCCGCGGCAGCGGCTGGTTCCAGTAGGCGATATCGGGTTCGCGGAAACCGTTCGGATCACTCATGCGTGCCTCCGGCCCATGGCCGTACGGGCCTGCAGAAAGTTCACCAGCAACAGGATCAGGAACGCGGCCACCAGCAGCACAAGGGCGATGCCGGCCGCCGCAGGCAGGTTGGGTTCCTCGATGCGCACGACGATCAACTGGCTCGTGACTTCGCTGAGCATCGGCAGGTTTTGCGACATGAAGATCACGGCACCATACTCACCGACACCGCGCGCAAGGCACAGCGCGAACCCCGCGATCAGCGCGGGCAACAGTTGTGGGAAGATGACGGAACAGAAGATGCGGATCGGGCCGGCCCCCAGCGAACGCGCCGCGTCTTCCAGTTCGGGATCCAGCTCGCGGAGAACAGGTTCCACCGTGCGGATCACGAACGGAAGGCTGACAAACGCCATGGCCAGCACGATTCCGGTGCGCGAATAGGCGGTCTGCCAGCCGAACCACTCGTCCATGTAGCGGCCGATGGGACCGTTCGTGGCATAGATCGCGGTCAGCGCAATGCCGCCCACGGCGGCCGGCAACGCAAACGGCAAATCCACGAGCGCGTCGACAAGGCGCCGCAAGGGAAAGCGATAGCGGACCAGCACCCACGCGATCGCCAGGCCGAACACCATGTTCAGGCTGGCCGCGATGAAGGCGGCGCCGAACGTCACCTTGTAGGCCGCCAGCGAGCGCGCACCGAAAATCACGCGCTGCCAGCCATCCCACCCGAGCGACCCGGCGTTGCTCGCCAGGGCCGCAAAGGGAATCAGGACAATGAAACTCAAATAGGTCAGGGTCCAACCGAGGCTCAATCCAAAGCCTGGAAGGACGCGCCGGGGACCCGTGGCCATCATTCCCCCGTTACTTCACGTACAGCTGATCGAACCAGCCGTCTTCACCGAAGAACTTCTTGTTGAGCTCGGGCCAGGGTCCGAACAGACCGTTGATGTCCACCACTTCGGTCTCCGGAAACTTGGACTTGTACTTCTCGGCCACCTTTTTCGAGCTCACGCGATAGTGATACTTCGCCGCCAGCTCCTGACCGAAATCGGAGAACAGGTAGTTCGCGAAGGCCTCCGCCACGGGACGCGTTCCCTTGCCGTCGACCACCTTGTCCACCACGGCCGCCGGGAAGTCGGGCGAAACCGTATACGGCGGGACGACGACCTCAAACTGACCGGGGAACTCGCTGATCAGCAACAGGGCTTCCGATTCGAACGTGAGCAGCGCATCGCCCACACGGCGCTCCACGAACGCCGTCGTCAGGTCGCGACCACCGGTGGGAAGAATCGGGAAGTTGCGGTAGAAGGTCTTGAGGAAGTCCTTCACCTTGGCCTCGTCTCCCTTGAACTTGCGGTGTGCGTGCGCCGCAGCCCCGAGGAACACGTAGCGGCCGTTGCCGCTGGTCTTGGGGTTGGCCGCCACCAGGCGAACACCGGGCTTGGCCAGGTCATCCCAGCCCTTGATCTTCTTCGGATTCCCCTTGCGCACAATGGCCACGGTCAGGGTCCGGTAGGGCGAAGCGTTATACGGAAGCTTCTTTTTCCAGTCGGGGCTCACGAGGCCCGCGTCCACCAGAAGCTGGATGTCCGTATCCTGGTTGAACGTCGCGAGATCGGCCTTGAGGCCATCGGCGATGGAGCGCGCCTGCTTCGTGGAGCCCGCGTTGGACTGCTTGACCTTCACATCCTTGCCGGTGGTCTTCTTGTAGTGCGCTTCGAACGCCGGGTTGAACTCGCCATAGAATTCGCGAGCCAGGTCGTACGACGCGTTGAGGATTTCCGTTTGCGCTCCCGAAACGGAGACGAGCGCCGCGAGTGCGGCAGAGAACAGTGCGGTTTTCATGGATGTGTCCTTGGTGCAGGAGGGGTTAGGCCTCAGATTCAGGAGGCCGAAGCTGCGAAATTTTTCCGGCTCCGACGCCACCAAAATATATAGTCTATCGGAATAGTCAAGTACTAAATATGCCGAAATTTGAGAAATACGGGGAAAGTCGGTAATATTTTCGTAAACCCCAGAAAGGGAATGGGGTGGGAGGCGGCGCGCCCCGACGGGCCGCGCCGGGTGTGGGGGGACGGCCGGAGGGGCGCCGCAGGGGGTGGTCAGTCCCCCAGATGAAAACGGTAGGACGCCGCGCCGCCGAGGTAAAGCCCCACGCCCCTGCCGAAGTCAGATCCAGCATACGTCGTCAGACCGGCATCCAGATGTAAACCCCAGCGGGTAAACTGCCAGCTCTTCCCAACACCAGCTAGCGCATACCCGGGGTGCCACCCTTTTTCTTCTACAACAAGGTACTGGAAGCCGCTTCCAGATCCGTAGCCAACCAACGCCTCGACGTCCTGTGACCGATACTCCGGCACGTAGGCCAGCCACGCATACAAGCCGTTCTCCGTTATATAGCGGTTGAAGGAAACGCCTGGTTGTAAATGCCACCCATCGCGACTGCTATAGGCGAAGCCACGAAGACCGATGTTCAATTGATTTCTCCCGGAGGTGTACGAAACACCCAGTA
>CAYQFG010000124.1:0-3888 GCA_964416695.1 uncultured Bifidobacterium sp.
GAACACGACCGTACCGACCTTGCCGATGTTGATGGTCAGACCCGTGATGGCGCCGAGATCGCCGGCGTTCGGGCCCGTGTAAGTGCCGGTCGTCGGGCGAGGGTTTTCCACGGTGGGGTCGACATCGTCAAAGACGTATTCGAACAACTTGCCTGCGGTGGTGTCGGCGCCCACGCGGCCGAAGAATTCGATTTGCACATCGGGACGATCGCCCACCTTGACATAGTCGAAGAACGCGCTGTGCGGCTGGCCCGGCGCGAAGCGCGGAGCGTGGGTGGAGTCCACGACCGTGTCGCCATCGACGATCATCACCATGCGGTCGACCACCAGCTGCTGCTTCAGGCTGTCCAGCTGCGTGAAGGTCAGGCTGTCGGGCAGTGAGAAGCGGGCCTCGTACATCACGAAGCGGGAGGCGAGGTTCAGCGTGACGGCGCGCGCCTCGCCGATCAGGAGATTGCTGACCAGGACGGAGTCGTAGTGGATGATGGAGTCATTGACATCCAGGGTTTTCACGATGACGGTCCACGAACGGAGCGGCTTGACCGCGTAGTTGCGCAGGACGGACTGGTCGCTGGTGGCATCGGAGCTGAAGCCCCCGGTGCCCGCCAGGATGGTATCCGTATGCACGGCGTCACCGGCTTCGCTGGAACGCAGGGTCACGATCATCTTCTCGAGCGTGATCACGGACGTTTTACCCAAGGATTTTGTCTTGTTGACATCCTTTACGCCCGCCTGAATGACAAGTTGCGCATCCCCTTCCGCCCGGGTCGACCCACTGTCATTCAAACAGCCGACGAAAACCGCTCCCAGTGTGAGCATACCGGAGATTGAAAAAAACCTGGCCAACTTCTTCACGAATACTCCCTTGGAAATGATCGGCTGACGCCGTACAACAAAAACAACGCTTGCAAAAACCTTGCCGCCGGACGCCGGCCTAAATGTTTCCCCCGACATCAACACCGAGAGTGATCTTGCGGACCTTTCCGAGGATCACCTCCATGCGGACGCCGGACCAGTTCGGGTTCCCGGGCGCACCGTCACTGCCGCTGCCGCTGCCGGACCCCTTCCAGTCCAGGACGATCGGGATGGGAGGAACCGTGGCTCCCGCTTCGATCATGACCGTACGGGTGCCCTCAAACAACAGTCGGGGCGACTGCCCCACCGAGTCGCCTTCGAGGTATCCGTATGCCTTGATATTGAACACGCGCGGACCGGCCCGCACATACCGGTAGGTCTGAATGTGCGTGATGGTGTCGGGGCGTGCGCGCGAAGGCCGGAAGAAATAGGCCCCGTCGGCGTTTTTCAACGCCGTCCCGGCGGAGATGAAACGCGGGCCCGGCGCGGTCAGCGGCAGGTCGAACGAGTTGCTGTCCCGCACGATGGTGGAGTCGATGGCGAGCACGAGCCGGTGGAAAAAGATTTTCTGGTAGACGCGTTCGTCTTCCGGAACGTCGGCGGGATAGACATGTTCCGGAAGGACGTATCGGGCTTCGTAAAGGGAGTAGCGGGACCGGATCAACGGAACGTTGAGCGACACGGACTGGCCACCCCTGCTGGGGATGGGCCCCACGACGGCGTAATGGATGATGCTGTCGAAGGTATCGTGGGTGGTGATCTCGACGCTCCACCACCGCAGCGGCTTCAGGCTGACGTCCACGCTCACCGCCCGGTCTTCGTCAAGGCGGGCGTCGCCGAACGTGGGGTTCAGGCCTGCGGTGACCGTGTCCCACACGGTGTCGCGCAGGTTCGACGTGAAGCGGAGGATCATGTCTCGCAACTGGATGCGCTCGGCGCTGTCGCCGTATCCCACGCTGTCGACCGCGTCCACCGAACGCTTGCCGGAAACCCCTCCGGACGCCGGCGCCTCGGTCTCGACGCGACCCAGGCGAATCTGCAGGTTCACTTCGGTCTGCTCGGCCTCAGGCAGGTTGGTGAGGCTTCCTCCGCCCGCCAGACATCCGAAGGCCACCAGGGATGCCAGCGTCAGGAAGGCGAATACGCCGTATTTTTTGAATGTCGCAGAACGGGGCACACGCTCTCCCGGGAGATGGCCATGATGCAGCCATCCCACACTCCATATTGCCAGCCAATCTCATGCCAGCGCACTGAGCGTTGAAACGCTTGATTTTTGGGAATAAACAGGGAATGGGGGAGGCAGGCAGGCGCTTTTTGCCATTTCGTCCAAAAAGGCCGTACCGGCTCTGCCGCTTCGTCACACGGCCGGATTTTTGCCGTTCAAAAAGCGCCTGGGTGGGGGATGGCCTGCAGGAAGTGGAGAGGGGCGTCCCCAAGGGGACGGGCTCTGATACCGGGGGGGGGGTAAAACGCCCTCAAGTGGCAGGAGGCAAGAGGGGGGCGGGAGAACAAGGCAGGAAGGAGGCCCTATTAAAGACAGGGAAGACAGGGGCCCCAGGCAGATTCCAGGACGGGGTTCGCCGGAAAACCCGGAAGCGATCCGAAGGGAGGACCCCGGAGAAGGAATCCCGAAAGAATCCGAAAGGAGGGCGAAGGCTCGGCAAGAGCCTTCGCAAAGCCTTCACCCTGACGGGTTTAAAGCCGGATCTGTTCGAAATCGTTCTCGGTGCGCACCGACTGCCCCAGCACTTCTTCAAGTTCGGGCATTTCGTTGATGCGCAGGCGCACTTCGGGAGAGAAGCGGAACAAGGGGACGCGCCGCAGACCCAGAGGGCAGATTTCACCGGTCCGGGGATTGCGGGCGGGGCGCGGCTTGCGCTCCTTGGCGTAAAAGGTCCCGAAGCCGCGGATCTCGATCATCTTGTCCGCTTCGAGCATCTCGGCCACGACCTTCATGAATTCTTCAACGACACCACGCGTCTCCGCTTGCGACCGTCCGCTGGAACGCGACGCTTCCTGGATCAGATCCTGCTTGGTGACATTCTTCAAACCGGCCTCCTACCCAATATGTGGTATTCAACAAGAATGAAAGTAACAACAGGCGGTAGGTAAAGGGGGTGATTTTCAAAAAATCTTCGCGTAAAACCTTGATTTTTCAGGAAATTTGAAGGATGAAGCGGATCCGCGGGGTCCGGCCACCCGGAAGGGGGCATGAAAAACGCGCAAGTCGGGGAAGACTTGCGCGTCTGGACCACAAGATGTCGTATGCCGGATCCGTCAGAAACGCATGATCATGCTATAGCGTTGCTGTCCGTTCCGGATGCCATTATCGAAGGAGCGGATGAACGTTCCGTCGATCTGCAGGATGTCGGACAACATGAAGCCAAGGCCGATGTCGAGCTCGCGGCGCTCACCGGTGATGTCCAGCAAATAGCCGCCGCGCACCGCCACCACATTGGCGTAAACATATTCGGCACCCGTGTTGTACACCGTCTGCCGAATGTTTTCGTTCCATACCGAACCGGTGCCGCCGGGCGAGGTGATGGCCTTCCACGAACCGATCCAGAACGGTTCGGCGGTATTGCTGCCGGGGGCCCGGTAGAAGGCCTCACGGTTGAGATCCCCCGCCACCACCAGGCGGTGGTTCGGCTGGTTGATGACGGTGTAGGCCAGACCGACCTTCCACGTGAAGGGGATCGGGTCGGACTGCGCCTGGTCGACATAGAACACCGCCGGCCCCATGTTCTGCATCATGAGACCGAACGACAAGCCTTCCAGGCCCATCAGGTTTTTCTGGAGAAAGCCCACGTCGACGGCGTAGCTCGCCGCGATGCCGTCGGTTTTTTCGCCGCTCGACGTGACGCCGCGGCTCAATGCGGAGTAGATGAACTTGGCGTTGATGCCCAGACCCGCGTTCCGGTTCAGGCGGGTGGCATACGTCAGGCCCGCGACGAGCTCATACGCATTGAAGCTCGCCTGCGTGCCTTCGTCTCCCGTGGTCAGGTTCTTGCCGAAGGAGACGTAGTTCACGAA
>CAYQFG010000124.1:3988-5320 GCA_964416695.1 uncultured Bifidobacterium sp.
CCGCGCACTTCCTGCCCGCGGAAACGGATCTTCTCCCAGGAACGCAGCGTGAAGTGGGACACGCCGTCGGCGTGGGCGGTGTAAACGTGTCCGAAGCGGTCGACCAGAATGCGGCGGACGTCGTCGTCCAGCAACCCGTCGGTGGCGTTGGTGAACAAACGCCACCGCGCCGCCGCCGTGCTGGTGCGCGGCGGACGATAGCGTGCCAGCCCCCGGCCCTGCAGGCCCACGTAGACATCCTCCACGGATTCATGCACGGCGATGGCCGTGATGTGCTGCGTGGGCAAAAGGTTTTGCCCGCGGCGGTACATCGTGTTCTGACGGTACTCGTACAGGCCGTCATTGGTGCCAATCCAGAGCGACGTGCCTTTGACCGCCAGGGCCGTCACGGAAAGACTGCGGAAGGGGTTGGACGATGCCTCCGCGGGCGTCACGGCGGCCACCGCTCCGTCCTCGAAGCCTTCGCTGACCGCGGCACTGTCTCCCGCGGTGGTGTCGGCCGCGGCCGTTTGCGGGAGATAGGTGAACCCTTCTTCGCGATCGAACATCTTCCAGCCCTGACCGTCGAAGCGGTAAAGGCCCGACGGCGTGCCCACCCACAGGCGGTCGACATTGTCGAGCACCAGCGCGTTGACGGGCTGGCCCGGGAACAGCAGGTCGTAAGGGATTTTCAGAACGATGAGTTCTTCTTCTTCCGCATCGGTTTTGACGTCGTTGAAGGCGCGCACCTGGGCCGTCAGGCTGTCAAGGTTTCCCGAACCGCCGGTGTAGCGGCGGACGACGTTGTCGATTTTCTCGCCTTGCTCGAGCACGTGCTCATGATGCGTGCGCCAGCGCCGTCCGTCGAAGAAGGCGAGGCCGTCGCCGGCCCCCACCCACACGGCGGGACGCACCAGAAAGCCGGTGCGCGGCCGCGTGGCGATGGCCGTGAACGCGCGCGGCGCCTGGCCCGCACGCGCTGCGGGCAACATCAGTTCCCACTCGTTGGAGACAGGCCCGAAGGCGAGGCCGGCCGGGTTCCAGTACGTGCCGTACACGTCGTCCGACAAGGCCACGGCGGCCTCGCCCATGCCAAGCTGACGCGCGCCCACCGGCATCACCAGGGTGATGACGGCGCCGCCCTGGGCATGAACGGGCGCGGGCGCAAGAAGGGTCGTGAACGCGGACAACACCGCGGACGCGAGGAGAATGGATCGAAGCGCGGAGCGCGAACAGGCGTTGACGACGGGCAAAAAGGTCTCCGGGGCGACGTGATAACCTAACCGGGCCGGCAGGCACGCGCGGCACGGTCGGGGCAAGATAGCGTTATTTATACAAAGCTGCACGAATGCG
>CAYQFG010000125.1:0-5295 GCA_964416695.1 uncultured Bifidobacterium sp.
ACAGTAGGACAGTAGGACAATGGATCACAACATCATGGCAACGGAGCCGCAAGGCCGTCGAGCCGGAGGGCGGTACCAGGCAGGCCGATCCTTAACAGCAGACAGCTTGCAGCGGCCGTTCACGATGGACAGCGGGCAGCGGGAAAAAAGCCATGCTGCGGGAGTCCTGGGTCGCGCGCATCACATTGTTCTGCAGCGCCGCTGGTGCTGTAATCGTCCGCTGTGTTTTACTGCTTTGATGTGGTGATGTGGTGATACTTGGTGGCCGCACCGCCCCATCACCCCTCGGCCGTCTTCTCGGCTTCTGGCTTCACCTCGTCCTCGGGCTTCGCGACGGTCATGCGGACGTGCTCGATCTTGTTGCCGTCCATCTCCAGAATCTGGAAGGAGATGTGGCCGTGCTGGATCACGTCGCCTTGGGCGGGGACCTGCCCGTGGACATAGAGGATGAACCCGCCGACGGTGTCGATGTCGACCTCCTCATCGTCGGGACGCAGGTCGATGCCCAGCTCTTCCTTGAGATCCGACAACGACACCACCGGATCGACGGCGTACACGCCGTCGCCCTCTTCGCGGATCCGCTTCACCTCGACTTCGTCCTCGTCGTGGATCTCGCCCACGATTTCCTCCAGGACGTCTTCAAGCGTCACCAGACCGGACACGCCGCCGTACTCGTCCACCACGATGGCCATGTGGACCTGCTTGAGGCGGAACTCGCGCAGCAGTTCGCCGATTTTCTTGGTGCGCGGCACGAAATAGGCGGGACGGATGTGGTCCGCCAGATTGAAGTTCTCTTCGGCTTCTTCCGACAGGCCCATGAGGCCCATGATGTGGAGGATGCCCTTGATGTGGTCCAGGTTCTCGTCGTACACGGGAATGCGGCTGTATTTTTCGTGGGTGATCAGGTCCATCACCTCGCGGTAGCCGGTCCCGATCTCGAGGGCCACCATGTCGACGCGGGGCGTCATCACTTCTTTCGCCTGCGTCTCGCGCAAGTCGAAGATCGAACGGATCATCGCCTTCTCTTCTTCTTCCAGACCGCTGCGATCGGGGTTCTCCCCCTCCTGGTCGGGATGTCCGTTGTCGTCTTTCCCGAGGAAGTCCAGACGCGACTCGTACCCCAGACGCCGGAGCAACGATTCGTTCAGCGCGTAGACCGTACGGCCGATCCGACCCATCAGCAGCCAGGCATAAACCCGGTAGGCCTGGATGGCGAACCCGCCCAATGCGGGCGCGTAGGCTTTGGCCACCAGCGACGTTCCCCAGTGATTGCAGACATACACCATCACGGCGGCCAGAATGAATCCCGCCCCCCATTCCAGCCCGACGCGATAGAAGAATACGGCCCCGGCGAACAACGCCACCGCATCGGACACGAAGCGGCCCAGGCTGATCGACTCGAAAAAGCCGGGGCGTGTCCACAACTCCTGGGCCTGCTCCACCCACCGGCGGAAGGCCGGATCCTTGCCCGGAATGGACAACGACAGGTTGGGTTTCTGGTAGAACGACAACGTCGTCCGGATCGCGTTCAGCAACATGCCCAACGCGAGGAACAGGACGAACGGATAAAATGCGGAGGCCATCAGCGGCACCGCCCGGGGTTCACATCCCTTCGGGATTGCAGGAAGACCGGACGAACGTTTCTCTCGGGCCGTTTACTGGGGTCAGGGTCCATAATGGTATTTCGAATATAATCAACGAACAGGGACAAGGGGTATTTTGGGGGGTGGACGGCCATCTGCGGGGACAGGCCCCGCAGGGAGGCGCGATGGCCGGGTATCGTGTTACAGCGGGGAGACCTTGCGCTTTTGCAGGGTTTTGGCCTTCCGTCCGCCTTTTTGAGCCACGGAACCGGAGGCCTTCGACCGGGAACTCCCGGTGGCCGCCTCCTGCCGCGCCGCAGGCGGAAGGGCCTGTGCTCCGGAGGATGCTCCCGCCTGCGGCGCCTCAACCCCCAGATAAAAATCCTCCTTCGCCCGCATCACCCGCCGTTCGCCGGTCTTGATGTGGTCGTAACCGCACAGGTGCAGCATGCCATGCACCACCACCCGCCGCAATTCATTGAGGTAATCGTTGTGGTAGCGGGGCGCCTGGCGTTCCACCTGGGCCGTGGCGATGTAAACCTCCCCGGCAAAGTCCTCCTCATGCCATTCGAACGACAGCACGTCGGTGACCTTGTCGAGCTTGCGGTAGGCCTTGTTCAGTTCCCGCACCTTGGCATCCGAACAGAACACGACGTCGACCGCCCCCTGCAGGTTTTCGCCGCGGGCGACCTTGCGGGCCAACTGCTGGAGCCCCTTGGGGTCCGGAACCTTGTAGGGGTTGGTCTTCGCGCCGGCGGGCGCGTCTTCATACAGGAACGAGATGGGATGACGGGGTGACATGACGCGACGGGATTAATCCTCGTCGCCGGCGGCACCGGCAGCCGCGTCTTCCTGGCCCCAACGGGTCAGGATGTCCGCCAGCTTCAGCGCCTGCGCCGCCGAGGACACGACGAACTTGCTTTTCATCTTGTACTCCCCGGCGCTTTTCTGGTAGCGGCGGATGGCGTACTTGGGAGCCTTGAAAACGCCTTTGGCCTTGTCGAGATCCTGGTAGCGGAAAATCAGTGTGGCCCAGCCGCCCTTGGTCAAAACCTCCTTGTCCAGCTCTTTGACGAGAAGGGTTCCTTCTTCGTCCTGGAAGTTCATGGTCAGGTCTTCGACGGTGGCATTGGACATGGAGGATCCCTCTGAAACGGCTGGAACGGGGTACGGTGAAAAGTTGAGGGTAGCAAAATACGTCCCACCGTTCCCGTTTTCCTCCCCGGGCGTGACCGGGAACATGCGGAAATGGCCAAAAACCACCGCCCGGGGCCCACACGGCGCAGGGAACGACCGCAGCCGGCTATCTTTCCCGGGCATGGCTTCCCCCACATCTCCCCTTGACCTGCTGTCCGCCAAGCTCGCCCGCGGCGAGCGCCTCACCCCGGAAGACGGACTGTACCTGTACACCGACGCCCCGCTCGCGTGGTTGAAGGAGAAGGCGTCCGAGGCGCGCCGCGCCCGGCACGGCGATGAGGCCTATTTCAACCGGAACATCCACTTCGAGCCGACCAACATTTGCATCTACGCCTGCAAGTTCTGCGCCTTCTACCGCCCCCCGAAGGCCGCCCACGACCCCGCCAGCGGCGCGTGGGACTACACGCTCGAAGACCTCCGCGCCAAGCTGGCGCAATACCCCCCGGGCTCCCTGACGGAGATCCACATCACGGGCGGGGTTCATCCCGACCGCGGCGTGGAATACGGCGAGGCGTTGTGCGCCTTCATCAAGCAATTGCGGCCGGAAATCCACGTAAAGGCCTTTACGGCCGTGGAGATCGCGTACTTCGCCAAAAAAAGCGGGATCCCGATCCCCGACGCGCTGGCCCGCCTGAAGGCGGCCGGTCTGGATTCGATCCCCGGAGGCGGCGCGGAGATTTTCGACCCGGAGGTACGCAAGCGCATCGCCGGAGGCAAGGCGCCCGCCCACACGTGGCTCGAAGTGCACCAGATGGTGCACGAAGCCGGGTTGTTCTCCAATGCGACCATGCTGTACGGCCATGTGGAACGCTTTGAGCACCGCATCGACCACATGCTGCGCCTGCGCACCCTGCAGGACAAAACCGGCGGCTTCAAGTCGTTCATCCCGCTGCGCTACCGCAACGACGCCAACGCACTGAGCCATCTGCCCGAGGTATTGCCCGAGGACGATTTACGCAACTACGCGGTGGCGCGCCTGTTCCTGGACAATATCCCGCACCTGAAGGCCTACTGGGCCATGCTGGGGCTGGACCTGGCCACCGAGGCGCTCGACTACGGCGTGGACGACCTCGACGGCACGGTGGATGACACCACGCGGATTTACTCCATGGCGGGCGGGCCGAAAAACCCGACGGCCTCCGTACTGCTGCTGGAAAACGCGATCCGGTCGAAGAACCGGATTCCCGTGGAGCGGACGTCGGGGTACGAGACCGTGGTGGGTGCGTAGCGGGTTGGTGGCTGGTGGCTGGGGCCTCCGGGCGGCTTTGACCTCCGGGAGGTTGAACGCAAACGCGCGTGAACCGCGCGCTTCCAGGCCTCCGGAATCAGGCAAGCAGGGAATCCCTGCCGAAGGCATGAGGCCGGTTTTGGCCACATCACCCTGCTTATATGGCCAAAATCATGGCCAAAATCCGGACCCGTACCCATTGAAAACCCTACCGCTTTGTCCTAAATTTTCGCCTCACGATTTTTTGGCCTGGAGTTCATCATGCCGCAGATTAAAGGTAAGCGCGTCGTCATCACGCTGGAATGCACCGAAGCCCGCGCGCTCGGCCTTCCGCCGTCCCGCTACATGACCACCAAGAACAAGGCCAAGCAGACGGGCCGTTTCGAGCGCAAGAAGTACAACCCGTTCCTGAAGAAGCACACGCTGCACCGCGAAGTCAAGTAACTCGAAGAGTTATTTGACGCACGCAGGGACGAGGCTTGCCTCGTCCGCAACAAAGAAGGCCGGTCTCCCTGGGAGGCCGGCCTTCTTTGTTGCGTGCAGCCATCACAACATGGAACCATGGAACACAGGGGACGCCGATGCGCTCGGCCTTCGGCCTTGGCTCCTCCGGCACCCGCGCACGAACCGCGGGGAGGACACGGGAAGGCCGTAGCGGTTCGTGAGGGTGCCTGTGGAGCCAAGCCCTCAGGCCTTTCGGCTATAACTTCTCTTGTTCTGACACCCAATTCTTGATTCCCGATTCCTAATTCTTGATCATGACCTCCCCTACCCCCACTCCTTCGATCTTCTCCCGCATCATCGCCGGAGAAATCCCGTGTGAAAAAATCCTTGAGGACGACCGCTTCTTCGCCTTTCTCGACATTCGCCCCATCGCCCCAGGCCACACCCTGGTGATCCCCAAGGCGCAGGTTGACAAATTGTACGAGGTCGACGATGCGACCTTGGCGGGCCTGATGCCCTTCGCCGCGCGGGTGTCCCGTGCCCTGGAGCGGTCCGTACCGTGCACACGCGTGGGCATGATCGTCGCGGGCTTCGAAATCCCCCACGCGCACCTTCATCTGGTGCCGATCCACGGCGAGGGCGAACTCACGTTCGCCAACGCGAAGCCCGCGACGAAGGAAGCACTCGCGCAAACCGCCGCGCGCATCCGCGCGGCACTCCCGGCGGTCTGACACCGATCCGCCGGGGCCAAAAGAGACCGCGTACGCGGTCGGCACCCGTAGACGCGCCGACGGCCACGACCATAGGCCGTCCTGACCGTAAGGGCGACTCGCCGAGTCGCCC
>CAYQFG010000126.1:0-5210 GCA_964416695.1 uncultured Bifidobacterium sp.
GGATCGGACTGCGTCGCGCGGCCATAATATTGCACCGCCTCGTTCAGGCGCCCTTCGAATTCCGCGATCATGCCGAGTCGCATCCAGCCCTCCGCGACATGCGGAGAGCGCGTCACCAGGTCGCGCAGTTCCCGCTCCGCCTCACGGACGCGATTGGCGCTGAGCAGCGCCTGCGTCAACAACAAACGCACCGCGGGGTTTCCTCCGCTCAGCGCCACCGCCGCCCGCAAGGGAGGGATGGCGTCTTCGTAGCGCCGCAATTCCAGTGCGATCAATCCCACCTGCTCGGCCAACCCGGCATCCTTTCCGCCGCCCAGTTGCCAGGCCACGGTGAGATGGCGTTCCGCCTCGCGGAGGTTGTCCGTCCCGCCCCGCCGCATCAACGCCTGCCCCAGCAGGCGCCGGGTTTCCGCATTGCCGGAATCAATGGCGAAAGCCCGGCGGTATTGCCCCACGGCGCGCGCGCCGCGTCCGTTCCGCTCGTCGTCGGCACCGGCGAGTTGATAGCTCGACGCGGCCTCGTACGACACGCTGTCGAGCGCGAGGCCGCGTCGCGCGGCGCGCGCGGCCTCCTCCGTCTTGCCGCCCCAGTTCAACACCTTGGCGATGTTGTGATAGCCCAGCCCCTCTTCAGCCGGGGTCAGACGGGCGTAGACACGTGCGGCGGCCCGCGCCGCCGCGGCGGAATCCGGAAGACGCCCGATCAGGCTCATCCGCCGCATCTCGGCCAGAATACCCCGTGCCATCATCCCGTAATGTTCCACCGTCAGATGGACGTGGTCCGTAAAGTCGGGTTCACCCAGAATCGCGTGTCCCTGGCGCGGGAGGACTGCGGCACGCAGGCTGTCTTCGAAATCCACGAAGCCGCCGTCCACCGTTCGCGCAACCCGCCGTTCGATGTCGCGCATGGGGGTCAGTGCGCGCAGGGGACACACGTCTTCGTCCACAGCGCGCCGGAAGCGCGCGAAGGCTTCGTCCGTGTGACCGGCGGCCAGGGCCGCCCGCCCGGCGAGATACTGAAGGTCCGCGTTGCGCGGATCCAGCGCAGCCGCCGAGTCCAGGACACGCAACGCCGCCGCCGGGGCGGACGCCAGCAGGTCTTCTCCGCGCGCGCGCATCCTGGCCACCCACAAGGAATCCGCGGTTCCCAATCCGGGTGTGGGCTCGCTTTTGAAGGGGGCACAATCCATTTCGTTGGACGGAGTCGTCAGATAGATCACCCGCGCGCCCACTCCCGCGGCAACACGCCCCACGCGCGCCTGTGACTCCTCGTAATGCTCCAGGACGCGGGCGCGCAACGCATCGTCGCGTGTATAGGAACTCGGCCCGATCGTCCGCGCCAGCACGTCATCCACTTCGGCGGCCAGGGTATCCGCCGGGACGGCGCGCCCTGCCCCCGCGAGGCGCCGCATCACCGAATACGTCCGCGTATGATCCAGCAACCCTGACAGATCGCGGACCCAGCCGGGAATCTCGCGTGCCGCGCGATACGTCCGCTCCTCCAGGAATTCGTTGTGCCCGTTGTACACGATGAACAGGTCGGGTTCCAGACGCGCCAGTTCGTCCGCCAGACGCGCCACGCGGTAGCTGGCGTAACTGATCCCGCCCGCATTGATCACCTCGTAGCGGCGACCGGTGTTCCCGGATGCGGACTCCAGTTCGGCAAGCAGTTCCCGCATCCAGCCTCCAAAGGACGTGGAGTCCCGCCACGGATGGCCATAGGTCGTGGAACCGCCCAGCGTGAAGATGCGGAACGTTCCCGGCTCCTTTTTCACCGGGAACGTCTGGTGGTTGAAATGGGTGAGCTTGACCGGGTTGGTCACGTAGACTTCACGCCCGTCGGGCGTCACGCTCTTGACGAACAGCGGTTGGCCGGCCGCGAACCCGAAGTAAGGGTCTTCGGTGCGGGACAAGGGTTTCACACCCATCAAGGCCAGGGCACCTTCGGAAAGGGCAAGGAAGATCAGTAGGCTCGCCAGGGCTACGCCAAGATTCAGGGCGAGGGCCCGGCCTGCCGGGGGTTTGCCGCCTTTGCCTTTACGGCGGAGTTCAGAACGCGGGGACTGGTCCTCCCCGTGCGTGCGGGAAGACGAATCCGGGGAGGAGCCGGATGCGGACGGATCCGTGTGAGGTGCGTTTGCCATGGAGGCAAAGGTAATTGGCAGGGGATTCTTCCCTGGGCGCCGAAACTCCCGATACTCGCAAAATCAGCGCAAATTCAACGACTTAGTATATATTGACGACTTGATCGCATATTTTTCCAAATACAATCACACATTGTACGAAAAAGACGATAAATTTTATTCAGCTGGAAACCTCATCCGGCTCCCCCCTGCCCCGGGCAGGGAATAACAGACTACAGTGACCGCGCCACATACGCACACATTACGGGGAGATTGTTCCATGAAACGTCTTGTCTTGCTCTCAGCCATGACACTGGCATCAATGGGGGCGACGAATGCCGTCGCCCAGAACTATAACACGGAATGGTCGGGCCACAAGCACGTGGTCCTCAACACCACCGGGACCGGCGCGGGAATCTTCCAGAACGTGAGGGATTTTCCCGTCCTGGTTCGGCTCGACAGCACCCATGGCGCCATTTTCACGGCCGCGAAGCCTGACGGAGCGGATATCCGCTTCACCAAGGCGAACAATACCACGCGCCTGCCGCATCACATCGAAATGTGGGACGACGCCGCCAAGGTCGCCGCGATCTGGGTGCGCGTCGATACGGTGTACGGCAACCGCAACAACCAGGCGATCCGCATGCACTGGGGCAATGCCGCCGCCGACGATGAATCGAACGGTGCCGCCGTGTTCGACACCGCCTCCGGCTTCCGCGCCGCATGGCACATGGGAGGAACCGCTGACGTCAATGATGTCACCGGCACGGGCCTGACCGCCCTGGCGAACGGGACACCCGGCACCGTCACCGGCGTCAGCGGGAGCGCGCGGAGCTTCAACGGCACCTCCAGTTACTTCGATGTGAGTGGAAGCGCGGAAGGTTTGGGCTTTCCGGCATTCGGCAAATTCGCATTGTCCATGTGGGTGAAGCCCACGGCCATCAGCAGCGACGCCACCCTGTTCTCCAAGGGGGACTTCGCGTACTCCCTGAAGCAGTATCGTGAATCCGCGTACGAATTCTTCGACTTCCAGGACGCCTGGGTCGCTTCGATTTCCACGACGCCTCCCGCCGTAGACACCTGGGTTCACCTGTTTGCCGTGAACGACGACACGGGTCCCAGGCTGTACGTCAACGGGGTCCTGGAAAATCCGGACAACGGATTCGAGGGGAGCGGCGGCCGCAATGACGACATCAACGTCAACATCGGTCGGGAACCCCAGGCAAGCGGGGGCCGTCGTTACTTCAATGGCGTGATCGACGAAGTCCGCGTGCACGATATCGTGCGGAGCGTTGAATGGGCCCGCCTCGAATACCAGACCCAGCGTCCGGGACAAACCGCGGTCTCGTTGTCGGACACGCTTCCCGCACTCGACACCACTTCCGCACCAGGCGCCCCCACTGCCGTGTCCGCGACCGCAGGCGCGTTTTCAGGCATGGCCGTCCTCAGCTGGACGGCCCCGGCCTCCAACGGTGGCAGCGCGATCATCGGTTACCGGGCCGTCGCCGTGTCTGACAGCAGCAAGTTCTGCGTCTCGACGGGTGCGACCACCTGCACCGTGACCGGCCTGACTGCCGATTCCACCTATACCTTTACCGTAAAGGCCCAAAACGCGGCCGGCATGAGTGCCGCTTCAGCACCTTCGAATGGCCTGAAAATCCCCGTGAGCCTGCGCAGCTCCCTGACCATCCAGGTCGCCGGCAACCGGAATCCCTTCGTGTTCCGCCTCCCGGAAGGTCTTGAAAACACGGACAACCTGTCGCTCAGCATCATCGACACGTACGGCCGTACCGTCTGGACCCGCACCGTCAATCCGGCCCGGGACAACGTTTCCCGCATCACCTGGAACGGAAAGACCTCCACGGGTGCGCAGGCCGCCTCCGGTGTGTACATGGTGCGCGTTCGCTACAGCGAACGGGGCCAGACGGTCCAGCACGACCTCAAGGGTGTGACGCTCTCGCCGCGCTGAACGGACCCGTCGGTTCCCCGACAGCGCCGGGCGCAACCGCCCGGCGCCCCCGCACACAGCACCCGGGCACAACCGCCCTGCATGAAAAAAGCCCCTGGGAAACCAGGGGCTTTTTTCATGCAGGGCTCTCACCCCCTCTGTACTGTACCCTACTATACCGGCGAATGGTCGGGAATGCCAGATTCGAACTGACGACCCTCTGCTCCCAAAGCAGATGCTCTACCAGACTGAGCTAATTCCCGCCGACAGACCGATCCGGAATGCGGACTTCTGGGCCCGACACACCACGGGCAAGGTTGCCAATGGTAGCTCCCCGGTGATATTCCGGCAATGCAGGCCCGGAGCCGGTGCTAGAGGAGCTAGAGGCGCTTGCGCACCGCCGCGGCATGATGGAAGAAGCCTTCCGCATCCGCCAGGGCCGCAATGGCGGGACCTTCGCGCCGCATGGCCTTGGCCGTGTATTCGATGAGACTGGTGCGCTTGTAAAAATCGTACACGCCGAGAGGCGAAAAGAAGCGCGCCGACCCGTTGGTGGGCAACACGTGGTTGGGTCCCGCGAAATAGTCGCCCACCGGTTCGGACGAATACGGCCCGAGGAAGATGGCCCCGGCATTGCGGATGGACGGGAGCAAGGCGCGCGGGGACTTCGTGATGATCTCCAGATGTTCCGGCGCGAGCAGGTTGGCGAGATCGGCGCCGAGCGCCCAGTCAGGCACGACGAAGAGACGCCCGAAGCGCTCCAGCACCTGCTCGACGACCTCGCGCTTGAGCGAATCCGCGGCTTGGGCCCGCACGCATTCCGCGACCCAGCGGGCCGCCTGCAGCGATGTCGTGACGCCGATGACGGCCTCATAGCCCGATCCGTGCTCGGCTTGCGAGAGAAGGTCGGCCGCGACCCAGTCGGGGTCCGCGGTCTCATCGAACATCACGAGAATCTCGGAGGGCCCGGCGATCATGTCGATGTCCACGAGGCCGAACACGTCCTTCTTCGCCAGCGCGGCGTACACGTTGCCCGGGCCGGTGATCTTGTCGACGCGCTTCACCTTGGCGGTGCCGTATGCCAGCATGGCCACGGCCTGCGCCCCGCCGGTCTTGTAGATCTCGGTGATGCCGAGTTC
>CAYQFG010000127.1:0-5041 GCA_964416695.1 uncultured Bifidobacterium sp.
CATGCCCCTGAAATCCATGACCGGATACGGTCGCGCCGAATCCTCCGATGAAGCCCACGTCATTTCCGTGGAGATCAAGTCCGTCAACAACCGGTACCTCGACTTCCAGTGCCGTGGTCCGCGCGAACTGCTGAACCTCGACGCGCTCCTGCGCAAGGAGCTGGGTGATTTCGTCACGCGGGGTTCGGTCACGTGCAACGTGAACGTGGAGATGTTGGCGGAGCCGGCGCAAGGCGCCGGGGTGGCGCTCAACGACGACTTGTTTCAGGCCTCCCTCGCGCTGGCGCAACGCATGGCCGACGCGATGGGCGGCCCGGCCCCCACGGCGGCCGACCTGTTGCCCCTCCTGTGGCGGGTCCCCGGCATGATCACGCACGAAGCGTCCGACCTCCAGGGGGCCGCCCGCCTGACGGCCGCCGTCGAAGCCGCCGCCGCGCTCCAGGCGAAAATCATCCCCGTGTTCCGCGCCGCGGCGGCCGACCTCGTCTCCATGCGCGAACGCGAAGGCGGCGAACTCGCGCGCGACTTCGAAGCGCGCATCCGCGCGTTTTACCCCGCACTCGATACGGTGGCGACCCTGCTGCCCGCGCGCAACCGCGAGTACGCCGCCAAGCTGCGTGAGCGCGTGCGCGAACTGCTGGACGGCGCGCAAATGGCCGAAGACCGGCTCGCCACGGAAATCGGCATCATGGCGGAAAAGCTCGACGTCGCCGAAGAGATGACGCGCCTGCGCGCCCACCTCGACCACTTTCTGGAGATCCTCCACACCCACGCCGCGCCCGGCAAGAAGCTCGGCTTCCTGCAACAGGAAATGCTGCGCGAGGTGAACACGCTGTCGAACAAAAGCCAGCAGTACGACATCCAGCAAATCTGCATCGGCTGGAAGGAAGATCTGGAAATCATCCGCGAACAGATCGCGAACGTCGAGTGACCCCATAGATCCATAGATTGTAAGGGCGACCCGGTGGGTCGCCCGATACGTTCGCGCCTAAGGTCAACGACCCGGCGGGTCGCCCGAAACGTTCGCGATCACCCCATCGTCGCGTCGAGCGCCGTCATCAACTCGGCGATGTCCTCGCGCGAGAACGTCAACGGCGGCAACAACCGCAGGACGTCAGCGCCGGCGCGGTGCACCAGCACACCCGCGTCGCGCAGACGTTTCTGCAGCGCCGGCAGATCGCCGTGCGCCGAATCCGCCGCCCCCGTCCACTGCATGCCGATGAGAAAACCGCGGCCGCGCAACGCGCCCACGGGCACGCCGGCCTTCCGCTTGCGCTCGATCAGGGCGGCCAGTTCTCCCCGCAACAAGGCGATGCGTTCCTGGTAATCCTTCTGAAAGTCCTCGGCGGCCAAGGTGTCCAGCACGGCCAGCCCGGCGGCGCATGCGACCGGATTGCCGCCGAAGGTGGATCCGTGGTCGCCCGTGCGCAAGGCGTCGGCGATCCGGCGGCGCACCAGGATGGCGCCGAGCGGCAGCCCCCCGCCCAAGGGCTTGGCGAAGCTGACGAGATCGGGCTTCAGCCCGAGGGCCTCCGATCCGAGGAACGTCCCGGTGCGCCACAAGCCGGTCTGGATTTCGTCGGCGATGAGAAGCACGCCTTGCGCCTGGATCCCGCGCAACGCGTCGGCCATGTCCTGCTCCATGTTGACCACGCCGCCTTCGGCCTGCACGGGTTCGTACAGGACCGCCGCCGTACGCGGGCCCACGGCGGCCTTCAGCGCGGCCACATCGTTGGCCGGGACATGCACGAATCCCCCCGGCAGCGGACCGAACCCCTGGTGAATCTTTTCCTGGCCGGTCGCCGCCATGGCCGCATACGTGCGCCCGTGGAACGACCCCTTGAAGCTGATGATTTCGTTTTTTTCCGGCGTGCCGGCGAGGTCGAAGAAGCGCCGGGCGAACTTGATCGCACCTTCGTTCGATTCGGTTCCGCTGTTGGAAAAAAACACGGCATCGAAACCCGAAAGCGCCACGAGCCGCTGCGCGAGATCACGTTGGGCGGGCACGACATACAGATTGCTGGCGTGGAGAAACTCGCCCGCCTGGCGCGCGATGGCCAGCAACACCGCGCTGTGGCCATGGCCCAGCGCGTTCACCGCCACGCCCGACACGCAGTCGAGATAGCGCCTGCCCGCGTCGTCCCACACGTGCGCACCCTGGCCGCGCACGATGGTCAAATCCCGGGGGCCGTACACACCCAGCAATGCCTCGGACATAACCGTGTTCTCCTGTTGCTTCCTGTTGCTCGTTGTATTGATGTTCTGCCGCGTGACGGTACGGTCAAAATAACTGACGTGACGGCCACCCGGATCCGGACGCGCCGGACATGCGATCGCGAAGCACCGGCCCTTGCAGGGGGCATTGCAGCGGGCATGCAAACGAAAAAAGCCGTCCTCCGGGACGGCTTTTTTCACAAGCCCACGGACGGGCGGAAGCCAGGCTCCGCGACCGTCCGCAAGCGGATGTTATCGGACCGAAGCCTTTGCGGCCTTGGCAGCCTTCGCGGCCTTGGCCTTGGTGGCCTTGGCCTTCGACGCCATCACCGACTTGGCCTTGGCCGCGGGAGGAACCGCCGAGCCGCCGGCCGCGATGGTCGCGATCGCCTTCTGGACCTTGCTCTTGTAGTTGGAGGCCGCATTCTTCGTCATGCCACCCTGGCCACGGCGTGCGGCCTTGTCCAGCATGGAATACAGGTTCGGCACTTCCTTCGCGGCTTCTTCGGCCGTCGCAGACGTACGCACCTTCTTCAGGCTCGTGCGAATGGCGGAACGGACGGCGCGGTTCACGAGGCGGGCTTTTTCAGCGGTCAAGAGGCGTTTTTCGGCAGACTTATGGGTAGGCACGTGCCCTCCCTGTTAAAATTTGGGGACAAAGGATAACTATTCGAGGGGAGGTAAACAAGGGTTCAATACTCAATGAGCAATGCTCAATGAGCAACGAATTCCGACCACCGTCCCCCCGTCCTTCGACTGATAATTACCTTTTTTTCACGTAAAAATGGCAATGTCCTTGATTTTCACGGGCTGACCCGTTCTTCGAGCGTTGCAGCTCCCCGGCTATACCACTTCCAAAGGTCGGTTAAGCTTTTCGCTTTCGCCAGGCTGTACATGGGAGGTTGCACCTTGAGCATTGAGCATTGCCCATTGAGCATTCTTCCCCCTCCTCCAACGTACTTTTAGGCTCTATGCCCTCCGCTCCCCTCGGGTTTTTCGATTCCGGTTTCGGCGGCCTCACGGTTTACCACAAGGTGCGCGACCGCTTGCCGGAGCACGACATGCTGTACCTGGGCGATACGGCCCGTACGCCGTACGGCAGCCGGTCGTTCGAGGCCATCCTGCGGTTCACCACGGAAGGCGTGGAGCGCCTGTTCGCGGAAGGTTGTCCGCTGGTGATCATCGCCTGCAACACCGCATCGGCCAAGGCCCTGCGGACGATCCAGCAAAAACTGTTGCCGGTGAAATATCCCGACCGGCGCGTCCTGGGCATCATCCGGCCGTCGGCCGAAGCCCTGGCGCGCGGCCCGCACGCGTCGCGGCGCGGGGGTGGCTCTTCCGACGCGTCCGGCGCGGCCGGACATCACGTGGCGCTGTGGGCGACGGACGGCACCGTGCGCTCGCACAGTTACGCGCTTGAACTGGAAAAGCTCGCGCCGGGGCTGCGCCTCACGCAGGTGGCCTGTCCGCTGTTGGTGCCGCTGGTGGAAAACGGTGAACTGGACGGACCGGGGCTGGACTACTTCCTCGACAAGTACTGGCGGGAAACCGTGGCGCGCGCGGGAGGGATTCCCGATACCCTGTTACTGGCCTGCACGCACTACCCCCTGCTCTACCCGGCCATCCGCGCGCGCGTGCCGGCCGCGACGACCATCCTCGTGCAGGGCGACATCGTCGCGCCCTCGCTGGCCGACTACCTCGCGCGGCATCCCGAAATCGCGGGCCGCCTGACCCGCGCCTCCCACGGCCCGGGACGCGAACGCTTTTTGACCACCGACCAGACCGAGGGCTTCACCAGGCTCGCCTCGTTGTTCCTCGGAAGGGCCGTAAACGCCGAGCGCATCCAGTTGTGACGGGATGAAAAACCCCATCGGGGGCTTCGCACGCCCGGCGGCCCCAACCCGCCGCCGCCCCGTTCCCCCGGGGAACGGGGCTTCACCGCATGCTTTTTCTCCCGTTCCGTGTGTATATTGAAGGTTCACGGAAATATGGGCAAATCTGCGATGACCAGCACACTTTCTTTCACCGCCCTGCCGCCTGCTGCGGTTTCCGTACGGGTTATTCCCTCCTGACACATCCGGCATTCTGACTCGCGCGGCGACCGGAAAGCCTTCCGGCGCTACGCATACATCGTGCATGACTCCGCCCGGCGGCGTCGGCAGAAAGGACGCATCATGAAACTCTCGAACACCGGCTGGCAAGACTACCGCGGCAAGGCGGAAGGCGTGCTCATCCATACGGGCAGTTCGAAACAACACGAACTTCCCGTGCGCGAACTGACCGACGCGAGCGGTCAGCCCGTGCTGGAGCCCAACTACGAAAGCGGCACCTACGGCGTGATCCAGTGCCTCGAAGCCCGCACGCGCGCTTCCACCTTCAAGGCGCGCCGCCGCTACTTCCTGTTCGGCACCCGCTATCAGGGGCTGAAGGAAGAGTTCCGCGGCCGCTTCTTCATCATCGGCTACATGCGCCTCGACAAGGCGCTGGAAGTGCGCAAGCGCCATTCCTTCAAGTGGATGGAGGAAAGCGAGTCGCCTCCTCCCGAGTGCATGGAAATGGATGCGTGCTACGCGTACCAATCCTCCGAGATGAACTTCTACGCGATCGAGGATTGCTTCGAGTTGCCGGAAACGCTGATGCAGGAGTGGGGCTACAAGGGCAAGATCACCAAGCAGATGAAGCTGACCTTCACGGAGGACAAGCTGGATCTCATCCTCGGCCACTTCAAGGACAAGACGCCCCGTAATGCGGACTTCCAGGAAGCCGTGCGCGCCCTCGAGGAAGAGGCCGCGAATGCGCCTCCGGCGGAGGCGTGGTAAGCGGAGCG
>CAYQFG010000128.1:0-4908 GCA_964416695.1 uncultured Bifidobacterium sp.
GATGTCCTTCGAATCCTTCATCGCGCGCAAGTACTTCTGGGCCCAGCGGCGCAACCTGTCGTCCGGCCTCATCGCGCTGTTCTCCGCGCTGGGCGTGATGATCGGGACCTGGCTGCTGATCTTCGTGCTCTCCGCCATCAACGGCTTCGAAGCGGAAGTGAACCGCCAGCTCATGGGCAAGGACGCCCACATCGAACTGACGCGTCACCAGTTCGAACCGCTGGACGATTACGAGTCAGTCCGGCGCCAGGTGCTGGAAGACCGGGAGGTCACGGGCGCCGCACCCTTCATCCTCGCCAAAACCGTGATTTCGAACCGCGGCCACCAGGACGGGATCCTCGTCTACGGCATCGACGCGGAACTCTCGCGCGACGTGATCGGCCTGCGGGAGACCATCACGCGCGGCGCCTACCGCCTCGACTCCTTGCCCGACACGGCCGGACGACCGTACCCTTCGGTGATCCTCGGCGCCTCCCTCGCGGCCCGCCTGGGGGCCTCGCCGGGCGACAAGGTGTTCCTCGCCGACTTCTCCCAAAGCGATTTCAGCGGCCTGGGCGGCGGCATCATGCCGCGCATCCAGCCCTGCATCGTCGCCGGAACGTTCGAGTCCGGGATGTACCAGTACGACGAAACGCTGGCGTACGTTTCGCTCGCCACCGCGCAACGCCTGTTCGGCTTCGCGGAAAGCGTCACCGGCCTGCAGATGAAAATCCGCGACCCGCAGCAAAGCCCGCGTGTCGCCACCGCGCTGGAAGCCCGTCTCGGGTTTCCGTACCGCGCCGTCGACTGGCAGTCGAAAAACGAAACCCTGATCAAGTGGATGGCCTACGAAAAGGTGCTCGTCGGTCTCGCGCTGGGCATCATCATCATCATCGCTGCGTTCAACATCATCTCGTCGCTGATCATGGTCGTGAACGACAAAACGCGGGAAATCGGCATCCTCCGCGCCATGGGCGCGACGCGCGGGGCCATCCTGCGCATTTTCGTGTACGAAGGCATGATGGTGGGGTTGCTGGGATCGCTCCTCGGCACGGTCCTGGGCCTCATCAGCGTGTGGGCCCAGCAGCGGTTCGGATTCATACGCCTGCCCGGTGACGTGTATTTCGTCACCATCCTGCCGGTCGACCTTCGTGTCCTCGACGTGGTCGCCGTCCTTGCCCTGACCAACCTGTTGTGCGGGATCGCCACCCTGCCCCCGGCCTTCAAGGCGGCGCGGCAGGATCCCGTGGAGGCGATACGGCATGAATGAGGCGATGAACAATGCTCAATGAACAATGCTCAATGCTCTCGGCGCGTTGGAATCCGATCCGTTGCCGCGAAAAAGTCCTCGATTCATGTTGTTCGTGCCCACTGAGCATTGAGCATTGTTCATTGTGGGGAGGGCGGCCCACGTGAGCAACGCCCTTCTCTCCCTTCGCGGCATCTCAAAAGTCTTCACCGAGACGGGCAGCCGCATCGAGCTGTTTCGCGGACTCGACTTCGATCTGGCGGGGGGGGATTTCGTGTCTGTCACCGGCGCCTCCGGTGCGGGCAAAAGCACGCTGTTGCATATCCTGGGGTTGCTGGAAAGCCCCACGGAAGGAACCGTCCTATTCCGCGGCGAAGACGTTTCCGGATTGCCCGATGCGCGCTTGTCACGGATCCGGAACCGGGAACTGGGCTTCGTGTTCCAGTTTCATCACCTGTTGCCCGACCTCACGGTGCTGGACAACGTGTTGCTCCCGCTGCGCATCGGGGGTCCGGGACCGCTGGACGCGGCGGGCCGCGAGCGGGCACTCGCCCTGCTGACCCAGGTCGGGCTCGACACGCGCCTCGATCACGTGCCCGCGCAGCTGAGCGGGGGCGAACGCCAACGCGCGGCGGTGGCACGCGCGTTGGTCTGCAATCCTTCCGTCCTGTTGTGCGACGAACCCTCGGGCAACCTCGACGCGAAAAACTCCGCCGCCTTGCACGACATGCTGGCCGCCCTCAGCCGCGAACACGGCGTGGCCGTCCTGGTCGTCACCCACGACGCCGGCCTGGCGCGACTGGCCGCACGTCCGCTCACACTGCGCGACGGCAGGCTGGAACCGACATGAACGCGCCCCATTCCCGGACCTCTCCGTTGCGGGTCTGCATGCAATGCGGCTTCACCTACGCGGAATTCCTGGCGCGCGGCCTGCTGGGATGCGCCGCCTGTTACCATCATCTGGGAGACGTCCTGATCGCGGACATGCTGCAGATGCACCCGTGCCTTCACAGCCGCGCGCCCGCCGCGTTCGCCGGGTTGCGGCATGACGCGCCGGCGGATGACGCGGCCCTCACGGCCGCGCTCAGGGAAAGGCTTTCCGACGCGTTGCGGCTCGAACGCTACGAGGAGGCGGCCGCCATCCGCCGTCAACTGGACGCGCTCGCGCACCCCGCCTCCCGTCGCTCCGTGACTCCGGGCACGCCGTGAACACAAGCGACCCCGCGTTCGACCCCGCCTCCCCTCCGGAGGGGGATGCGATGGCGGAGAGAACGGCCTCCGCATTCGCCGACCTCGCGCGGGCATCCGTGCCCTGGGCGGATCCGGTGAATGTGGACGCCGTCGCGCCCGTCACGGGTTCCGCCCAAGGGTCTGACACCACGCCCGCGCTGCGCGTGCTGTTCGTGCGCGCGCTCGCGCGCCGCAACTTCGCGGGCGCCCCGTTCTGGGTCTCCTGCTCTCCCGCGGAATGCGAAACGCTGGCCGAACGCGCGCGGGCACGCGCCCGCCGCGAAAACCTCACGGACGAACACCGCCTCGCGTCCCTGACCTCCGATGATCTCGGCATCCTGCGCGAACGCATGCTTCTGCCCGAACAGCCGGTGTCCTTCCCCGGCTCTCGCGAGTCGAAACGCGTGTTCCTCGCGCCGGAACCGCAGGCCGCCATCCAGACCCACGCCCTGCTCGGCGAAGTCGAACACTGGACGCTCGCCCACACCCTCCCGCCCTCCGCCCTGTCACATCCGCAACCGGCGACTTCGTCGCCCTCCACCCCCGCATCACCCTCCCTGTCCCTGCAGGATCTCGCGCACGCATGGTCGCACGACCGGGATCGTCAGCCCGATACGTTCGCGCATGCGGAACCCTGGGGCTTCCTGATGTCGAACCCGGCGCATGCCGGTACGGGTCTTCAGTTCGAAGCCGGGCTGCATTTGCCGGCGCTCTCCGCCTTGTCCGCCCGCCCCCTGTTGCTGCAGGTTTCACGGGCCCTGGCAGCGACCGGTCATGAGCTGCAGCCCCTGTCGTTGAGGGAGCCCAACACGGGCGCAAACGGATTCTTTCGGCTGGTCTCGCGCGGGGACGCGGGAGTGACGGGAGCGGAATGCGCCGCGCGCTTCGCGGTGCAGGCGGACACGGTGCTGCGAACCGAAGCGCAGGCCTGGGCGGCGTGGAACGAGCGTGCGGCCGACGTGATCGAGGATCGCATGCATCGATCCCTGCGCATCCTTCAGGAGGCGCGACGTCTGGAGGATGCCGAAACGCATGCGCTCATTTCATTTGCGCGTGCCGGTGTTTACGCCGGCATTTTCCCGGTTTCCGCGTTGCCGCGCCTGGAAACCCTGCGTGTCCAGGCGCAGCCGTTTCACGTGCGCGCGCTCGCCGTCAGCGCGGGGAACACCGACACCGCCGACCCGGACGCCGGGATCCGGGCCGGGTTGGCCCGCCGCTTGCTCTCCTTTCCGTAAACACGGCCGACTCGCCCCCTCTGCGATGGTTGGGGGGTAAAGCCGCCCTCAGTGATTCCAAAACGAAGCATGGATGCGTTTTGGAACACTTCGGGCGGCGGAAGGAGAGTTTTCCGGCGTGTTTGTATTTTGACTCTGTTATCCGGGCAGGAGCGTGCGGCCGCGATCGCGGCCGGTTTCATCCTCCCGGGAGTTTTTAAAGGATTGACTCATGAACGGCATGTTTACCGACCGCGTCAAGAAAGTCATGCAGCTCGCCCGCGAGGAGTCTGTACGGCTCGGCAACGATTATGTGGGCACCGAGCACCTGCTGCTCGGGCTGATCCGCGAAGGCGACGGCGTGGCCGTGGCCGTCCTGAAGAACCTGAACGTGGAACTCGAGGAGCTGGCGCGCAGCATCGAGAAGTCCATTTCCTCCTCCGGCGGGATGATGACCATCGGCCAGATGATCCCCTTCACGCCGCGGGCGAAGAAGGTGCTGGAAATCGCCGCGCAGGAAGCGCGGGCGATGAGCCACAAGTACATCGGCACCGAGCACCTGCTGCTGGCCCTCATGAAGGATCATGAAAGCGCGGCCGCCACGGCCCTCTCGGCCATCGGGGTGGAATACGAGCGCGTGAAGGAAGAGATCGAACGCGTCCTGCGCGGAGGCGACTCCGCGTCCGGCTCCGACACGACGACCGCGCGCAAGAAGTCGAAGACGCCGTTCCTCGACCATTTCGGCCGCGACCTCACCGAACTGGCCCGCCAGGGCCAGCTGGATCCGATCATCGGCCGGGCCGAGGAGATCGAGCGCGTCATCCAGATCCTCAGCCGCCGCAAGAAGAACAACCCGGTGCTGATCGGCGAACCGGGCGTGGGCAAGACCGCCATCGTGGAAGGCCTCGCGCAGAAGATCGTCGAGCGCAACATCCCCGAAGTGCTGGAAAACAAGCGCGTGGTGACGCTCGACATGGGCAGCATCGTGGCCGGCACCAAGTACCGCGGCCAGTTCGAGGAGCGCCTCAAGTCGCTGATGACCGAACTGCAGAAAAACGACAACGTCATCATCTTCATCGACGAGCTGCACACCATCGTGGGAGCGGGCGGTTCCGAAGGGTCGCTGGACGCCAGCAACATCTTCAAGCCCGCCCTGTCGCGCGGCGAGTTCCAGTGCATCGGCGCGACCACGCTCGACGAGTACCGCAAGTACATCGAGAAGGACGGCGCGCTGGA
>CAYQFG010000129.1:0-4863 GCA_964416695.1 uncultured Bifidobacterium sp.
TGCCCGTGATCCTCGCGGAAGGCGGCGGCAAGCTCAGCAAGCGCAAGGGCGCGGCCTCCGTGGGTGATTACCGCGAGCTCGGCTACCTGCCCGAAACCATGGTGAACTTCCTCTCGCTGCTGGGCTGGAGTCCGGGCGACGATCTCGAGTTCATGGAACGCGACGTCCTGATCGAAAAGTTTTCGCTCGATCGCGTGAACCCCAAGAGCGCCGTCTTCGACGAAAAGAAGCTGGAGTGGCTGAACGGCCAGTATTTCCTCCGCCGCGATCCCGCTTACTTCCTCCCGCTGGTCAAACCCCTGTGGGAGAAGGCGGGCGTCGACCTGTCCTCCATTCCGGACGAGCGCCTGCTGCACATCATCGGACTGCTCAAGGATCGTTCCAAACGCCTCACGGACTTCGTGGAAACGGGCCTGTACTTCTTTCGCGAGCCCGACAGCTACGAGGAAAAGGCGCGCAACAAGCACTTTGGGGCAGGCTCGGCGGAACTTCTGGAAAGTTTGGTGGGGGTGGTGGAAACGGCGGCCGAATTCTCGGCCGCCGGGCTGGAAGCGGCCTACAAGGCGTTTGCGGAAACCTCCGGCCGCAAGGGCGGGGAGTTGATTCATCCCACGCGTCTGGCCATCTCGGGGATCCCCTTCGGCCCGGGACTGTACGAGTTGATGGAAGCGCTGGGCAAGGACGTGGTGCTGCGCCGCATGCGCGTCGCGGCGGAAAGAATCCGGGCGGGGATGTAAGGGCGACCCGGCGAGTCGCCGGTACGATCCCGCCCCTCAGTCCACCAGCGTTCCCGCGGCCCATTCCCGGAGCAAACCGATGACGTCCGCGCGGCGCGGGCTGCGCGCATTGCGCACATACCAGCCCGACGTGGCCACGCCGCTGTACAAGGCGGCGCGGGTCTCGAGCCCGCTCATCACGCCGCTGACGAACCCTCCGTTGAAGTGATCTCCCGCGCCGGTGGACAGACGGGGGTTCGGGCAGTAGGGGCCGTCGATACCGGCCGTGTCGAGACTGCCGTCTTCACGCCGGATGACGGCGCCCGCGCATTTCACGGCGTGCACGACCACCCCGTAGAGCGACATGGCTTCGGCGATGCGCAACGCGGCCTCCTCCACGCTGGCGGCGGTTTCCACGGGCAGGGCGCCGAGACCGAGGATTTCAATCACCTGTTCCGCTTCGCGGAGATTGAGGCCGAGGATGCTGCGCGCCTTTCCGTTGAGGCGCGTGATCTGGCTGAGGACGCGCGCGATGTCGGCCGGGTCGCGTTTGGCGGGATCCGCGAGGTCGAAGAAGAAGCGGACCGGTGACCGTTCCGGGGCTTGCGCGATGATGTGCTCGAGGATATCGTCCATCCCGGTCAGCATGGTCCAGTTCGTGCAGGCCACCAGGTGCGTGTGGGCAGGGTCGAAGAGCAGCGCGTGCAGGCGGTCGGTTCCGAGAACCTCTTCAAGACGGCCCCAGTTGGCATCGGCGATCGTGTCCAGCTTTCCCAACATGATTTTGCCGTCCTGGAACTCCAGGGCATCCGTCCGCCCCGGGTTCCCGACGGAAATCAGGGTCGCCCGCTCTGCCAGCGGATCGAAAACGGGCAAGGGCTGCGGATGGCCGAGCAGGCCGATGCAGGTGACCTGCCCGCCCATGCCGCTGACCGCCATGGACATCAGGGGACCGTTGCCGCCGGCCTTGACCTGTTGCGGAACCAGCTCGATGTTGGCCGATTTGCCGGCGGCGGCCGCGATGCGCGCCGAGAAGTCGGGAATGGTGGCGATGCGCTCGTAATGCGTGTTGTCGCGGCGTGTGGCCACCGCATGCAGGATCTCGTCCACGAAGCCATCAAAGCCGATGGTGAAGCGTGTCTCCGCGCAACGTGCGCTGGTCCGGTCCAGATCGTTCGCGGCCTGGAGGATGGCCGCGCTGTTTGAGTCAACACCCGTAGTCATGGAAATCCTTTGCTGTGTGCGCGGGCGCCGTCACCGGCTGCAATGCGGTCATCGGCGCGGTGTGCGAAGTCCGGGAAATCTACAACATCGGGGCGGGACTTCGCATGCGCCGCGGATGCGATACGGGCCGCCTCATTGCGGGTTCCGCGGCCCCGGCGGTGGACGGAAGTCAAGCGACAGGGTTCCGGGCGCTTGGGGGCGCGGCTTCAGAACACGAAGCTGAGTTCGGAACCGAGCCCGAATTCCGGATGTCCCGCGCGGCCGCTTGCCAGCGGCTTTTCCAGGCTGGCCCACAGTCGCCATTCGGCGCGCGGCGCGGGATAGACCCACAGGGTGGGGATCATCCAGACCGACTGGTCTTGCGTTTGCGTGAAGTGGGGATCGCGATACTCCAGGGAGAGGCTGGCGGCATAAATCCCGCCGAAGGCCTTGCCCGGTTCCACGCTGAGAAGCAGGTCTTCCACGCTGACCCAGGTATGTGTCAGACGTTGCGTATTGGGCGCCGGCACTTCGCCCTTGTCGCTATACAACAGGGTGGCGGCCACGAAATAATCGCCGTTGACGTACCGCGGTTCGATCAGGATGAGCGATCCGGGGTCGGTGGCGGTGTTCCAGTAGTTCATCGCCATGTGGCCGTTCAGCAGGAACATGTCCTCGAAGTTGCCGTTGAAGCTGACACCCAGTTCGAACGGATAAGCCTCGTGCAAGCCTGCGGTGTAACGGAACGACGGACTCCAGGACAGATGCTCGGTGATGGTCCGTGTCCACCGGGCATAGACGGCCCAGTCTCCCGCAACTCCGGCTGTATCGGTGGCCAGGCCCGTATGCACCACGATGTTCCCGTGCCGCAGGCCGGCCCCGCGCAGGGAGTGTTCACCGACCACCGCCGCCACGCGGCGATAGCGGGTGTACTGGAAGTATCCGGATCCGCCGATGAGATCGCCGGCCATCAGGATGGTTTTCTGGCCGGGCTTCCAGTTGATCTGGGCGCCATCATAGCGGAGCTCGGTCCACGTGTTGCCGTCGCCCTGCCGCGGGGCCTGCCCGTCGCGCAGCGTCGTGCGCACCTGCGCCGCAAAGGCGGGATGGAAGGCCACGTGGGTGGTGAGATCCACTTCCAGGGCGGTGCGGTGCGCGAGCCGGTTGAAGGTTCCGTAATCCGACGCGATGCCTGCTTCCGCCAGGCCCGAGAAATTGAGGCGACGGCGCTCGCCTGTGGCCTCTTGCGCGTGCGCGGGCGGACTCAACGCCAGCAGGGCGCCGAGGAAAGGGAAGGCGAACGTGTGAAGGAGCCGAAAGCGTCTCATGACGGGCAGGAAAGTTAGCTCGCCCGCTTCCCGGAGGGATCGAAATCGTGTCTTATGAACAAAATGGCATAACTTTTTCATGCGGGGACGGAAGGGGCCACTCCGTCGGCACCCGCATGCTGGTGGGTGCCTCTCCGCCCCAAGGCTTGGCGCGGCGGGCACCAAGGGGTGAAGGCGTGAAGGCATCAAGGCATCAAAGCCTCAGCATCGCGCGGACCGTGTGTCGGTGGCAGAACACCTCCGGCGGGCTCAACCGCTGTCGACCGCCCGGCGGCATGCGGCCCGTGCCGGCATGCATGCCACGGGGCGTGACGGGTTTTCGTTCGGCGACTGCTCTCGCGTGTCTTTCATGCACGCAGAGACATGCAGGATCGGGGAAAACGAAAGAACCGGGCCGCCGGGATTAAAGGACGTCGTCGCCTGTTTCGCCCGTGCGGATGCGGAGGGCGCTTTCCACCGGCAGGACGAAGATCTTGCCGTCGCCAATCTTGCCCGTACGGGACTTTTCCGCCAGAGAGCTCACGGTGCGTTCCACCAGGTCATCGGGAACGACCACTTCGATCTTCACCTTGGGGATGAAATCGGTGTGGTATTCGCTGCCGCGGTAAAGCTCCGTATGACCTTTTTGACGGCCGAAGCCCTTGACTTCGGTGACCGACATGCCGCTGATGCCCAGCTCCTGGATGGCGGTCTTGGCTTCGTCGAGTTTGAAAGGCTTGATGTAGGCGACGACGAGTTTCATGAGTGCCTCTTTCCACAGGTTCGCGACGGGCGACGGGACTCACCGGAGTTTCCGGATATCCGCGCTCCGTGTCGTTCTCTCCACCAAGATAACATTTCAGGAGTGTCCGAATGCACCATCCCGTGTGGTGCGGGTTCTGCGAAGGCGCGTATCCGGGAGGGCCTTGCGGCCGCCTGAGGGCGTCAGAAGCGGAAGACGATTTCCGATCCGGCGAAGAACAACGGATCCATGGATCCCGTGCCGGAGAGCGGTTTCGTGGCCTGACCCCAGATGCGCCACTGCGCGCCCGCGCCCGGATGGATGTACAACGCGGGAACCACCCACACCGATTCGTCGTAACCGAGGGCGGCCGCTGTGGCGGCATGGGCGTCGTGGTATTCGAGGGCGAGTCCCAGCGCCACATGATCGGTGACCGCGATCCCGGGTTCGACGTAGGCGTAGGCGCGGTCGAGAGGGACGCCGGTTTCGGTGTGCACGGGGTGGTTGGGAGCGGGAACGCCGGAGCCTTGTTCATTGAAATAGAACGAGGACGAGAGGGAGAACCGCGTACCCGCATACGCCGGCTCCACCAGGACGGTGAAGCCGGGATCGGTCGAGGAACTGTAGTAGTTGCCGGCGAGGTCAAGGCTGAGGGAGAATGCGCCGAACGCGCCGTCGAAGGAGAGGCCGCCCACCACGGGCGTCGCGCCCGGAACGCCGGCTGTGTACTGGACCGAGGGTGTGAGGATGATGCCTTCGGTGATCCGGTAATCGTATTGCGCGAAGGTGCTCCAGTGTGAGCTGGCGAGGGGATTGCCCGCGGTATCCGTGCGTCCCAGGCCGGTGGCGCCGGTGGCCACGGTCCATCCCGAGCGACTGATGCCCACGCCCCTCA
>CAYQFG010000130.1:0-4696 GCA_964416695.1 uncultured Bifidobacterium sp.
TCGCCGAGACCGCCGAGTTCTTCAGCTTCGGCACCAACGACCTCACCCAGACCACTTTGGGCATGAGCCGCGACGACTCCGGTTCGTTCCTCGGCGCCTACCAGGAAGTCGAAGTCGTGAAGGCCAACCCCTTCGCGAGCGTCGATGAAACCGGCGTGGGCCAGCTGATGGAGATCGCGATCGAGAAGGGTCGCAAGACCCGTCCCGACATCAAGCTCGGCATCTGCGGCGAACACGGCGGCGATCCGGCCTCGGTGAAGTTCTGCCACAAGATCGGTCTCGCGTACGTGAGCTGCTCGCCGTACCGCGTGCCCATCGCCCGCCTTGCGGCGGCGCAGGCTGCGATCAGCGAGAAGCGCGCCGCGGCGAAAAACGCCAAGGGCTCCAAGGCTTCTGCGAAGAAGCCCGCGACCCGCAAGGTCGCGAAGAAAGTCGTGAAGAAGCGCAAGTAAGGTGTGGTCCGGCTCGTCCGGGGCATCTCCACGGAAGGGCCGGGGTCGCATGACTCCGGCCTTTTTTTGCCCCCCCGGCGATGAACAGGGGGTGGCGGTGAGAAACCGGTGACCCGGATTTTACGCCAGCCATTTTACGCCAGCCATTTTACGCCAGCCACAACGCCTGAGGACGTCCGCAGAATATTACGGCCCTCCGGGGTGACCAAATGTGGCGCGTTTCATTTTCTGCCGTCCGCCATGAGGGAAATCGCATACTTTTTTGTTGAATCGTTCCGGTTTCAGCAATCTGGGGACGGGACGGCCGATCACATCAAAAGGAGCAGACTCATGAAATCGACGACCGCATTGCGGGCCGCGCTGTCACTCGTCATCGGGACGGGTGTGGGCGCGGGCTTCGCACAGGAAAACCATTCGCAGTGGAGCCAGCACAGAAACCTTTACATCAACACCTCGGGAAGCGGTGCCAACACCACGACCGACGTCCTGAAGTTTCCGTTGCTGGTGCGCCTTGACTCGACCAACTTCGGCACTGGATTCGCGCAAAGCCGCGGCAAGGGGCAGGACATCCGCTTCACCAAGGCGGGGGATGCCGTCCGCCTGCCCCATCAGATCGAGCGCTGGGACTCGGCGGGCAAGAAGGCTGAAATCTGGGTGCTGGTCGACAGCGTCAAGGCCAACTCGCGCACGCAATTCATCCGCATGCATTGGGGCAAGGCGGACGCGGCCGACAGCTCGCGCGGCACCTCCGTGTTCGATTCGACCAACGGCTTCGTTGGCGTCTGGCACCTCGGTGACTCCACCGGGCACGCGCCGCGCCCGAACGCGGCACAGGTCGCCCCGTCGGCGATCCTGCGCAACTTCGATTCGCAACAGAGCTTCGAGACCATGACTCCGTACGGTCCCAAGGAAGGCGTGATCGCCTTCGCCGATTCGCTGCGCGGCGGGTCTGACATCGGAGGTGAGCGCGCAGGTGACCGCGATTACATCGATCTCAACCACCGCGGCTCCACCGCGTTCAGCGACTTCACCACCGGCATCTTCTTCTCCACGTGGATCAACGTGACCGTCACCCAGCAGTACGAGCGCTTCCTGGAATGGAGCGACGACACCGCCGCGACGGGAAGCTCCGAAGCCCGCCTCATCTTCTTCGGCAACCACACCACGGCGCCGCAGAACTTCTCCATGCGCTGGGGCCCGGGTGGTCTCGCGTATAACGACGAGACGGGCAACCGGTACACGGAAGGCCAGTGGCATTACGTGGCGTTTTCGAAGCCCGCCGGCAACGCGCCGATTTCCTTATACGCCAACGGCGTGCTGATCGGCACCACGGATCCCGTCGACGACCAGCCCGATGTGCTGCGAGATTATGTGGCCATGGGCCGCTCGACCGTCACCGCCGGCGACGCCTATTTCCACGGCAAGTTCGACGAAGCCGTGCTCGCTCGCACCGCCCGCAGCGCCGACTGGGTGCGCCTGAGCTATCACAGCCAGAAGCCCGGCGCCTCCATCATCTCGGATACGGCTCAAGCCGCCACCGCGCCGGGCGCTCCGGCCACGGTCACCGCCGCACGCGTGGCCGACCAGCTGGCGGTCCAGGTGACGTGGACCGCTCCCGTTTCGAACGGCGGTGAGGCCATCACGGGATACACCGTGCGCCTGGTCTCCGATCCCACCAAGACCTGCAACACCACCACCGCCCTCACCTGCACCATCTCCGGTCTGGCGGAAGCCACTCCCTACCAGTTCGCCGTGCGCGCCACCAACGCCATCGGCACGGGTGACAGCACCCTCAGCAACGTGGTGACCATTCCCGTCGGCGTACTGGCCGGCGAGCGCCTCGCGCGCCTGCAGACCCGTCTTGGTCACAAGGAGCTGCTCTTCAACCTGCCGTCCGACCTGGCGGCTTCGGTCAGCCGGATCTCCGTGTCGCTGGTGGAAACCAACGGCCGCGTCCACTGGAAGAACAGCGTCGCGGCCGTACCCGGCCTCAACCGGGTGTCGTGGAACGCCCAGGGGACCGCACCCGGCGTGTACATCGCCCAGATCTCGCTGGTGGGCGCCAATGGTCGGGTCCTCGAAAGCTTCGACCACAAGCTGATGATCACGGACTGATCACCACACGCCGTTACACGGGCCCGCCGCAGGGGACGGGCCCGATACGGTGAACGAGGTGAACGAGCGTCCAGTGCCCACAAAAAAGGCCGGGGTCGTACGACTCCGGCCTTTTTGTTTGCCTTGCGGGAATGACCCTGCCTCCCGGGCCTCCAGCCCTCCACCCCTTCAGCTCCTGTCGCGGGGACTTTGTAGTTTGAACCCATCCCTTTTTCACGAGGTCATCATGACGCAAACACTGTCCCGGCACATCCACCCCTCCCCGTCCCGTACCCGCTTCGCCGGCCTCACGCTGGCCGCTGCCCTGCTGGCCGCCGTTCCTGGCGCCTGGGCCCAGGCCGCGGGGGGGCCGTTCACGCTCGCGCCTCTCCCCTACGCCACCAACGCGCTCGAGCCCGCCATCGACAAGGCCACGATGGAACTGCACCACGGCAAGCACCACCAGGCCTACGTCAACAATCTCAACAATGCCGTCGCGGGTGACGCGAAACTCTCCAAGCTCTCGCTGGAGGAACTCGTCGCCAAGGCCGGCAAGCATCCTGCCGCCGTGCGCAACAACGCAGGCGGCCACTGGAATCACACCTTTTTCTGGAACATCATGGGGCCCGCCGACAAGAGCGGGACACCGTCACCCGAACTGCTGAAGGCGATCAACGACGAGTTCGGTTCCCTGGATGAACTCAAGGCAGCCTTCAACAAGGCCGGTCTCGCGCGCTTCGGATCGGGCTGGAGCTGGCTGATCGTCGACAAGAAGGGCAAGCTCGTCATCACGACCACACCGAACCAGGACAATCCGCTGATGGATGTGGCGGAGACGCGCGGCACGCCCATTCTGGGGAATGATTTGTGGGAGCACGCCTATTACCTCAAGTACAATAACCGGCGGGGTGATTATTTGGGCGCGTGGTGGCAGGTGGTCAACTGGGATGCGGTCTCCAAACACTATGCCGACGCGGTGGATCGCAAAAACGGGAAGAACGGAAAGAAGAAGTAAACCTTCCGTCCGGAGCAAGACTCCTGACAATGCAAACCGGGCGCGGCTTCCCGACGCGCCCGTTCACAGCAAAAAGGCGGAGCCCGGAGGGTTCCGCCTTTTTGTTGGGGGATGTCCGTTCAGCCAGACAGCCTCCTGCCCCAAGCCCTCCATCAATCCGCTGACGGGATCGACGCATTCGTCCGGGAACGTCGGTTGCGCTTCCGCGTGGTCTTCGCGTGCGCGGTGTTGATGCGCGCTTTCCACACCGGATGCTGGGGAGCCTTCCCACCACCACAGAAATATTTTTCCTTTTTGTTTCCATGTGACAAAAAAAACATATGCTTCAACAGCAAACATTGCCCGTTGACCTCTCCCTGCGGGCATCATGTGTTTGCGGGACGACTCGCCGTTCGCCTCATTCTCGACACCCCCCTGACTGGTGGTACCGCATGTTGAAATCTTTTCCTAAAGCGACCAGAAACCGCCCACACAAGGCAACCTTCATACCGGTGCTGTCGCTTTTGCTCGGAACACTTCTGACCGCCTGCGACCAGACCTCGTGCACCTGCTCGTCCGACGTGAAATTCAATCCCTGTCTCACATGGGAACAAACATCCGCACTTCCCGACAGTTTGTCCTATTTCCGCGAAATGAAAGGCGGCATGGTGGACAGCCTTGTGCCGGGCGGCAACTGTTTCATGGATCGCGTGGGAGAGCAGCGGATCCTTGTCAAACAGAGCGACTCATTGCTTCGGGCGACGGATTGGTTCGAGATCAAACCGCTGGATTGCTGTCGTGGGCAACCTCGGACCATCGACCTGGCCCCCTGAGTTCGTTCAAGGACGAGGGGTGACATTCGCCGTAAGGTGATGCGGTTGCCCGAAAAAAAACGGAACCCTCAGGTTCCGTTTTTTTTGTGGTCGATTCCGTGCCGTCGGTACATGCCGCGGCCCCGCTGGCCCGGCGGCCCGGCGGGCGTGCCCAAGACCGTTGACGTCGGGCCCTAGCCCTTCGCGGAATCCTTACATCAACCCGCTGACGGGGTCGACGAACTCGTCCGAGAACGTCGGCTGCGCCTCCGCGTGATAGTCGCGATCGCGATACCGGCGCGCGCTTTCCGCGAACAGTTTCGCGAACTTGAAGTCCTCGTACT
>CAYQFG010000131.1:0-4636 GCA_964416695.1 uncultured Bifidobacterium sp.
ATCACGCCGCCGGGACACATGCAGAAGGAATATGCCGCATCCCCCGCAGGATTCTGCCAGGTCAGAAAGTATTCCGCCGCACCCACGGTGCGCGCATCCACGCGGTCACCCAGCTGGCGCGCGTTGATCATGTCCTGCGGATGCTCGACGCGCACGCCCACCGCGAAGGCCTTAGGCTCCATGGCCACCCCGCGCGCCAGCAGCGCCCGGTAGAACGCGTGCACGGACAACCCGGGCGCGACCACGATCGCGTCGAACGCGTGCGACGTCCGGGCGCCGGCATGCTCCGTCAGGATACCGGTGCAGCGCCCGTTGTCCACCACGAGATCCACCACTTCGGTTTCGAAACGGAACACGCATCCCGCCTGCTCACACCGGCTCCGGAAGGCATCCACGATGAACTGGAGTTTGTCGGTGCCGAGATGGGGATGGTGCAGATACTCGATGGCCGGATCCGCCCCCGAAGCGACCAGCTCGCGCAGAAAGCGCTCCGTATACGCATTGCGCGTCCGGGACGTCAGCTTGCCGTCGCTGAAAGTTCCCGCCCCCCCGAGACCGAACAGGATGTTCGACTTGACGTCGAGAATATTCTGCTTGATGTGGCGGCGGATGTCGCGGAAGCGGTCCACCACTCCTTTGCCCAGCTCGAACACCGTGACGGCATAACCCTTTTGGGCCAGCCCCAGCGCGGCCGCAAGCCCCGCCGGACCGCTTCCGACCACCGCGACCTCGCGGCCCGGCAAGCGCGTGGCGGCCGCGCCGTCCGTCGCGCGCTCCGCGTCTCCCCTGACCGGCGTGACGCGCGGATGCTTCAGTTCGCGCGCGCTCGTGAACTCCACGGCATAACGCCACACCGGCCGGTTGCGCGCGCGGGCATCCAGGGACTTGCGCACGATGCGGACGCCACTGACCCCCTTGAGAGGCACGCGGAGATACGCCGCAACCGCTTTCGGCAACGCTTCCTGCTCGGCGGTGGCATCAACCACCACAGCTGCCGGCAAGGCGATTTCACGGACGATATAACGGGGGGTGGATGAGGGCATGGGGGTGGAAATGTACCATCGTTCGATTCCGTATCACCGCAGGGCCGAAGCATGCTGCAGCCCTCCCCTCGTTTCCGTCAATGGTGATACGGGAATCCCCTCAGCAGGCAGAACGCCCGATAAACCTGTTCGAGCGCAAAGGCGCGGGCCCACTCGTGCGTCATGGTGAGGGCGCTGAGGCGCAGGTGCGTGGGAACGGCCTTCTTGAAGTCGGGATCGATCCCGTGCGATGACCCGATGATGAAATCGAGGATGGGCCCCTTGTGCTGGGCGCGTTCGAGAAAGCGTGAGAAGGTGGCGGTGTCGGGGGCATCGCCGCGCTCGTCGAACAATACCGTGTTGGGCGGAAACCGTCCCGCCTTCAGTCCTCCGAGCGCGGCGGTGATGGTTTTGGCCTCCTCGGCCAGGCGCGAGACCGGGTCGGCGGCCTTTCCGTCGCGCAGCTCGATGATTTCGAGGGGGGCGAACCGGCTGACGCGGCTGCCGTAGTCGGTCGCCAGGGCGCGCAGGGAGGTATTTTTCATTTTTCCGACGCAAATGAACCGAATTTTCACCTCGCACTCCTCTCAGGTCTGGAAAATGTACCCGCTTCGTGCTACCTTTGGCTGCCCGCGCAACGGAAGCACGCTTTCGGACCCCGGGTGACATACACGGCTTTTACGGCTTTTATGATTTTTACGGCTTTTCGTTCCCATCGTCTAGTGGCCTAGGACACTGCCCTTTCACGGCGGCGACAGGGGTTCAAATCCCCTTGGGAACGCCAATTCGAAGGGCGACTCATCGAGTCGCCCTTCTTTTTTTATCCGGTTTTTCGACCGGTTTTTTGTCCGGGTGGCACCGGAGCGTAGGGGCGGCTCATCGAGTCGCCCCTACGCTCTTGGCTCTATCCCGGGTGACCATCCGACGCTTCTCTTCTCTTTGCTACCGTCTACCCTCCCCCCGTCTTCCCCCGCGCCCCCATGCTCACCTCCGATTTCGACTTTACGTTCCCCGAATCGCAAATCGCCCTGCGCCCCCTCCCGCGCGGAGAAGCCCGCCTGATGACGGTCTCCGCAAGCGGGGCCACTCCCCCCGCCTTCGGCCAGGCCCGCGATCTCGTCGACATCCTCCAGCCCGGCGACGCCCTCGTGCTGAACGACACCCGGGTATTGCGGGCCCGCCTGCGCGGAACACTGGCCTCCGGCGCCGGCGTCGAAGTATTGCTGCTGAAACCGGTGGCGACGCCACCGGGGGAAGGCGCCCTGTGGGAGTGCATGGCCCGTCCCGGGAAAAAACTGCAACCGGGCCGCCGCGTCGAGTTCTCCGAAGGCCTGTGGGCCGACGTCGTCGACATCCTCCCCGAAGGCGAGCGCGTCCTCCGCTTCAATCTGGCCGGCGCCCCGTTTTACGAGACGCTGGAGCGCATCGGGCACATCCCCCTGCCGCCCTACATCAAGCGCGACGCGGATGACGAAGACGCGGAGACGTATCAAACCGTATTCGCGGAAAATCCCGGTTCCGTCGCCGCTCCCACGGCTTCACTGCACCTGTCCCAGGCCATGCTGGACGCCCTGGAAACCAAGGGTGTGTGCCTCGTCAAGGTGACCTTGCATGTGGGCGCCGGCACGTTCAGGCCCGTACAGGCGGAACACGTGGAAGACCACCCGATGCACGCGGAGGCCTACACCCTGCCGGCCGCATCCGCCCGCATCCTGAATGAAACCCGCGCCGGGGGCGGGCGGATCGTCGCCGTCGGCACGACGGCGGCGCGCGTGCTGGAAACCTGCGCCGACGACGCGGGCGTGTTGCACGCGCAGGCCGGCGAAACCGGCATCTTCATCTACCCGGGTTACCGCTGGAAGGCCGTCGACGGATTGCTGACCAACTTCCACTGGCCGCAATCGACGTTGTTCATGCTGGTCGCGGCCAAACTGTGCGGCGACGGCACGCAGGACGGCACGGCGCGCGCCAAGGCCGCCTACGCCGACGCCATCGCGCGCGGGTTCCGCCTGTTCAGCTACGGCGACGGGATGCTGATCCTGGGCTGACACGCCGACCGGACGCCCCGCGCCTGGGCGCGCAGGGCGTGTGTGCGGCGGGTTTTCGCGCAGGTTTTCGCGCGAGATTTATTTGTGGGGTGTGGGGAGGACGCGCGGGCAAGCCTGCGGAAAACCGTCCCGCGCGGGTCACCGTGCGGACCGAAGGGTGCCTCGCGCCCGGCGAGACGCCCCCCCTTCGAACCCCTTCGGACCCCTTTCCGGTCAGTTCCGGTCAGTCCCCGTGCACGGCGTTCACGAAGGCGCGGGCGTGGTCCGGGGACGTCTGCGGCAGAATGCCGTGTCCCAGGTTCCACACGTGCGGACGATCGCCCACCACCCGCTTCATCGCCGCCACCCGCTCGCGGATCTTCTCCACCGGCGCGAACAGGAAGGTCGGATCCAGGTTGCCCTGGAACACCTGGCCGGGATGCGCCGCGAAGGCTTCCTGCAGTTCCACGCGCCAGTCCAGCCCCACCACGTTGACGCCCAGACCCGTGAACTCGTTCAAGAGCCCCGGCGCACCGTTCGCGTAATGGATCAGCGGCACGTCGGGGTGCACGGCCTTCACGCGCTGGATCACGCTGCGCGTGTGCGGCAACACATACTCGCGGTAATCCGCCGGAGACAGGTAACCCGCCCACGAATCCATGAGGGTCAACGCATCGGCACCCTGACGCGCCTGTTCCACCAGATACGCCGCCGTCAGCGTCGAAAGCTTCTCGAGCAGCATGTGGTAGGCCTTCGGATCCGAGAACATCAGGGCCTTCAGTTTGGACAACTCCTTCGAGGAGCCGCCTTCGACCATGTAGGACGCCACCGTGAACGGGCCTCCGGCGAAGCCGATCAGGGGCACGTACCCCTTGAGGTTGTCTTGCGTGCGGCGGATGCCTTCGAACACGTACGCCAACTCCTGGTTGATGTCATCGTTCGCGCCGCCGCCGGGCATGGCCGCGATGGTCGCCGCGTCGCGGACGGGGTTATGGACCACCGGCCCTTCCCCTTCGACGAACTCGAGGTTCAGGCCCATGGGCGGCAACAGCACGAGGATGTCGGAGAACAGGATGGCGGCATCCACGCCGATCTGGTCGACGGGCTGCACGGTCACCTCGGCGACGGCATCCGGCGTCCGGCAGAACTCGAGGAAGTTGGGGAACGTCTTGCGCACGCGGCGATAATCGGCCAGATAACGCCCGGCCTGACGCATGATCCACACGGGCGGGCGCGGTGTCGGCCGGCCCAGGGCGGCCTCAAGAAACGGGTGTTTGTAGCCTTCAGGACGTGCGACGCGGGGAATGATGGGAGTGTTCATGTTGCGTCAAAGGTAGGAAGTACCGCCGGAAAGGGTCGAAAACCGGCGTGACGACCGCACAGGGCCTCCCGGAACGTGACCTGACGACGGAAAATGGCGGAGCGGGCGGAAAGGCGAGCGGAAAGCCGGCCGGAATCCGCGCACACGACGCCACACGACGCCATACGCCGAAAACGCACACGACGCCGAAAAACCTGAACGCGCAACAAACTGGTGTCCCCGCCCCGACTCGAACGGGGATCAGCGGTTTAGGAAACCACAGCTCT
>CAYQFG010000132.1:0-4635 GCA_964416695.1 uncultured Bifidobacterium sp.
AACCCGCTCAGCCGGGCCTTGGTGGCGAGCGCGCTGCGCGCGGGCACGCATCTGGTGATCGATTTCCTCGATGGCGACTTCCTGTTCAACGGACAGTTTGCGGAAGAGCTGGCCACAGAGCGGACAGGACAGGCGGAGGGGGCGGGGGCGCCTGACGGCGCCGGTGAGCGGGCCGGGGGATTTTCCCACAAGGATGACGATTCCCTGGACGCCGAAGACGCGGACTTCGAGGAGGTGTAGCCCCTTCCCGGGGCCGTCCCGCCCGTTTGAGGACGACCCGGGTTTCACCCAACAAAAAAGCCGTTCGCCCGAAGGCGAACGGCTTTTTTCATGACCGGCTGAAGACCCGGACCTAGATCCCCATCTCGATGCGGATCAGATAGTACCAGTCACCCGACAGCGTGGTCGCCGGCGCGAGGGACACTGTGCCCCACTCGTTCGGCAAGCGCATGTGGTCGTTGGCGACCTGGGCGATCACGTTGAAGCCGCGCACGATTTCCTTGGTGGCGTTCACGGACCACTTCCAGTTGTCCTTGGTCACGCTGCTGCCGTTGGGGTCAAACAGATTCGGATCATCCTTGATGCCACCGTCGGTATCGTAAACGGCCGGCACCGGCATGCCGATCCGCTCGCCGTCGAGCGTCCGCGTGGTGTTGGGGAACTTGGAGCCGTAGTATTCCATCTGGAAGGACAGAACATCCAGCACCTTGATGTTCCCCGCACGCGTCGGCAGATTGATGCCGAACATCACGGGCATGCGTTCCACCGCCTTCTCGTAATAGAAGGGGTAGTTCTTCACACCCAAAAGGGCCACTTCGCCGAACACCTTCAGGTCCTGGGGACCCAGCATGGACAGCGGCAGGTATGCCTTCGGATCGAACGAACCGCGCGCCATCAGCTTCACGCCCTGGAAGGTGTAAAAGCGGGTGGTGTCGATCAGGTAACGAGGATTGCCGGCCACAATTTCCGTCACGGGCTGGCTCGGATCGAAGTTGGGGTTTTCGACCACATAGCCATTTCCGAGACCGTAGTTGGTCGGATTGTCACGCGGCTTGATCTTCGGCGACGTCCAGCTGGGCTTGACCGAAACGCAGTGATAGCACTGCGCGCCCGCACCGAGCTCCACACCCTTCGCCACGGCGAAGGAGGTGACGACGGTCGGCGAGAAGTCGCCATTGAGCGGCGGCATATCCTGCTCCATCGGAAGCAGGAAGTCCGTTTTGGAGCGGCCGCCGAGCAGCGACATGTTCAGGCGCAAACCTTGCACCATCACGCCGCCGCCGGAAATCAGGTTCCAGCCGCCCGTGCTGATGTAGCCGGGATAGGCACCGGACCGCAGCAGGTACTCGCCCAGATTCTTGGCATCCGGGTTGTACTTGTAGGGGAAATAACCGGCCTGCAGCGTGAACATCGGATCGGAGACATCCCCGAAACGGTATTCCATGTCCACCCGGGTGATGCCCGGACCGAACTTGGGAAGCTGCAAAAAGCGGCCCGGTTCACCCGAACCCGCCGGGGGGTTGGGGGAGGTGTACCAGAAGATGCCGCCGGTGCCGGCCCGGATTTCGAGGCGGTCACCCACGGAAATCGACTGGTTGAGCCACACCGAGGTGCGCTGGATGAGAGTGCCGTCGTTCATTCCGGAGTTTCCGGAACCCTTGACGACCTGGCCGGCGTCGAGTGTCGCGCCGAGAGACATGGGTTGGACGGTGACATCGTCGTCCGCTCCCTGGGCCATGGCGACCGGGGCCGCAAGGCAGGAGACGAGTAATGCCGGAGTCAGTAGGTGTTTTCGCATGGAGACGTTCCTTTCCGCTTCCAGAGCGCCTAGATTCCGAACTCGAGACGGACGATGTAGTACCATTCCTTACCGTTCTTGTTCGTCACCGGCACGTAGGCCGGGAACGCGCCAAGATCAAAGGTATAGGGGCGGAGGTGATCGCTGGCGGCCTGCGCAAAGATACGCACGCCCTTGACCACTTCCTTCTTGCCGTACACGCTCCACTTCCAGTTGTCGCGCTTCGCCCAGGACTGGTTGAATTCATACTCCGCTTCCGTGAGGGCGTATTCGCCGGGCATACCGGTGGGCGTGAGCTCTTCGGCGCGGTACCAGGTGGGAATGGCGTCGTAAATCACGTTGCGGTAGTTGTTCACGAACGAGTTGTTGTAGTACTCCAGCTCGAAGGACAGCACATCCAGCATCTTGAAGGTGGGGATGTTGAAGCCGACCATGATGGGCATGCGCTCGCTGCGTTTTTCGTACAGGTAGCTGTAGTTCTTCCAGCCCAGCACCGCGATTTCGCCATACAGCTTGAGGTCTTCCGGTCCGAGGAAGTCCATGGGGATGTACGCCTTGGGATCGAAGGACGCGTTGGCCGCCACCTTGATGCCCTGGAAGGTGTAATGGCTCGTGCTGTCACGATCGTACGTGATCAGGTACTGGCCGTTGACGTCGTCATGCACCACGGTCGCGCTGCGGATGATCTGGTTCGACTCCAGCTTCGGCGACTCTTCACTCGGACGGGTGGAGAGGCAGTGGTTGCAGGCGATGCCCGCGCCCACGGTCACACCCTTCACCGGGTTCACGGTGGCCACGTAGGCGGGGGTCAGGGAGAACAGGGGGGGCAGGTTGGTTTCCATCGACAGGATGAAGTCGGACTGGAACTTGCCGTCCCACAGGGGCACGTTCAGGCGCGCGCCCTGGTTCATGAAGGCCGAGCTGCTGACCATGTTCCAGCCGCCGGTGACGAGGTAACCGGGGTAGGTGCCCGAGCGCAGCAGGTATTCACCGAGGTTCTTGGAATCCTGGTTGTATTTGTAGGGGAAATAACCGACCTGCAGGCGGGCGGTCGGGTCTTCGAGATCACCCCACGTGTAGATACCCTGGGCCTGGGAAATGCCGGGGCCGAACTGGGTCTGCAGCGTCAGGGGGGACGAACGCTGGCTGGGCATCGAATACCAGAAAATGCCGCCCACGCCCACAACCAGGTTCAGGCGTTCCTTCACCACCGCTTCCTGGGTCACCCAGACGCCGGTGCGCGAGAAAAACTTCATGTCGAGCGGCTGATCCTTGGCCGATTCGAGGATATTGGGGTGGGTGTAGCCCTTGACGACCTGTCCGTTATCGAACTGGCCGGTGATCGAAACCCGCTTGAACTCGATTTCGTCCTGGGCGACACCGGGCGTCGCAAAGGTCGTCATCAGGACGGCGGCTGTGGCTGACAACAGGTGGCTTGCTTTCATTCCATGCTCCTGCAAGGTAACGGATCCCGAACGTGAATCGAATCGGGCTTGAGTGGGAGTTAATCTAGGCCACCCGGGCCGTTTGTCAATTCACTTTTTCACAAAAACAAATAAATCCGGAAATTCTGGTACTATATCTTCATGCTCTATTCCAAATGCCTAGGCTTCTTTTGCCCGACGTCGATATTGATGGCGCAATTTTTCTTGGTAGGGTATTATTGATGTCTACGCACCCGCCTGCACACAAGGCGATAGAAGAGAGGTTTATCATGGCTTTCAAGAAACTGGCTGCACTGGGACTGATGCTGGGCGCCGTCACCGCCCCGCTGACGCACGCGGAGGAAACCGTCAAACCTGGCAAGGATCGCCCCATTCGCGTGGGCATGTTCAAGGGCACGGGTACCGGTGCCAACTACTGGCACACCAACATCCACACGTCCCACAACGTGATCCGCACCCTGCTCACAAACCCCAGCGCTGCGGGTTTGGGCGACTCGCTGCTGGTGCCCCCCGCGGGCTTTACGTTCTATTCCATGCCCGTCGCCCTCAATAACGCCGGTACGGCTGAGTGTGCGGGTAGCGGCTGCGGCCCCACCGCCGCCCAGATTGCGGAGTTCGCCGGCGCCCTCGACACTCTGGACGTCATGATCCTCAGCAGCGTGGTGAACTTTGGCAGCCGCGTCCAGAACGCCGCCCAGCGCCAGGCCATCGCCGACTTCTGGACCAACAAGGGCTACGTGGCCATTCACGCCATCACAGACTCGCACGGTAGCTGGGCTCCGCTGGACACCATCCACGGGACGCGTTTCCGCGGTCACCCCGCCGAGCAGAACGGCACCATCCGTCGCGACTCCGTCTTCCAGGATGAAAAGGCCTGGCAGGAACTGAACCGCGGCGTGTTCTCCAATGGTCTGGATACCACCTTCTTCGAAGAATGGTTCTTCTTCACCACCAGCGGCGCCGCAATCCGCAGCACCGCGTTCCTGAAGCCCACGGTCAAGCTTGATGAAAGCAGCATCAACCCCGGCTCGCAGACGCGCATGGGCGACCACCCGCACAGCTGGTACCGCGAGCTCCCCAGCGGCGGCCGTTTCTTCTACACCGCCGTGGGCCACCGTTCGCAGGTTTGGGAGAACGTCCGTTCATTCCGCCGTCAGGTGTACAACGCGATCGTCTGGACCGCCAAGTTCGACGCTGCGGATACCAGCACGACCTCGATCCGTACGCCTCAGATGGCGCCGGGCGCGGCGTCCGACTACTCGCGCCTCTCGGTGGCTCCCGGTGCCCTCACGGTCACCATGATCCCCGCCGGCGCCCACACTGTGGAACTGCTCTCGGTGGACGGCAAGCGCATCGCCCTGCAGACCGGTGAAGGCCGCGAAAAGGCCTACA
>CAYQFG010000133.1:0-4616 GCA_964416695.1 uncultured Bifidobacterium sp.
CCGATCCTCGGCATCTGCAACGGTTTTCAGGTGCTGGTCAAGCTCGGCCTGCTTCCGGGGACCGAACCGGCCTCCTTCACGCAAACCGCCACGCTGACGTACAACGACTCCGGCCGTTTTGAAAACCGCTGGTGCCACCTGAAAACCGACGCGAACGTCACCAGCCCGTGGCTGAAGGGCATCTCGCAGATCTACCTGCCCATCCGCCACGGCGAAGGCAAGTTCATTCCCGGTTCCCCGGAGATGCTGCGCGAGCTCGAGGCGAACGGTCAGGCCTGCCTGCGTTACTGCAACGCCGACGGCACCGAACCTTCCGCGGAAAACGGCGGCTTCCCGGCGAACCCGAACGGCTCGACCGGTCACATCGCCGGCCTCGCCAGCCGCGACGGCCTCGTGTTCGGATTGATGCCCCATCCCGAAGCGCACGTGCTGCCCACGCAGCATCCGCAGTGGCAACGCGAAGGTCTTAAAGCCGAGGGAGACGGCCTGCAGATTTTCCGCAACGCGGTGGACTTCGTCCGCTGACACCCGGTTCAAGCCCCCTCGGCCCCCACCGCTCCCCGGGGCGGCGACGCCGCCCCGCTTCCCCCACCCTCCCGTGCGCTCCTTCTCCTCACCCCGTTTTTTCGCGCCCTCCCCGCCCTGCCCAGCCGTCACCGTGCGACGGGACGCAAAGCGTCGCCCGCTTTTTTAGCTTGCCGACCTTATGAGCGTCGTCATCATCACAGGCTCCGCGGGCCTGATCGGCAGCGAGGCGGTCCGCCACTTCCACGGGCAAGGCTATGATGTCGCGGGCGTGGACAACAACCTCCGGGAATATTTTTTCGGACGCGACGGTTCCACCTTGTGGAATCGCGAACAGTTGAAAAAACGGCTCCCCCGTTACACGCACCACGACTTCGACATCCGCGACGCGGCGGCCGTGGACGCGTTGTTCGCCCGGCACGGACGCGACGTCTCCGTCGTCATCCACGCCGCCGCCCAGCCCTCGCATGACTGGGCCGCGCGCGAACCGCTCACGGACTTCCACGTCAATGCGACCGGAACGCTGCACATGCTGGAAGCCTGCCGCCGGCACGCGCCGGACGCGGCCTTCATCTTCACCAGCACCAACAAGGTGTACGGCGACACGCCCAACGCCCTCCCTCTGGTGGAAACTCCCACGCGCTGGGAAATCCGGGATGATCATCCGTTCCATGCGCACGGCATCGACGAAAGCATGAGCATCGACCAGTCGAAGCACAGCCTGTTCGGAACCTCCAAGGTCGCCGCCGACCTGTTCGTGCAGGAATACGGCCGCTACTTCGGCCTGCACACCGCGGTCTTCCGCGGCGGCTGCCTCACGGGCCCGGCCCACTCCGGCGCCGAACTGCACGGCTTTCTCGCCTACCTGGTCAAGTGCGCGCTCACGGGACGCGACTACACCATCTTCGGATACAAGGGCAAGCAGGTCCGCGACAACATCCACAGCAACGACCTCATCGCGGCCTTCGCGCGCTTCGTGGACAAGCCGCGCCGCGGCGTCGTCTACAACATGGGAGGCGGCCGCTTCAGCAACTGCTCCATGCTCGAGGCCATCGACGCCATCGAGCGCCTCTCGGGCCGCCGTCTCAACTACCGTCTCTCCGGTGACAACCGCGCAGGCGACCACATCTGGTGGATCAGCGACGTCCGCCGGTTCCAGGCGGACTATCCCGGCTGGACGCACCAGTACGACATCGACCGCCTCCTTATGGAAATCATCGACGCCACACGGGAACGCGAAGGCCTCCGGCCGTAATCCCGAACCGCCGCCCCCGCACCGGAAGCACGCCCCATGAAACTGTCCGTCGTCATCCCCGCGCACAACGAAGCGGATTCCATCGCGCCGGTGCTGCAGGCGCTGTACGCGGAGCTGTGCAGGGAACACATCGAGCATGAATTGCTCGTGGTCAACGACAACAGCCGCGACGGCACCGGCGACGTCCTGCAGGCGCTCACGCACACCATCCCCACGCTCCGCGCCCTCGACAACCCGCCGCCCAACGGATTCGGCCTCGCCGTCCGCCACGGCCTCGAAAACTTCCGGGGCGACGTGGTCGCCATCGTCATGGCCGACGGCTCCGATGCGCCGCGCGACCTCGTCCGTTTCTTCCGCAAAATCGAGGAAGGCTACGACTGCGCCTTCGGGTCACGCTTCAACCCGGGTGCCGAAGTGGTGGACTACCCCGTCCTCAAACTGTGGCTCAACCGCTTCGTCAACGCGGGCATCCGCGTGCTCTTCGGCCTGCGCTACAACGACGTCACCAACGCCTTCAAGATGTACCGCGCCGACGTCATCCGCGGGCTTAAACCCTTCCTCAGCCACCATTTCAACCTCACCGTCGAACTGCCGCTCAAGGCCATCGTGCGCGGCTATACGTACACGGTCATCCCCAACAGCTGGTACAACCGCAAGTCGGGCGTCTCCAAACTCCAGCTCAAGGAAATGGGCAGCCGCTACCTGTTCATCATCATCTACTGCCTCATCGAACGCTGGCTGAGCGCGGGCGATTACCGCAAGCGGCAGGCCAAGGCGCCCGGACCCGCGGAAAACGCGGGGACACATCCGAATCGTGAAGGTGAGGGTGTGTGGAGGGGGGACGCGCCTTGACCCGCGTGACGGTCGTCACCGGCGGCGCGGGTTTCGTGGGCTCGTGGCTGTGCGCGCTCCGCAAGCGCGACCACGCGGACGAGCGCGTGATCGCCTTCGACAACCTGTCGCGCGCGGGCTCGGAGCTCAACCTCCCGCGCCTCGCCGCCGCGGGGGTGGAATTCGTGCGCGGCGACGTGCGCGATCCCGAAGCGTTGATGGCCCTCGGCGCGGCCGACCTCCTCATCGATTGCGCCGCGGAGCCCTCCGTGCGCGCCGGCTATCCGGCCCCCACCGAAGACCGCAGGGCCGGCGGCCCGCGCGAACTCATCGACCTCAACCTCGGCGGCACCCTCAACTGTCTCGAGTTCGCGCGGGCCCGCGGCGCCCGCTTCGTCTTCCTCTCCACCAGCCGCGTCTACCCCATCGCGGAACTCCGCGCCCTGCCGCTGGAGGAAGGCGACACCCGCCTCGTCCTCCCTCCGGGCGCGTGCGGCACGGGCTGGTCCGAAGCCGGCATCACAACGGCCTTCCCCACGGGCGGCAGCCGCTCCCTGTACGGGGCCACCAAGCTGGCCTCCGAGTTGTTCGTCCTCGAGTACGCCGCCACCCTGGGCGTGGAGGCCATCATCAACCGCTGCGGCGTGCTCGCCGGGCCGTGGCAAATGGGCAAGGTCGACCAGGGATTCCTGACCTTGTGGGCCGCCCGCCATGTGTACGGAGGCGCACTCTCCTATCAGGGATTCGGCGGGCGGGGCCTGCAAGTCCGCGACATCCTGCACGTCGCGGACTTGCACGACCTCATCGAGCGCCAGCTGGCCGACTCCAGCCGACACAGCGGGTGCGTCTACAACGTGGGCGGCGGCGCGTCCAATGCCGTCTCCCTGCGGGAAGCCACCGCGTTGTGCGCCGCCGCCACCGGCCGGGCACTGACCCTCGGCGCGGCGCCGGAAACCCACCCCGCGGACATCCCCTGGTACGTGGCGGACAACACCGCCGTGACCGCAGCCACCGGATGGGCGCCGCGCCGCCCCGTGACGGCCATCGTGGAGGAGATCGTCGCCTGGTTGCATGACCACCGTCGGGCGCTGGAACCGGTGCTCGGGCGCTGAGACCGGTCTTCCGCAGATTCGGCTCCCAAAGCTTCACCCGCGCCCGCGGTGCGCACGCGTGCCGTCTCAGGATACGAGGGCCTTCATCCCCCCTGAACACCCTCGCCCCTTCCCTCACGCCGCGCGCCAGCGCCCCGCCCCCCCGACCCTCATTTTCTACGTTTGGGATTTGCCTTTTTTCAGGGATTTCCATCATGTCCAGCACGCCCAAACTCAACAAATACAGCTCGCGACTGACTGAAATGGTGTCACAGCCCGCCTCCAAGGCCATGCTGTACGCGACCGGCTTCTCCGACGAAGACATGGGCAAGGCCCAGGTCGGCATCGCCAGCACCGGCTGGGACGGCAACCCGTGCAACATGCACCTGAACGACCTCGCCGCCCGCGTGAAGGCGAGCGTCAACGCGGCCGGCCTCAAGGGCCTGATGTTCCACACCATCGGCGTCAGCGACGGCATTTCGATGGGCACCGAGGGCATGAACTACTCGCTGCAGTCGCGCGACCTGATCGCGGATTCCATCGAGACCGTCACCATGGCCATGTGGTACGACGCCAACATTTCCGTGGTGGGCTGCGACAAGAACATGCCCGGTTCGGTGATGGCCATGGCGCGTTTCAACCGTCCCTCGATCATGGTGTACGGCGGTACGATCCTGCCCGGCCACTACAAGGACGCGACCCTGGACGTGGTGTCCGCCTTCGAAGCCTACGGCAAGTTCGTGGCCGGCTCCATCGACGAGACGGAAATGAACGCGGTCCTCAAGGAAGCCTGCCCGGGACAGGGCGCGTGTGGCGGCATGTACACCGCGAACACCATGGCTTCCGCGATCGAAACCCTGGGCATGGCCCTGCCGTACGACTCCTCGTACCCGGCCGTGGACGGCGGCAAGCTG
>CAYQFG010000134.1:0-4606 GCA_964416695.1 uncultured Bifidobacterium sp.
AACAATGGGGCAATAGAACAATGGGGCAATAGAACAATGGGGCAATAGAACAATGGGGCAATAGAACAATGAGGCAAGGGAGCAAGGGAGGACTGGAGCAATGGGAATGAGGGAGGGGAAGCTGTACAGCAGTAGAGCGGTACGGGAATACAGCAGGGGGGAGGCACGCTGCGCGTGGGTGAGGGAAGGCGTGGGGTGTGACGGAGGTTTGGCGGGGGTGTGACCGTTTCGGGACACGGGGGCCAGGGGATCGGGGTACATTATGGAGGTCGACACGCGTTGCACCCCGGACGTCCCTGAGCCATGGCTCGACTCCTCCACGGGTTCAGGGACGGGAAACAGTGGTCACTGCAATGCGCATTCCAGGGAAAGGCGGTCCGGGCAACCGGGCCGCCTTTTTTGCGTCAGGTGCGGTCAGTGCGCCGCAACCTGGGTCACGCCCGGGCCCGCGAGCGCGCTGCGGCCCCCCGTGAGGGGCGTGATGCGGATCTGCGTGGCGATGCGTTCCTTCAGGCTTTCGACGTGCGAGATGACGCCGATGAGCTTGCCTTCCTGCCGCAAACCCGCGAGCGTTTCCAGCGCGGTGTCGAGCGCGTCTTCGTCGAGCGTGCCGAAGCCTTCATCGAGGAACAACGAGTCGACGCGCACGTTGCGGCTGGACATGCGGGAGAGGCCCAACGCCAGCGCGAGGCTGACGAGGAAGCTTTCGCCGCCGGAGAGGTTTTTGGTGGACCGGATCTCGCCCGCCTGATAATTGTCGATCACGTTGAGGTCGAGCGGGCGGGTGCGGTCACGCACCAGCAGGTAGCGGTCGTTCATGGCCTGCAGCTGTCGGTTGGCGTCGCCGACCATCAGTTCGAAGGTGAGGCCTTGGGCGAAGTTGCGGTACTTCTTGCCGTCGGCGGACCCGATCAGCTCGTGCAGGGCGTCCCAGCGGCGGCATTCCCGGGTTTGCGCGTCGAGCGCCGCCTGTTTGTCCCGGATGCGCTCGAGGGCGGCCGCGTTTTCGTCGAGCTGGTATGTGAGTGCGGCCACGGTGCGGCGGATTTCCTGGAGGGCCTCTTCGTCGTCGCGGAGCCGGCGCGCGAGTTCTTCGCGCGGGGCGTCCGTAAGCGCGCGCGCGGTCTCCGTCTGCAGGCGTGAGGCGAGCTCGTTCCGCCGCGCGTTCAGGGCGACGGCGCGGTCATCCAGTTGTTTGGCCACGGCCGCCAGGTGTTCGCGCGCGGCCACCGGCAGCCTCGCCGCGAGGACGTCCGCTTCGCCGGAAAACCCGAGCGGGGTGAGCGCGGCGGTGAAGTCCGCCTCCTGCTGACGCAGGACCGGGGTCCGCTGGTCGATGGCCTGCTGCAGGCTGTCGACGCGGGTTTTGGCCGCATGCCCTTGTTGCCGCACTTCTTCGAGGGCCTTCCGCGCAGTTTTCTCGGCCTCATCCGCGTTGCGGATCGCCTCGTTCAGTCGCCGCTCTTCGTCGTCGACGTTTTGCTCTCCATAAAGCTGGGTACGGGCCGCCCTTACGGTGGCCAACTCCCTGGTGACCTCCTCAAGATGCACGCGCTTGCCCGCAAGGGCCTGGTTTCGCGTTTCAAGCACGGCATCCAGACGCGTGCCGTCCGCCTCGATATCGGCGAGTTGTTTTGCGAGTGCGGTTTGTGTCCGCATCTGGGCCTGCCACCTGTCCCGTCGCGTCTTGAGGGCCTCGAGCAGGGATGAGGCTTCTGCGGTGACGTCGACAGGGGCATCCTCGTTCCCGACGGAGAAGGCGAGCCCCCACGGCTGAAGCCGCTCCGCGACGGCGCGCCGGAGTTCGCCGCACCCGGTACGGAGCGTCTCCAGATTCTCGTCGCCATCGGTGACGGCCTTGCCCGCCGTTTGCACGGCGTGCCCGGCTGCAGCCTCCCGCTTTTCCGCCTCAATGAAGGCGTTGCGGGCCTCCTGCTCGGCGACTTCGAGGGCCTTGATCGCAGTCTCCTGCTCCTCGGCCTGAGCGATCAGCCGGGACAGTGCCTCCACCTTCTGTTCGGTGACATCCGGAGACGGGAGGTTGCCGGCGGCATACGGATGCTCCGTGGCGCCGCACAGGGGACACGGGGCTCCGTCCTGCAAGCGGGCACGGTGATCCTCCAGTTCGGCGATCTTCGCGAGGAGCGCCATCTCCCGCAGCCGGTTTTCGTGCTGGGTGCGCAGCTCGCGCAACAGCCGGCCGTCCAGCAACCGGGCCAGGGCCTCCTGCGCCTGCTGCCGCTGGTGCGCCGCAGCCTCCACGGCCTGCCGGTGCCGCGCGGTCTGAGCCCGGGCCTCCGTGAGGGCCTGTTCCGCCTGCTTCAAATGCCCTAAGGCCCGCTTTCGCGCCTCCTCATTCCGCCTGATCTCGCCTTGCCGGGCGAGCAAGGTTCCCACCTGCTCCTCAACACCGGCGAGCCCTCCCACCAGCCACTCATCCCGCGCGTTGTCCGTGAGGAACGCATTGACATCGTCCAACGCCTTCGCGGCTTCCGTGTGCCGCGTGCGCGCTTCGGTACGCTGCTTGTGCGCCTTGGCGATCTCCCCGTTCTCCGCCCGGCAGGCGGCCTCTCCGTCCGCGACGGCCTTTTCCAGGGTGGTCCGTTGCTGGTCGAGGGCGCGCACCTTCAGCCAGACGGGCGTGACGGCGTTCGCCTCATCCTTGACCTTCAGGAGGTTTTGCTCCGCCCGCCGGTGGGCCTCCGCGTGCTGCGTGACGGCGGCTTCCCGTGCGGGCAAGGCCTCGGTGGCGGCCTTCAGGGCGATGGTGTCGTCGTCCTGTTGGCGACGGGTGGCGACGAGGGTCGCGTACAACCCGTCGAGTGACGCGGCTTGATGGGCGCGCAGAAGCTTTTCGCGATCCGGTTGGAACGCGTCACGCTCCTGCCGCAGGATGAGTGCCGCCTCATCGAGGCTCGCGAGCTCTTTCCGGAGCGTGTCGAGGGTGTCGAGCCAGGTCAGGGCCTGTGCGGTTTCCCGGGTTTTCGTGTTTCGTGCAACCTCTTGTTGTTTCGCCTCTTCGAGCGATTGCCTGAGCGACTGCTCCTGCTCCGCATCGAGCACGGTGACGCCGGACGTTTCCGCGCGCAGCTGGTCGAGCTTCGCCCTTTCCGCGCGCTGGCGCTCGTGCACGCGGATGGAGATGTCACTGTAGATCTCCGTGCCGGTGATCTGCTCGAGGATGGGCGCGCGCTCGTCGGGTTCGGCCTTGAGGAAGGCCGCGAAGTTGCCCTGCGCCAGCAGCATGGAGCGCGTGAAGCGGTCGAAGTTCATGCCGGTGGCGGCCTCGATGCGGTCCGCCACGTCGCGGATTTTGGCCTCGAGCACGGCCCCGGTGTCGGCGTTCACGATTTCGTGTTTGGGGTGTTGCAGTTCGCCTTCGGGTTTTTTGCGGGCGCGGTGTTGGCTCCAGGTGCAGCGGAAGCGGCCCGCGGGGGTTTCGAAGGTGACTTCGGCGAAGCAGTCGCCGGTGCGCCGCGACATGATTTCGTTGCCGCCCTTGGAGATCTTGCCCAGGCGCGGGGTTTGCCCGTACAGCGCGAGGCACAGGGCGTCGAGGAGGGTGGTCTTGCCCGCGCCGGTGGGGCCGGTGATGGCGAACAGCCCGTCGCCGGCATAGGCGGGGTGGGTGAAGTCGAGGGCCCACTCGCCGGTGAGCGAGTTGAGGTTGCGGAAACGGATGTGGAGGATCTTCATGCGCCGCCTCCGTTCCGGAACAGGTCGGGGGGCGACGCCCCGGCGACGGGAGGCATGCGTCCCTGGGGGACCGCGCCCGTGTCTGCGGCAGGACCGCCACCGGCGCTGCCCGCATCTTCGGGATGCTCGTGCAGGGAGGCCACGACTTCGCGGTAGGTGTGCGTCAGCAGCGGACGCTGTTCCTCGGGAACCTCGTGCGCGGCCAGGCAGCGCGCGAACACCTGGTATTCATCGAGGTCGTCGAGACTTTCCGCGCCGTGCTGCGGGGCCAGCGCGCGCTCCACCACCCGGTTGTTGCGGATGCGCACCATCTCGAGGCCGGTGCCAGCCACCGCCGCTTCGAGACGCTCGCGCAAGTCGCCGACGATGTCGTCGCCGTCGTAGACGACTTCGAGCCAGGCCTCCGTGCCCGCCTGCGCGAGCGACCGGAGGCGGTCCTCCAGTGCGGCGAGGTTTCCCTTGAGGCGCTCGAGCTTGCGGAACACGGGGACGTCGACGAGGGTGACCGCGGGTGCGCCCGCACCCGTGAACGTGACTTCGCACACGACCTTTTGCTGGCGGGCTTCGCCGAAGCCCATGGGCAAAGGCGAGCCGCTGTAGCGGATGGTTTCCCGCCCGCCCACCTTTTGCGGAACGTGCAAGTGCCCGAGGGCGACGTAGTCGCAGCACTCGGGAAAAACGCCGGCGGTCACATGCGCCAGGGAGCCGACATACAGGTCGCGCACACCATCCCCATCGACGGTTTGTCCGCCCGCAGTGAAGAGATGTCCCATTCCGACGATGGGGATCTCAACCCCCTGCTCCGACGGACCCTGCCGTTCGCGGAGCTGCCGCCGTACGTGCTCCGCATGCCGGCCCACGGCGGCGTAATGCGCGCGGATGCCTTCGAGGAGTTTGCGTTCCTTGTCGT
>CAYQFG010000135.1:0-4545 GCA_964416695.1 uncultured Bifidobacterium sp.
CCGAACGTCAGCAGGTTCCGCGTCACGTGCGCCGATCCGCGCCCGTTCGGCGAACCCGTGTACGATTCCACCTTCATCGCCACCTCGTACAGCCGGGTGTCCATCATCTTCATGCCGGCCTTGTCCCACTCCTCGAAATGCTTCGAGATGGACACGATGCCGCTTTGACGATGGCTGGCGGTGTTCTGCGGCACGCTGAAATACTGCTTGAAGTTGCCGCGCCCGGTCAGCATGGGCTGGTTGATGCGGTCGGCCACCCAAAAATCGTACCTGATGCCGTCGATGGTGGCTTCGCCGTACTTTTTGGCGTTCACGCCGCCCGATCCGGGGTTGAAGCCTCCGCGATCCTGGATGATGTAGTACTCGATCTGGTCCGAAAAGCTCATGGTCTGGCCGCTCTCCGTTTTCGTCGGAACGCTCTCCGCCGGGTAATACGACCACCCATACACGCCCAGCATCTTCACGTTATCCGTCGACGTCCAGGTCGCGGCGAAATCCAGCGTGATCCCTCCGAGCGACCGCGGCGTCGTGGTGGTGGAGAATCCCCACTTCTTGCCGGCGCGGAAGAGGATGTTCTCCGTGCCCGTCCAGGTCGCCTCGAATGTGCCGCCGTTGGTGTCCGCGCTGCCGCCCGTGATCTTCATGTTGACGGTGCCGCGGTTGTTCTGGCTCCACAGCTCGTAGTCGATGCCGTCACAATGGCGGATGGTGCTGCGCGTCCACGTGTCGCACTGCGCCGCGACCTCCCCGGCTCCCAGCATCAGGCACGCCAAGGCGACGCCTCCCATCACGTGTCGGGACGACGTCTTCTCTTTGCATGTACGGACAGCGAACATTCCACTCTCTCCCGAAAATCGGGAACGATATAGCAAAACGCGGGTTTCGGGAACCCTTAAACACCCTGCGACGTCCCCGCACCCCGACTCCGCGGCCAGCGGGAAGACGTCTCACGATGCGGAGTCGGCGTCACCCCCAACCCTTCCTGCGATGCCTCCGAAAATTCCGCCGGCCGTGTCGCAACCGACAGGCAAGGCGCGCGCGATTAAATTGAAGCCTCCTTTCCACGAGAACCACGGCGGCGTCATGAAAACCTTCAATCCCAACTTCCTGCTCTTCACTCTCGGTTTCATCGGCGTGCTTTCGCTCGCTCCGCTCACCATGCACCTGCTCGCCGCGCAACCCGAGGCCCCCGCGGTGCCGGTGTGGCTGATCCAGTTCCTTTCCATCGTTCAGCCGTCCATCATGCTGTTCCTCATGGTCTGGTTGGGGTCGGTGTATTCCCGCAAGGTCGGACTGCGCGCGCCCGTGATCGAAGTGCTGTCGTCGACGGGAACGCGTGAAGCCGTTCGGGACGCGCTCAAGCCGCAGATCGTTCCGGGACTTGTGGGTGGGGTGTTGGGCGGCGCCTTTCTGGCCGCCTTCTACGGTGTCATGGGAGGACATCTCCCCGCCGCATTCCGCGCCGCCGGTGAAGGCCTGGACCTCCCGTGGTACACCAAACTCCTGTACGGCGGCATCACCGAGGAGATCCTCGTGCGCTGGGGCGTGATGTCCTTCCTCGCGTGGCTGGTGTATCGCCTCACGCAGCGGGGCCCGCGCGATGGCAGCGACCTCCGCGCGCACAACATCGTGGCCGCCATCGTGTTGTCGTCCCTCGTCTTCGCCGCCGGCCACCTGCCCGCCGCGTTTTCCCTCGCGCCGCAGATGACCGCGCCGTTGCTGGCGTACATCCTGGTGGGCAACGCCTCGTTCGGCCTCATCGCCGGCTTCCTCTACTGGAAGCGCGGACTCGAATGCGCGATCCTCGCGCACATGATCGCTCACGTCACCATGATCGCGATCGGCGCGCTGACCTGAGCGGCCTCCGCGACGCTTCCGGAGACCAACCCGATGACCGCGCACGAAGACCAGTCCCGGAATCAGGGGGATGCCCCCCGGGTCCCGCCGTCCCTCACATCGATGGACACCGGGGAGCGCATCGTCCCCGCCGATCTGGATGATCCCGATCATGCGCGCGCCGTGGTGGAATTGCTCGACGCCTACGCCCGCGATCGCATGGGCGGTGGCGCGCCCTTGACCGCGTTCACGCGCGCACACCTTGCGGGCGAACTCCGCCGGCGCCCCCAGACGCTGGCGATCCTGGCCTTCATCGATGACGAACCGGCCGGGCTCGCCATTTGCGTGGAAGGGTTCTCCACCTTCGCCTGCAAACCCTTGCTCAACGTGCACGACATGGTCGTCGTCGCGAAGTTCCGGGGACGGGGGTTGTCGCGCCGCATCCTCGCGCGGGCCGAAGAGGCGGCGCGGGCGCGGGGGTGCTGCAAGTTGACGCTGGAGGTTCTCGAAGGCAACGTGGTGGCGCAGAACGCGTACCGTTCGTTCGGCTTCGAGAGTTACCAGCTTGACCCGCGCATGGGCAAGGCGTTGTTCTGGCAGAAGACGTTGGAGTAAACCGCGGGGGGCGATGTGGTTCCCGGAGCGTCACGACACGATCGCCGTTCAAACGTTTGAATTTTCCATGCCGGAGTCTTGTCAGGGCATCCCGGGCGGATGAGGCCTCCATTCCCCCGGGCCTTTTCATGACCAAACCGCGACCGCATCGGGACGCGGATCTCTGGGTTCGGCTCCCGTCATCCGGCTACATTGCGGACGCACCGGTCGTTCCGCGGAGCCCGTCACGAAAGCGCGCGGGGGCAACCCCGGAACGATGTCAGACAAAGGAATCACCATGAAGCGTTCGTCACATCTTCGCCATCTTCCCGTTTTGGCGGGGCCCGCCGCCCTTCTCCTCACGGCCGCCGTCGCCATCGCGGCGCCCGGCGCGTCGGATCACAAGCCCGCCGACGGAGCCGCCGCGCATTCGTCCGTCCCTTCTCCGTCTCCCTACGCCGGAGAAGAGCGCCGGGAGATCAAGGCGCTCGCCCCCGATCAGGTTGCAGGCCTGCGCGCGGGGCGCGGGATGGGCTATGGCCGCACCGCCGAACTCAATCGTTATCCCGGACCCATGCACGTGCTTGAGCTGGCCGCCGCGCTCAAGCTCACGGAGGATCAGCTCAAGTCCACGCGCGGGATCCATGCGCGCATGAAGGAGCGGGCGCGGGCGGCCGGCGCGCGACTGGTGGAGGCCGAAGCGGAGATGGATCGACTCTTCCGTGAGGGCACGATCACGGAAGCCACCCTGAAATCATCCCTGGAAAAGATCGGGGCGCTGCAGGCCGAAGTGCGGGGCGCGCATCTTCTGGCGCACGTGGAGCAGCGCGCCGTGCTGACCACCGAACAGGTGGAGCGTTACGGGGAGCTGCGCGGCTACGGCAAGCGGCCGCCCGGCCACCGGGGGCCCGCCCTGAACCCGGATTCCGTGCGGAAAGAGGGCGGGCGCAGTCCCGGGAAAGAGGAGCGCGAACGGAAAGGCCGCACCGGGCGCACGAACCGTAACGCCCCATAACCGCCATCATGGTCTGTTTTCAGGATCCGCGGGACGGTCTGAAGATGTGGATCGTGTTCCATGGCCCCAAGGGCGGAGAACAGGCGGGATAGGGGGGCGGAGCGCGCATTTCACGCGGTTTCAAACGCCGGGGATGAGTTACATTACCGCAGTCATGTCCTTCGAAACCTCCGCATCCCCAGCGCCTGTCAAGTCCTACAAGCGCCCTGCCAAGGTCCTGCTGCTCGACCGTGAAACCTGCATTTCGTGCGCGGGTTGCGTGGGCACCTGTCCCGATCTCGCGCTCGACATGTTCGGGCTCGACCTTCAGGTCTTCCAGGACAAATGCACGTATTGCACCATCTGCGTGCGCTTTTGCCCCGTGGGTGCGCTGTCCATCGAGAAGCGCGCGCCACAAGGCGAAGAGAACCCGACGCTGACGCCGCGCACGCCGGCGGATTTCCACTGGCCGCTCCCCGCAGCCGCGTCGCATGATCATGCGTCCCACCATGCGCCCCGACACTCGTCCCCTCAGGCGGACACCCCATGACCTCCGCACCCGTCGCCACACCCATCGCCCCGTCCTATGACGTCGTCGTCGTCGGCGCCGGCCCCTCCGGCAGCCTGTGCGCCCGCAACCTCGCGCGCGCCGGGTACAGCGTGCTGTTGTGCGAGAAGCGCCCCGTCGTCGGTGTCCCCGTCCGCTGCGGCGAAGCCACCGGCCCCGTGAAGCGCCTCTCCGACTTCATGACGGTCAATGAGGACTACATCGAAACGCGCTTCACGGGCGTGATCCTCAACGGTCCCGGCGGCGTGAACATCCGCTACGACGCCGACCGCGAACTGGGCGTGATGCTCGACCGCCGCATCTTCGACCAGGACATCGCCCAACAGGCGGTGAACGAAGGCGCCTCGCTGCAGACCAACGCCCGCGTGTTCGAAGTCGGCCCCGTGGTGGACGGCACGCGCACGGTGCGCATCGAACAGAACGGCGTGACGCACGACGTGCGCGCGGCCATGGTCGTGGGCGCCGACGGCGCCGAATCGCTGACGGGCCGCCTCGTCGGCATCAAGTCGCGCCAGCTGCCTCCGCTGACCTGCACCGCCATCGAACTGCGCGT
>CAYQFG010000136.1:0-4511 GCA_964416695.1 uncultured Bifidobacterium sp.
AATAATCACCGAATACATGGCAACACCTTGGTTGAAAAGCAGGGGCGAAAACTTACCAATCACAGCGGGGAATTTAAAGGGAAAAGCCCCGCAGGTTTCCCCGATTTCCCCAAAAACACCCTCGATTCAGCGTTTTTTCAGTAAATACCGGATTCGGAGGGATCCCGGTAAGAGGCGATCGCATACTTCACCGGATAGCGAACCGCCAGTTTTTTCAGGAAATCGCGCATGTCGATGCCGAGCTGGAGATTCTTGCGGTTCATCACGTTCTGCAGGCTTTGAAGACGATAGCTCTCGAACTTTCCATCGTATTTCTCCACCAGGAGGACGAGGTGGAATCCCAAGGGAGTCCGGAAAACGGGTGAAAGCTGGCCGACCTTGAGTTTTACCACCTGGTTCCTGAAATCGGCGTGGAAGTCGCTGGGGTGAAAGCGCTCCAGGTCGCCTCCAATGCGGGCTTCGGGACCTTCGCCGACCCGCGCGGCCTCGCCCATGAAGGCGGCGAGCAGGGCCGGGGTGTCGGCGCTGTCGGCGAGCAGTTCGCGACGCAGGGTTTCGAGGCGGCGCTTTTTGGCTTCCGCCGCCTCACCGGTGAGAGACGCGTCGGCCTTGAGCAGGATTTGGAGCGCCCGCAACGAATCGCTGACGGGAAAGTCTTTTTTGTTCGCTTCCCAGAACGCCCGCAGTTCAGCTTCAGTGGGCGGAGCGGGTGGCGTCAGGTTCGCGGCCAACACTTTTTCGGAACGGATCTGGCGGGCGATCTTCCCCCGCACTGCGGCTTCGGTATCCCCGCTTTCCCGCAAGGCGCGCTGCCAGGTGGCGGCGTCGGGGAATTGTGACTTGAGCACCTTGAGGCCGGAGTCGATGTCCGCCGGCGTCGCCTTGATGCCCTTCGCCTGGGCCTCAAGTTCGACCAGTTCCTGGCCGATGAGGTTGGTCGTCACCATGCGCCGCAACATCTGGGCCTGCGCCGGCGGCAGCTCATCGATGTCGGCCCCCCGTGCGCGCGCCATCAGCGCGGCCAGAGTATCGATCTTGCCGCGCTTGATCGCCACGGTGCCGACCGTCACCACGGTCTGGTTGGAGGTTGCGGCGGGAGCGGTGGCCTTGGCCGCCGGCGTCGCGGACGGGCCGGAGGCAGACGGAGTGCCGGGTGTGGTCTTGGGGGCCGGGCGCAGCGGTTGGGCGATGCCCTCAACGGCGAAGAGCAGGGCGCAGGCCGCAGAAAGGACACGCAGGGAAATGTGGGTCATGAGACGTCCTGGTAAAGGCGATCCCCGTCATGGGGTGGGGATAATGTAGACAGCCGGGCGAAGGGGAGCAAACGGGACGTGAAAACGGGCAGGAGGAGGTGAGGATGGCGGCGGCCGCGGCTGGTCGCGTTCACCGGTCCTGGCCGCCGGTTCCGTGTTGGCGGTCCGTCAAAACAGGGCGAAGAACGAGCGCCGGAGATCGAGAAGACGAACGCGTGCGGCGAATGCCACCCGCAGGGGAGTGGGCAGGAGGCCCGTGCAGTCCTCACCGTCGATCTGTGTGGGCACTTCCGCGGAGCCCTGCAGTTCGATGGTTTTCGCCTGGTAACGGGTCAGGCCGGCGTGACGGGACACGGCCGGAATGAGGCGGGAGAACGCGACGACGGCGAGGTAACGCCAGAGCGTGTCAAAGACCACGATCTCGAGGCGGCCGTCGTCGAAGCGGTTGCCGGGCACGGGGCGTGCGCCCGCCGCGTAGGAGTCGATGTTGGCGGCCAGCAGGGAGCATTTTCCGGAGAGGTCCAGTTCCACGGGACCGTCTTGGGTCTCCAGTCGCGCGGTGACGCCGTCGGGGATGCGGTACCGCGCGCGTTTGAGCAGCGCGCGCAGGTAAAACAGCTTGTTGCCGAGAGCCCCCCCGACCACGACACCGCGTTTGCGCGCGCGGTCGAAATCGCGGAGCACCGCCGCGTCCATGCCGATGCTCAGGTAGGACACGAGTGTGGCGGTGCCGGCGTCCCACAGGTCGAACGGCAGGCTGGGGGCCATCAGCAGGCGTTTGAGGCAGGCCACGAGCCCCTTGGTGTCGTAGATGCGGTAGACGCCGAGCGCCCGGCCCAGATCGTTGCCGGTCCCCAGGGGAATCAGCCCGATCACGGCGTTGGGCCGCAGGCGGCGGACGCGGTCCAGCACGATGCCGAGCGTGCCGTCGCCACCCACCGCGATGAGCTTGCGCGTGGTGCGGAGCAGGGCATCCGTTTGTTCCTCCAGCCTTCCGGCGTCGGTCATCTCCGCGACCCACGATTCGCGCTTGAGGCCGAAGCTGTCCAGCACCTGCTCCAGCCGTGCATGCACCTCGGCTCCCATGCCGCCGCCGGACGCGGGATTGATGAGGAAGGCGAGCTTGTGCATGGAAGGCCTAACGCGTGTGGAACCAGCGGTACACGCGCACCAGCATAAAGTCCTTGACGCGGCTGAACCATTCGCGCGCGTTCCACCCGGAGCCGCTGACGGGTTGCACACCGTCTTCAGGCAGGACGCGCAGCCCGTAGACCTCCATCCCCAGACGGCGCGCGATGTACAGCGCGCGAGGCAGATGGTAATCCTGGCTGACCAGCGCGACGCGCTGAAGACCGAAAACCGCCTTGCAGTTCAACAAGGTGAGGAAGGTGCTGCGCCCCGCGTCATCCACCAGGATTTTCCCGGCGGGGAACCCGCGGTCGATGGCGTACTCACGCATCGCCCGGGTCTCGCTGTACCCTTGCGGCACATTGGTGCCCGACAGCAGCAGCCGGACCCCCGGGCGTTCGAACGCCAGCGCGAGCGCGGTCTCCATGCGGCGTTCCAGAACGGGTGACAACTGGCCCGATCGATACACGCTCGCGCCCGGCACGATCACCGCGTCCACCGTGGGGACTTCTTCCGGACCGTCGAAAATCTCGGTGGACGCTTTCACCTCCATGTACGCACTGATCAACCATCCACCGATGAGGAAGAGAACGACCAGGAAGGCGAGGTTCTGGGCGAAGGTTTTCATGGAGGGGGGCGCAGGGTTTGTGGGTGGCGGTCGGGTGTCGGCGAATGTTCGTGCGTGTGGACTCGTCGTTGCGGCGAAGACGGGCTGCGCGCCGGGAATGGCTGCGGCAACCCCACGTCAGGATAGACACAACGCTAACAACTGCGAGTCCCTGGGCGCGCCTCCCGACGCGTGGCGCGTCCGGATTTTTGTGCGCCCCGGCACGTCTGACCGGGAACCCGGAGGCCCAGGTCTCCCTTACGCTTCGGACCGCGTCGTACGGCGGTACTCATCCTTCACCCCCAGATACTTCCGCGCCAGCGCGGGGATGGAGGCTTTCTCATCATCGGTGAGAGGACGCACGAGGCGCGCCGGACTGCCCACGATCAGGGAACCGGGCGGAAAGGTTTTGCCCTTGGGGATGAGGCTGCCGGCCCCGACGATGCTGTCCTCGCCGATGACCACGTTGTCCATCAGGATGCTGCCCATGCCCACCAGGACACGATCCTTGATCGTGCAGGCGTGCAGGATGCAGCGATGGCCGACGCTGACGTCTTCGCCCACGATGGTCGGCACGTCGCTGGCCAGATGGACGGTGGTGTGATCCTGGATGTTGCTCCGCGCGCCGATGCGGATGGCGTTGATGTCGGCGCGGAGGACGCACTGAAAGAAGACGGAGGCGTCGTCGCCCAGCGTGACGTCGCCGATCAGGGTGGCGTCGGGAGCGACGAAGGCGCCGCGTCCGGTCACGGGAAATCTGTCGCGGTAAGGAAGCAGCATGAAGACCCCCGAAGCGTCCCTGTTCCGCCGGAACCCTGTGGGGGGGGGGACGGAACAGGGATCAGGTATGTGGCCTGGGTCCGCCTGGTCCGTTAAAGGACGAAGGACGCGGGCGCGTACTCGGTCAGTTCGTCGGCCTTGAACCAGTACGCGACCTCGCGTGCGGCGCTCTCGGGCGAGTCGGAGGAGTGCACCACGTTCTCGCCCGTATTGGGCGCGAAATCGTAGCGGATGGTGCCCGGCAGGGCGTTGGCCGGGTTGGTCGCGCCGTTCATGTGACGCACGGCTTCGACGGCCTTCTCGCCGCGCAGCGCGAGCAGCACCACCGGGCCGGAGGTCATGAAGTCCACCAGTTCACCGAAGAATCCGCGTTCCTTGTGCTCGGCGTAAAAGCCTTCCGCCTGCTCGCGGGTGATGACGCCGAGACGGATGGCGGCCACGCTGAGGCGGGCCTTTTCGTAGCGGGCGATGATCTCGCCGATGAGGCCGCCGCGGACGCCGTTGGGCTTGATGATGACAAAAGTGGTTTGCATGGAGGTTCCGGTTCGAAAATGGGGTCACTAATTTAACCTTCCCGACATTTTTCGTCTTGATTCCATTTCATGATTTGTGTGGATTACGTTATATTTTCCCCTCGCGCGGACATAGCTCAGTTGGTAGAGCTTCTGCTTCCCATGCAGATGGTCGTCGGTTCGAGTCCGATTGTCCGCTCCATTTTTCCCTCGGTCACATTCCCGGGCCGC
>CAYQFG010000137.1:0-4508 GCA_964416695.1 uncultured Bifidobacterium sp.
TCATCCTGTGGGCGGAGCGGGGACGGCGTGCGGTGCAGCCCCGCATCACCCATGTCGACGCCATGACCATCAAGGACGCGCTGAAAGTCGGCTTTCTGCAATGCCTTGCCCTGCTGCCCGGTACCAGCCGGTCGGGCGCAACCATCATTGGAGGGATGATTTCAGGGCTGTCCCGCCCTGTTGCCACGGAATTCAGCTTTTATCTGGCGATTCCCACCTTGATCGGCGCGGGGGTGTACAGCCTCTACAAGGACTGGAGCCTGTTGACGGTGGCGGATATCCTGCCGTTTACCGTGGGACTGGTGGTGGCGTTCCTGTCCGCATGGCTGTGCATCCGCTGGTTGTTGCGGTACGTGTCAAACAATGATTTTGTGCCTTTTGCCTGGTACCGCATCGTCTTCGGCGCGGTGATCCTGCTGACGGCCTGGTTCGGCCTGGTGAACTGGTCCTAGCCGGACCCCCTTTCATCACGCTTTTTAACCGGCCCACGCTTTTTAACCCGGCTTCGTGGGGGCATTTTCGGCGTCCCTCGCGGAGGCCGGGCGCCGGGACGGATTCCCCATTCTTGAGATCTCCGTTTCGGGGCCGGATTCAGGCCGGTTTACGGGGGAACAGATCCGGAACAGGTCCGGAACAGGCCCGGAACAGGTCGTACTGCAATGCAGCCTGCAGACGCATTCGGACCCCCTTGCCGGGCTTTCCGACGGCGGGAACATCAAGGGTTTGAACCGCTAAAATTGTCAATTCAGTGGCAAATTTTGGCATGTCTGCGGCAAAACAATTCGTTGTACGCTCCAATTCACGGAAAAAAACGAAAAAACATCTAGCGCAGGGAAAATATCGCGGTAGATTAGGGGCTCCATTTTTTACCCCCCAAGGAGGGAAACATATGTCCATCAAAACCGATGGTATCACGCCTAATTCGGCCCGTCTGCTTTGGGCAGGCTTCATGGCCATTTTTGCCTCCGGCATCGGCTTCGCCCTGCGCGGCGGCATTTTTGACAACTGGGGTCAGGAGTATGGCTTTTCGGCCACCACTCTCGGCGTCATCGGCGGTGCCGGCTTTACGGGCATGTGTTTCGGCATCATCATCGGCGGCGTGATCGTCGACAAGATCGGTTACGGCAAGCTCGTGTTCGCCGCGTTTGCCTTGCACGTGCTGTCGGCCTTCGTCACGTTCGGCGCCAGCTCGCCGGCCAACGCCGAAGGCTTCCTGTTCTGGGGCATGTTCCTGTTCGCCCTGGCGAACGGTACCCTCGAAGCCGTGTCGAACCCCCTGGTCGCCACGCTGTATCCCACCAAGCGGACTCACTACCTGAACATCCTGCATGCCAGCTGGCCTGCCGGCATGGTTGTGGGTGCGATGGCCGGCTGGCTGCTGGACGACAAGCTGCAGGTGGGCTGGAAGTTCCAGCTGGCCCTGTACCTGATCCCCACCGTGATCTACGGTCTGATGTTCCTCGGTCAGAAGTTCCCCAAGTCCGAGGTCGCGGAACGCGGCGCCAAGCTGGGCGAAATGTTCAAGGACATCGGCCTCATCGGCGCCGCCGTGGTCGGTTACATGATCGCGCTCTTCATCTCGCAGAGCCTGGGCCTGCCCACCGCCTTCGCGTGGATCGTGGGTGTCGCCATCGTGCTGGTCGTGGGTTTCCTGACCCGCTTCTCGTTCGGTTCCTTCCTGCTCTTCATCTTCTTCGTGACCCACATCCTCGTGGGTGCGGTTGAGCTGGGCACCGACGGCTGGATCCAGAACATCACGGGCAACCTGTTCACCTCGGAGCAGGGCAAGTTCCTGTTCATCTGGACGTCCGCCATCATGTTCTTCCTGCGCTTCTCGGCTGACTTCATCGAGCGCAACCTGAAGATCTCGCCCATCGGCATCCTGCTGCTGAGCGCCGTGTTCGCCTTGGTGGGCCTGCGCCTGGCCAGCGGCATGGAAACGTTCTTCATGGCCGTCATCGCCCTGGGCATCTACGCGCTGGGCAAGACGTTCTTCTGGCCCACCATGCTCGCGGTCGTGTCCGACCAGTTCCCCCGCACCGGTGCCGTCGCCATGTCGGTGATGGGCGGTCTGGGCTTCCTGTCGGCCGGTTTGCTCGGCGGCCCCGGTCTCGGCTACTCCAAGGACCGTTTCGCGGCTGAGGCGCTGCAGGCCAGCAATCCCGCCGTGTATGAAGAAGTTCGTGCGGAAACCCCCTCGCGCTTCCTCTGGCTCGCCGAAGTGTTCCCCATCCAGGGTTCGGAGCTGGAAACCGCGCGCGCTGCGGCGGAGCGCACTCCTGAGCAGCAGGTGATCGTGGAAGCCAGCGAAGCCGGCGACCGCAAGACCCTGAAGGTCGACTCGTACATCCCGCTCACAATGGCGGTGATCTACCTCATCCTCATGCTGTACTACCGTACGCGTGGTGGCTACCGTCCGGTGGCCCTCAGCGAAGCGGACGCCAAGTAATCGCAGCGATTGAGTGATTTCAGGCGCCGCCCGGGTACACCCCGGGCGGCGCTTTCATTTCGGGCCCTCCTGTGCGTGTGGACACCTCCCCGGGCATAGGTTATCTTGCAACTTCACGAAAAAACGGCGAAAAACGACATGGAATGGTTTCGCAAGGCAAAATCAGGCATCGGTACCCTTATCAAAAAGGATACTCCCGCCGATTTGTGGGTAAAATGCGACGGATGCAAGGAAGTCCTGTACCGCAAGGAACTGGCGCGCAATTTTCATGTGTGTGAACACTGCGGCCATCACTTCCGCATCGGTGCCAACGAATACGTCCAGATCCTGATCGACGATGGCACCTGGGTTCCCATGGACACCACGCTGCGCTCCACGGACCCTCTCAAGTTCGCCGCGAAAAAGAAATACAAGGACAGCCTCGCCGAGGCCGAGAAGAAAACCGGCGCCATCTCCGGCGTCCTTTCCGGGACCGGACAAATCTCCGGCCTTCCCGTGTCTCTCGGCGTCATGGACTTCCGTTACATCGGCGGCTCCATGGGATCGGTCGAGGGCGAAAAAATCGCGCGTGTGTTCCGCCGCGCGCTCAAGGACAAGACTCCCGCGATCATCGTGACCGCCTCCGGGGGCGCGCGCATGCAGGAAGGCGTGCTGTCGCTCATGCAGATGGCGAGCACGTCGGTGGAGATCGCGCGCATGCGCGAGGCCGGCCTGCCGTATTTGTCCATCCTCACGAATCCCACCATGGGCGGCGTGACCGCCAGCTTCGCCATGCTGGGTGACTTCCACATTGCCGAGCCGGGATCGCTGATCGGTTTTGCCGGGGAACGCGTGATCCGCGAAACGATCCGCCAACAGCTGCCCCCCGGATTCCAGCGCGCCGAGTTCCTGCTCGAAAAAGGTTTCGTCGACATGATCGCCCCCCGCCCCGAACTCAAGGCGACCATCACCACGGTCCTCGGGCATGTGTACGCGAAGTAAGCCTGTGAACAATCATTAACGAACAGTTCATGGTAAGAGCCGGATGAACAGCGGCATGGGCCGGATCTCCGCAGGCGAGCCCTCACCGCGGGACACACCGGCCTCATGCCTTCGTTGATCATTGTGATCGATCAGCGTTCATGATGAACTAAAAACCGAAACCTTCCCGTAGTCCCCATGCGTTTTCCCACATACTCCACCGCGCTGGAGTGGCTCTATGCCCGCAACCAGTTTTCCATCAAGATGGGACTGGAACGAATGGAAGAGCTGCTGGAGGGGGTGGGAAGCCCGCACGGCGGGGGTGTTTATCTGCACGTGGCAGGCACCAACGGGAAGGGAAGCGTGTGTCTGGCGCTGGCCAACCTGCTTCCCGTTCTGGGAGTCCGGCGTGTGGGGCTGTATACGTCGCCTCATCTTGTCAGCTTCCGGGAGCGCATCCGCGTCGACGGTGACCCCGTCCCCCCGGCCTTCGTCACCGACTGGCTCAACCGGCATTTCGGCACCCTGGAAGCCTTGAACCCCACCTATTTCGAGATCGTGACGGCGCTGGCCTTCGCCTGGTTCCGGGAGTGCGGCTGCGAAGCCGTCGTGCTGGAAACCGGATTGGGGGGACGCCTGGATGCGACCAACGTGGTCGCCCCGCGGCTCACGGTCATCACCTCGATTTCCCTCGATCATGTCGCCATGCTCGGGGATACGGTGGAAGCCGTACAACGGGAGAAGCTCGGCATCGTCAAGCCGGGCGCACCGCTGGTCGTGGACGAACCACGCCCGGCTTTGGCGCGCGCGGCGGAAGCCGCCGCGCGCGCGGCGGGCGCGACGTTCGTCAATCTCGCGGATCGCCTCGTCGCTCCCGCGGACGATGCCGGGCAACCGGCGGCGGCCTGGATCGTGCAGGGGCGGTACCGCGGGTATTCCGTGCCCGCGACGTTGCGCGCGGAAACCTGGCAAATGCGCAACGCCGCCCTCGCGGTGCTGGCGCTGGAAACCTTTCGCGCCGAGGCGCTGCCGCCGGAGACGGCATGGCTGCCCGCCTTGCATGCGGCCCGCATGCCGGGCCGCATGCAGCGCCTCGGCG
>CAYQFG010000138.1:0-4495 GCA_964416695.1 uncultured Bifidobacterium sp.
CAGACCGTGCAGAAAAACTATCCGAAGCTGCGGTTCGACAAGTTCCGGGTGGGGTAGGCGCGGGGGCCCCGCTCCGCAGTCCCCGCGGGTGAAAAGACAGGCTCCGGGAGCCTCTCTCTTGCGGGGGAGGGTGGCGGGTCGGGAGGACCCTAAGACGAAGCGTCTGGACACTGGCGAAATCATACCAGACGTTGTGGGGGCGGCCTTCCAGCCAAAGTCCAATTTTGGGGACTCCTAAGTTCGCGTGGTACAGGGATTTATGAAGTGACCGGGCAGTATTGGCTCAGGAATCATCGATAAAATACCACAAAAAAGCCCAAATAAGATGAAAAACCGCGTTCGGGAAAATGCGAGTGGCGGTAGATTAAGGGCGATTCGTTTTCATTACCTCGCGGGGAGCCCCTATGGCCATGATGTGTCGTTCGTCTCGTAAGCGTCTGTTTTCCGTTTTGGGTGTGGTGACGGCTTTTGCCGCTCATGATGCCGTGGCCCAGTCCTGGGCGTCCGCGTACACGTCTCCGACGGCGACCGGTGAGTGCTCGGCGCTCTCCCCGTCGCTCGGCGGCAACTTCACGGTGACGCCCATCGTCAGCCGTGCCTTGCACGGGAACGATTTCGCGCGACCCATGAAGATGGCCTTCGACCTCAACCCCACGTCCGGGCTGGCCGACATTTACATCTCCCAGAAATACGGCGAGATCCAGTACTACAACAGCGACACGAAGACCCTGACCAATATCGGTACGGTTCCCGGCGTGTGGCGTTCCTTCAGCGAAGACGGTCTCGGCGGCATCGCGCTCGACCCGAACTTCAAGACCAACAATTTCATCTACGTGTCCTTCTCGTACCGCAACGGAGAGACGAGCACCACGGCCAGTGCGGCGTCACAGTCCAATCCTTCCGCCGATGTCGGTTTGCGCGTTTCGCGCTTCACCCTGAATCCCACCACCAAGATGCTGGACCCGGCGTCCGAGGTCGTGGTGCTGCACATCCCCGCGGCCATGGGTGAGCGCTATCACACCGGCGGTTCGCTGCGCTTCGACAATTTCGGAAACCTTTACATCAGCGTGGGCGACAACGAGTCCCTCTTCATGGGCCCCGGCAATACCGCCGACCTCCGCGGCAGCATTCTGCGCATCAAGCCCACCGCGTCGGGCAGCTATACCATTCCCAGCGGCAACTTCGGCGAGTACTGGTCGGCCCAGTTCAATTCCCAGGGCCGTGCCACGCTCTCGAACCAGTACAAGGACACGTCCAAGGTCAAGGCCGAGATCTACATCAAGGGCAACCGGAATCCCTATGTGTTCGGGCTCGATCCGAACATCCAGGGACGCATCTCGTGGGCGGAATGCGGCCCCGACAACCAGCGTCGTGAAGAAGCCAGCGTGACCTCCGCGCCGGCGTTCAGCGGCTTTCCCTTCTGGGTCGGCGATTCGGTTCGTCAGTCGACCTTCGACAACACCTACAATGAGGTGGGCGACATCAACAGCACGGCGTTGTACGGCCAGTACAATCCGGCCGGCATGAGCCTCGACAAGCCGGTCAACACCTGGCCGGGCTCGGGCGGCATCACGCGCAATGGCGTGGATACGCTGCCGCCGATGCACAAGCCGGTCGCGACCTGGAATGGTGCCGCGGTCGCAGGCAGCGGAAACGGCAATACGTGCGCCATGGGTGGCCCGATCATCCGCTACGACGGTCGTATCGCGAACACCGGCAAAATGCCTCCGCATCTGGATCACACCATGCTGTGGGGTGATTTCATGGGCCAGACCTACTATTTGCGCAAGCTGGATCCGGCCACGGGCGCTCCCACCGGTGAAAACTATCAGGTCTTCACTTCGGCCGATTACCCGCGTCCCGGCGGCATGAGCGCCACCGCCCCCGGCATCGGCCGTCACATCGACTGGCAGCAGGGACCGGACGGCGCCCTTTACGTTCTGAACCACGGCGCGGGCTGCTGCAACGGCAACTCGGGCGGCCAGTCCGGTTTCACGGGGATCGTGCGCATTGCGTATAACGGGAACTGCGCGGACCCGGGCTTGTTCCCCTCCGGCACCTCCATCGCGAACCAGGTTGTGCGTGGTCCCGTGGACTGGCTGAAGGTGAACGGCCGTACCGTGACGGTGACGGCCCAGGGCGCGCACGAGGCCACCATCCTGGATGTCACCGGCCGTGCCCTGCACGTGTTCCGTGGTGAAGGTCCCAGCAACTACAATGTTCCGGAACTGGGCCGCAAGGGCGTCCATATCGTTCGTGTGAAGACCAGCACTGGCATCGCCGTCCGGACCCTGAGCGCGCTGTAAGCGCGCCGGGCTTCCGGCAGCCGGATTCACGAGACCTCTGAGGTTATTTTTCCTGAAGCGGAAACAAGGTTCTACCAAAAAGGGAGTACCCCATGCACATTAAGAAACACGTTACCTCACTCAGTACCGGATTCGCGCTCGCCGCGGTGTTTGCCGTGAATGCCGGCGCGCAGTCCTGGGCCAGCGCCTATACGTCGGCGACGGCGACGGGCAACTGCTCTGCGTTGTCCGGGAATCTCAGCAGCGAGTTCGTCATCGAACCCGTGGTGAGTCGCGCCCTGTTCCCCACGGTTAACCCGCTTCGCATCGTGAAGATGGCCTTCGTGATGAATGAAACCACGGGCAAGGCCGATCTGATCCTCGCCGAAAAGGGTGGCGCCGGTTCTGCCGCCGCTGCGGGCCGCATTCTTTACTATGACGCGCACGCGAACCCTGCGACCCTCACCGCGATCGGCACGATTCCCAATGTTTACGTCGGCTTCAATGAGTCGGGTGTCTGGGGGGTGGCGGTCAATCCCAAAACGTTCGCCCAGGACAACTACCTCTACGTCATGTACGCAACGGGTAACGCGAACACCGCCAGCACCACCAACGGCTGGCGGGTGTCCCGCTTTACGCTCAATGCGACCACACGCATGATGGATATGGCTTCCGAAAAGATCATCCTGCACATTCCTGCGGCGACCTCGGGTCGTTGGCACACGGGTGGTTCCCTCCGTTTCGACCAGTTCGGCAATCTCTACATCGCCACGGGCGATAATGAAGCGACCGCCATGGGCCCGGCCAACACGGCTGACCTGCGGGGTGGCATCCTGCGGATCAAGCCCGACAACTCCGAGAAGGGGTACTCGATCCCTGCGGGCAACTTCGGTGATTACTGGGCGACCCGCTGGGAAAGCCAAGGGCTGGCGGCTCGCGCCACGGCCTACCGGGATGCCAATATCGTGAAGCCCGAAATTTATGTGAAGGGTAGCCGCAACCCCTACGTCTTCGGCATCGACCCCTATCGCGAAGGCCGCATTGCCTGGTCCGAGTGTGGTCCTGACCGTGGTGGTGAACGCGCTGAGGAGCACAACTACGCGATTGCTCCGGCCTTCAGCGGATGGCCTTTCTGGGTGGGCGACGGTGTTCGTCAGGGTGGTTATGCGGCCTCTTATGATGAGCGTCCCGAACCGACGTCCGCGTCCGAATGGAACATCTTCAACCCGACCAGCATGACCACGGAAGTGCCTGTGAACAACTGGGCGCAGGCGACCGGGGCCGATACCCTCCCGCCGATGCACAAGCCCTACACGTCGCAGACCACGGGTTGCGCGATGGGCGGCCCGATCGTCCGCTACAATGGCGCGGTGAACAATCCGGACAAGCTTCCTCCGCACCTTGACGATGTCGTGCTGTCGCACAACTTCGTGTCCGGCGGTTTCTTCGCTCAAAAGGTGAATCCCACAACCGGCGCCGCCGTGGGTGATGCCGCCACCGTGTTCACCATGACCAAGACCAGTAACCAGCCCAGCCTGCGCAACCTCGTTGAATTCGCGCAAGGCCCCGATGGCGTCCTGTACGGCGTCGACTGGGGTGCGGGCTGCTGTAACGGCGACAAGACCGGCAACGCCAGCGAAGGGGTGGTGAAGGTGCGCTATACCGGCACCTGTCAGGATCCCGGCCTGGTGCCGAATCTGGTGACCTCGGTTCGTCCGACCGCCCCGGTGGCCCAAGCCTCCTGGCTCAAGGTGGGTGGCACGTTGTTCTCCGTGTTCGCACAGGGTCCGCATGAAGCGATGATCCTCGACGTGACCGGTCGTACGCTGCACACGTTCCGTGGCGAAGGCCCGAAGAACTACACCTTGCCGGCCCTCGGCAAGGGCGTCCACGTCCTCCGCGTCAAGACCACGGAGGGGATCGTGTCCCGTCCGCTGTCCGCCGGACTCTAAGTTCTCCCAGTCCACCTTTCGGTGGCCTGACACACAAAAAAGCCGCCGGGTGAAAACCCGGCGGCTTTTTTGTGTCCGTCCGTCCCGGATCATTCCTCCCCATACTCGACGGCTCCTCCGCCATGTCTCACCGCGTCAGCAAAGTTGTCCGGCGACGCTGTCTGCGCCATTGTCCCGGCCGTGAGACCGCTTTCCCTGCTTTGTTTGGGTACATGTCGCACAATCGGGCCTGTAATAAATCCCATTTGACACAAACAT
>CAYQFG010000139.1:0-4456 GCA_964416695.1 uncultured Bifidobacterium sp.
CCCGTGCGCATCACCTGCGTCACCAGCAAGGCGCGGTCATGCGCCACGTGCGGCAGGCGTCGGGTCAGGCCCAGCCAGAGGCGCGCGGACGCGCCGATGTCGGCGAGGAAGGTGGTCATGGTGTGGAGAAGCGGTATCCGGGGGTGACGGGGGAGCCTGTCATGCGTGCGGGTTCAACAAGTTAAACCTCTTGGTCCGGCCCGTCGCGGCCCCGGGCACGGTATTGTGCCGGGGCTGCGCGGTGCGGCGGAAGCGGTCAGAACGCCGAAAACCCCGGATCGCGGGGCGAATAGTTTTCGAACGCCGCGTAGTCGGAGACGAAGGTCAGCGGCACGTCACCTGTGGGGCCGTTACGCTGCTTCGCCAGGATGAGTTTGGCCTTGCCTTTCTCGGCCTCCTTGTTGTACATCTCGTCACGATAGATGAACATGACGATGTCGGCGTCCTGTTCGATGGCGCCGGATTCGCGGAGGTCGGACAGCTTGGGCTCGCCTTCGCCGCCGCGGGTTTCCACCGCACGGCTGAGCTGCGACAGGGCGATCACGGGAATCTCCAGCTCCTTGGCGAGCCCCTTGAGGCCGCGCGAGATCTGCGAGATTTCCTGCTGGCGGTTTTCCACCTTGCCCACGCCGTTCATCAACTGCAGGTAGTCGACCATCACGAGGTCAAGCCCCTGCTGGGCCTTGAGGCGGCGGCACTTGGCGCGGAGTTCGAGGATGTTCAGGGACGGGTGGTCGTCGATGAAGATTTTCGATTCACTGATGGGGCCCACCGCGAGCGCGAGCTTGGGATAGTCGCTTTTCGAAAGTTTGCCCGTGCGCAGGAGGTGCATGTTCACCTTGGCTTGCGAGCACAGCACGCGTTGAACCAGCTGTTCGCGGCCCATTTCGAGCGAGAAGAAGGCCACCGTGCGGCGGTGGTCGATGGCCGCGTTCGCCAGGATGGTCAGCGCGATGGCGGTTTTCCCCATGCCGGGACGCCCCGCCAGAATGATCAGGTCGGTTTTCTGGAAACCCGACGTGAGCGCGTCCAGATCCTTGAGGCCCGTGGGGACGCCCACGACGTCGCCCTTGGAATAACTCTCGATCAGCTTGAAGGTTTCGCTGAGGATTTTCTTGACCGGAAGAAAGCCTTCCTTGATGTTGGCGGCGTTGATGGCGAAGATGTCGCCTTCGGCCTGGTCCATGATCGCGGCCGGATCCTGCGAGGTGTCGTACGCCTGCTCCAGCATCTTGGTGGCGCTGGCGATGAGGCGGCGCATCATCGACTTTTCCTTCACGATCTGGCAATGCTCGACGATGCTGGCCGAGGAGACCACTTCCGCCGAGATCTCCAGCAGGGACGCCTCGCCGCCGGCGCGTTCGAAATTCTTCGCCTTGCGCAACACCTCGGCCAGCGTCAGCACGTCCGTCGGCGCATTCTTTTCGAACAGCGACGCGATGGCTTCGAAGATCACACGGTGTTTTTCGAGGTAGAAATCATCCGCCGTGAGGCTTTCCAGCGCGACGCTCACCGCCTCCGGATCCAGCAGCATCGCGCCGATCACGTGCTTTTCGACCTCCACCGCCTGCGGAGGCACGCGCAGTGACGGCGACGCGCCCTGGACTCCCTGCGCGCCCTGGGCCGCTGGACCGCCGGCGGGAGCGCCCGCGATGTCGCGGGCGGGATGACCGGAGCCGCCGCCGAACGACGGCGCGCCGCTGCCGGGAAGTGTGGGGAAAATACCGTGCATCTCGATCCTCAGGTTCTGTCCGGGCCGTCAGCGGCCCGGTGTGTGCCCCGGCGGACGCTGCGTCCTCCGGGATTCAAAATGTGTCCGGACGTCGTTCCCGACGCCCTGTCGTGACCGTTCACCGCGCCGGCAACAGGCCGCGCAGCCATTGCAGATGGTCCCACGCCTGCGTCGCGCGCGGCCGCGGCGCCTTCCCCCCGGCGGGCGTGCCGGCCTTCTCCTGGTGCGCGTCGGCGGCGCGGATCTCGTCCGGATGCCAGGTCGCCGACAGCGAAACGCCCGCCGTTTCCACCGGCGTCCTCACCAGCTCGGGAAGCGACCGCCCGGTTTTCAGCACCGCCTGGGCGCAGGCTTCACCCATCAGCAGCACCAGCCCGCACTGCGCCAGCTGCAACTCGCGCAGCAGCACCGGCACCATGCGCGCCGTATCCTTGCGCGGCCACGAACGGCCGGCCGGCATCGACTTCATCAACGACGTCAGGTACATCTGGTCGCGCGTCAGGCCGATGGCGTTCATCATGCGGTCGAACAACGCGCCCGATTCCCCCGTGAACAGGCCTTCTCCCGTGGGAGCCAGTTCGACCACCGCCAGACGCGGCGCCGCATGTCCCTGGGCCCGCACCACCTGCGCTCCGGCGAACCACCGCGGATAATCCGCCTCCAGGGCGCCCCAGTACGCATCCAGATCCTTCAGGCCCGCCAGCATGTCCTGCAGCGGCGAGGCCGGGGGCGACGTCGAACCCGTCGATGTTGCCGAAGTCGCGGAAAAGGGAGAGGGAGGGGAGGGATTCCGGGGGGAGGAGCCGCCGGTCCGGGCGGACTTCCGCTCGGCCTCCGCCAGGCGTTCCGCGATCTCGCTGAAAAATTCCGGACCGGCGGCGGCACCCGGGACGTAACCGGGGACGTCGGTGAGGCCGGGGACGACGAAGGGTTTCATCGGTTCGAAGTGGACTTCAGGGAGCGCCGGCGCGGTCCGCGTCGCGGGGGCGACGGCGGACTCGTTCCACGGCAGGCCCTGCGGAGGCCGCGCGGCCGCGGCCTGCCCCGCGCCGGCGGGCGCGCGCCGGACCCACGGGGCGGCCAGCACGACGTCGTCACCGCCGATTTCGGCCTGCCAGGCCAGATAGGCGTCGCGCGCCGCGGTCGGGGACAGCGTGCTCACGGCCGGGGTCCTTCCACGGCCGGGGCCTGCGCGGCCCTGGGGTCACGATGGTCGCGGTGGTTACGGTAGTTACGGTGGTTATGCACGGCGCGCACCAGGTCGGTCGCCAGCGCGGCCTTGTCCATCAGCGTCAGGTTCGTTTCGTCCGCCGGCGCGCCCGGTCCGTGGGGCGGGGAGGTGGTCAGGATCGCGGCTTCGACCTGGTCTTCGCCGAAGCCCGACGGGGTGGCCGTCGGCGCGAGCGGGGTATTCACCACCAGCAGGTCGCAGCGGCGTTCCGTCATCTTCGCGCGGGCGTGGGCCAGGGCATCCCGCGTTTCCAGCGCGAAGCCGACGAGGGTCTGGCCTGCGGGTTTGGCCGCGCCCAGTTCCGCCAGGATGTTGGGCGCCGGCGAGAGGGGCAGCGTCTTCAGGTCGCGGGAGGCCTTCCATTTTTCCGTGCCTGGGCCCGTGCCCTCGCCGGGGCCGGAGCCGTTTCCGGGCGCGGGCACAAAGTCCGCGATGGCCGCGGCCATGATGATCACGTCCGCCTGCGGCTGGGCCGCGCGCAGCGCCTCGCGGAACTGCGCGCTGGTGGTCACGCGGGTCAGGGCGATTCCGTTGGGTTCCGCCTCACCGGCGCGCCCGAGCACGAGGTGCACGTCCGCCCCGGCGAGGCGGAAGGCGCGCGCGATGGCGATGGCGGTCTTGCCGCTGCTGCGGTTGGCGAGGTAACGGACGCCGTCCAGCGGTTCTTCGGTATGGCCCCCGGAGATGACCACGCGCGCGCCGGCCAGCGAGGGCGCGCGGCTTGTGCCGGGCGCCGTGGCGGTGGGCGTAGCCAGGATCAGGGCGGCGTAGGCGGCGATTTCCTCGGGGGTGGTCAGCTTTCCTTCGCCGACTTCGCCGCACGCCAACGCGCCGTTCAGCGTCGGCAGGATGTGGACGCCGCGCGCGGCGAGGCGTTCAAGATGCTCCCGCACCGGCGCTGAGGACAGCATCACCGTGTTCATCGCCGGGGCGACGGCCAGGGGCGCCGAGCAGGCCAGCGCGGTCATCGAGACCGCCGAGCCCGTGAGACCCAGCGAGAGTTCGGCCAGCGTATGCGCGGTGCAGGGCGCGACCAGAAACAGGTCGGCCCAGCGGGCGGCGTCGATGTGCGGCATGGCGCCCTCGCTCACGCCGTTCCAGGCGTCGGTGAGTACGGCATGGCCGCTGAGCGCCGCGAGGGCGTCGGGCCCGATGATGCGGGTGGCGCTGTGGGTCATGACCACGCGCACGGAAGCACCTTGTTCCTTCAGACGCTGCACGAGGTCGCAGGCCTTGTAGGCCGCGATGCTGCCGGTGACGCCGACGAGGATGTTCTTCTGGGAAAGTGACATGGGAATGATGAGAAAATACGTCTTTCCGGGACGCACCGGGAGGCTCCGGGAACTCCTGAGGTCGGGCCCGTCATCTCGTTTCAAAACAACGGGTTGAAGGTCTCCCTGCAGCCTCTTCTCGGGACGTCCTCTCCACGTTCCGGGAGGCGTTCACGGGGTTTCCCCGGCCGAGCCTTCCGAGCCTTCCGAGGCTTTCACAGG
>CAYQFG010000140.1:0-4445 GCA_964416695.1 uncultured Bifidobacterium sp.
CCCAGCCGGCGGAGCCGCTGGAGGATTTGTCGGAGGCAAGGGCGCGGAGGATGGGCATGGGGGAAAGCTAATAGCTCACAGCTTACAGTGGACAGCGAAGACCAGCGATTGGGAAGCAGGAGTTCAAATGAACAATGCTCAATGAGCAATGCTCAAGAATCATCATTCCACACTAACCGAGTCCGCTGAAATCCAGGATTGCTCTCAGCGTTCCAAACCCGCATCGCATAGTGATCCTGAGCATTGAGCATTGCTCATTGAGCATTCACCCCCGCTGACTTCAGTTACTCAGCAGCTTCTCCCGGTCGTAGATGAACTCCTGTCGCGTCGTGTAGACCTGCGGCACCTTGTTCGTCATCTCGATCGCTTCCTTGGGACAGGCTTCCACGCAGTAACCGCAGTAGATGCACTTCAGCATGTCGATTTCGAACACGCGCGGAATCTTGTCGCGGCCTTCCCAGTCGGGGGGGGCGGCCTCGGCCTCAATGGTGATGCAATGCGCCGGGCAGGCGGTGGCGCACATGTAGCATGCCACGCACTTCATCTTGCCGTCTTCATCCTTCGTCAGCCGGTGTTCGCCGCGGAAGCGCTCGCTGACCTTCGGCTTCTCCTCGGGGAAGTTGAACGTCACGGGCTTGCGGAAAAATTCGCGCAGCGAAATGAACAGGCCCTTGATCAGCATGGGCACGTAGATGCGCGTCATCCACGTCATTTTCCGGCGCGCCGACATCTTATTTGACATACCAGCCCCCATACTCCATGACCAGCGCGACGAACAGGATGTTGAGCAGCGCCAGCGGAATCAGTTTCCTCCAGCCGAGACGCATGAGCTGGTCCCAACGGAAGCGCGGCATGGTCCAGCGCACCCACATGAAGAAAAACACCATCGCCACCACCTTGGCGATGAACACACCGAAGCTCACGAGGGCGACCACATACCACGGAGACCCGGACATCCATCCCAACCATGCGGCCGGCAGCGTCCAGCCGCCCAGGAAGAGCGTCACGATGATCGCGCACATCGCCCACAAGGCCGCATATTCACCCAGCATGAACCACGCGTAGCGCATGCCGGTGTATTCGGTATGATAACCGCCCACCAGTTCCTGCTCCGCTTCGGGCAGGTCAAAAGGCGCGCGGTTGGTTTCGGCGAAAGCCGCGACCAGAAACAACAGGAAGGTGAGCGGCATCAGGAAGATGTTCCAGGCCGGCAGCACGGCTCCCTGCTGCTGCTGCACGATGGTCGCGAGGTTGAAGGTGCCGGTGGTCATCACCAGCGCCAGCACGGAGAGCATCATCACGATTTCGTAGCTGATCAGCTGGGCGGAGGCGCGAATGCCCCCGAGCAGACTGTACTGGTTGTTGGAGGCCCAGCCGCCGAAGGCGATCCCGTACGAGGCCAGCGAGGAGACCGCCAGGAGCGCCAGCAACCCCATCTGCAGGTAGCTGACGGCGAGGACGCCGTCCTCGCCCAGAAAGGTCGCGCCCGGCGCCTGTCCGACGGGAATCAGGCCGAACATGATCACGCCGGGGAGGAAGGTCATCAGCGGGCCGGCCAGGAACAGGATGCGGTCGGTGTTCCGGGGGAAGAAGTCTTCCTTCCACATCAGCTTGAGCGCGTCGGCGGCCGACTGGAGAAGGCCGAGGGGCCCCACACGGTTGGGGCCCACACGACGCTGGAAGCGCGCGGAGACCTTGCGCTCCATCCACACGAGCATGGGTACGGCGCCGAGGACGATGCCCACGGCGACCAGCATCTTGATGACCGCAATGGTCAGGGGGTGGGTCAGGATGGCGGTCATGCCGGAACCCCATGCAGGGGCGAATTATTCGCCCCTACGGTTAAACCCGCGATGATATCGGTTTCCGGCATGCCCTGGGTCACCGGCGGCATGACGGGTTCGAACGCCTGGGCGATGCCGTCGCGGTTGATGAACGTGCCCGCCTTCTCGAAGCCTGTCAGGGTGGGCAAGGCCACCGACACGTTCCCGTAGCGCAGCAGGTCACCGGAGGCGAAGTCGAGCAGCACCACGTTGCGGGCGCGGTCGAGTACGGCGCGGAACTCCGGCGTCAGCGCGAAGCCGGGCACGTTGTGAACCACGAGCAAGGTGCCGATCGAACGGGTGTCGGCGGCGAGCGCGGCCAGCGACGTGGTCGCGTCCTCGATGCCGAACACCTGGGCGAGCCCCTTGGTGTTGGGATTCTTGTCGCCGCTGATGGTGAAACCCGGGAACACCTGATCGGCCTGCACAGGGTTGCCGTAACCGGCGACCCTGGCCGCGGGAGCGACCGCCGCCAGAAGATCCTTCACGGCCGTCATCGTCTCGACGGTGTTCCAGGCGGAAACGAGGGCGGCCACATCGCCGCCCGCAAGCAACTCGAGCGCCGCCGCGCGCGCCGCGCGCCATGTCGCATCCTGTCCGTTCACCTTGGGTTTGTGCAGCCTGTCGGTGTAGGCATAGCCGAAGGAAAGGCGGCCGGCGTCGCACATCCATTCCTTGTTCACCGCGTCGTTGCGGCGCGGCACGATGCGCTTGATCTGGTCCCTGGCGTCGAGGTCAACGCGGGTGTTGCAGCCCACCGCGCAGTCGCCGCACACCGAAGGGTTGGAATGCAGATGCCACACGCGGGACTGGTACAGGAAATCGGAGGAGACCAGCGCGCCCACGGGGCAGATGTCCACGGTGTTCATGGACAACGGGTTGTCCAGCGTACGCCCGGGGAACGTGGCGATCTCGCTCCGGTCGCCGCGGTAAATCACGCCCAGTTCGCCCGTACCCGAGACCTCGTCGGTGAAGCGCACGCAGCGCGTGCAGACGATGCAGCGCGAGCCCCAGTACTTGACGTGCGGACCCATCGTCGCCTTGGACTTGCGCACCTTTTCCTCGGTGAAGCGGCCGTGGTCGCGGCCGTGCTCCACGCTGTAGTCCTGCAGCTTGCATTCACCGGCCTGATCACATTCGGGGCAATCCAGCGGGTGGTTGATCAGCAGAAACTCCATCACGCCCTTGCGGGCTTCCACGGCATCGGGCGCCATGGTCGACACTTCCATGCCTTCCGCGACCGGGGTGGCGCATCCAACCACCGGACGGGGCATGCCCTTCACGTTCACCATGCAGATGCGGCAGTTGCCCGCGATGCTCAGGTCGGGGTGATAGCAGTAGTGGGGCACATCGATGTCGTGCGCGTGCGCCGCGCGGATGACGGTCCAGTCGGCCGGCACGGTGACGGCGCGGCCGTCGATGACGAGGTTGACCTGTTTGATGTCGCTCATAACCTTGGAGTCTCGCAATTTTTGGCGGGAGGCGGGAGACGGGAGGCGGGTGCAGCACAAAAGCAGGTGGACAGGTTCCGTGCGTTGGGTTTTCCCACCCGACAGCCGACACCTGACACCCGACGTACAGGGAATCTTTTCCACCAAATGCCGCTCATGACCGATCCCCCATTCCCACGTTCTCAACGCTCGGCGCGCCGTTCACGGCCGCATCACGTTTCGCGGCCGGCGTGATTTCGTCGCGCGCCGTACGGACCTTGGCGGCACGGGGGGCCTCGCCGACACGCTTGTCGAATTCGGGCCGGAAGTGCTGCAGGTAGCTCTGCATCGGCATGGCCGCCGCGTCGGCGAGCACGCAGATGGTGCGGCCGCGCATGTTTTTCGCCACGTCGGCCAGCAGGTCCGCGTCACCCGCGGCCGCGTGGCCCGCATGGTGCTTGTGCGCCAGCTTCTCAAGCCACCCCGTTCCTTCGCGGCACGGCGTGCACTGTCCGCACGACTCGTGGTGGTAGAAACGCATGGTGTTGTAGATGGCCGACATCATGTCGACGCCGTCGTGCAGGACCGTGATGCCGCCCGAACCGAGCATGGAGCCCAAGGAAGCGAGGCTTTCGTAGTCGAGCGTGCACTTTTCCACCATCTCGGGAGTCAGCAGCGGCGCCGAAAGGCCGCCGGGAATCACCGCCTTCATCGTGCGGCCTTCCACCAACCCGCCCCCATATTCATTGATGAAATCCATCATGCGGATGCCCAGCGGCACCTCGTACACACCGGGGCGCTTCACCGCGCCGCTCAGGCAGAAGATCTTGTAACCGGGGCTCTTTTCGGTGCCCCATTGCTTGTGCCAGTCCGCGCCGTGCTTGACGATGTGCGTGACGTTGGCGATGGTCTCGACGTTGTTCACGATGGTGGGGCACTTGAACAGGCCCGACACCGCGGGGAACGGCGGCTTGATCTTGGGGTAACCGCGGCCGCCCTCGATGGAGGACAACATGCCGGTCTCTTCGCCGCAGATGTAGGCGCCGGCGCCGCGCACGACGGTGACCTTGAGGTCGAACCCGGTGCCGAAGATGCCCTTGCCGATGAAACCCTTTTCCTTGGCGGCCTTCACCGCGGCTTCGAGCCGCTGGTAGCCAAGGATGAATTCGCCGCGCAGGTAGATGAACGCGTG
>CAYQFG010000141.1:0-4360 GCA_964416695.1 uncultured Bifidobacterium sp.
TCACCGGACTGGTCGATGCTGAAGCTGGCCTGGAAGAACGTGTAGCCGTTGTAGCGCAACGGGTTGTTCATCCAGATTTTCAGGTCGCGCGACGTGTTGTCGGAGTGCAGCGTGATGTCGCTTTCAAAACTCTTGGGGGTCTCGGTGCCCGGGTGCAGCACGCGGATGAAGTCGCGCAGGGTGATCGAGAAATCAAGCGGATAGTTGCGGCGGCGGATCTGCAGGAACACGCGTTCACCGTTCAGGGTGACGGCAAGGGGGACGCGCTCCAGGCCGTAGAGCAGGATCTCGCGATCTTCGGCGTCTTCCGCGCGGAGCGTGGCGATCACGCCAGGCGCGTTCTCCGGCGACTCCTTCGCCGGTTTGCGGGGCTCCATGGAGGCGATGCGCGAGGCGTTCAGGTAGGGCATCACGCCGCCCGTGGCGTTCGACGTGAAGGCCGCGGCGTTCTTGTAATAGGTCTTGACCACGAGGCTGGCCTTGTGCCCGTCCAGACGCAGCACCGCGCCGGGGCGCAGATCGTCGTCCGCGAACGCGGTCACGAAGTTGGTGTCGCCGCGCGAGGTGAAGGCCACCACTTCCCACTGGTCGTACGAGGTGGTTGTTTGTCCGGTCTGTCCCTCGGCCAGCGTCATCTGCGATTCCACCGCCATGGTCTGCGTGATGAAGCCGCCGACCAGCAGCAGGAGCAGGCCCGCATGCACGATCCACAGACCGAACTTCTTCCACACCAGCGGCAGCTGGAACAACATGAAAAGCAGCAGCTGCAGGGAGAGGATCCACAGCACGGTGCTGGTTCCCGGGAAGGGGATGATGCCCTTCACCCAGATGATGTAACCGAAAAAGACGCGTTGCGCTTCGTACAGTCCGTGGTCGGCCTGGTACAACGTTCCAAAGAACACCAGCAGCAACAGGACGAACAAGCCGGTCAGGGTGATGGCGGGGTGAAGCGCCGCCTGGACCGCCCGGTGGCGCAGGATGCGCATCCGGATCTGCTTCCAGCGCGGCGTGGGCGCGCGCGGGGGGGTGGGCTGGGCGGCGGCGGGTTGAGGCGTCGGGGAGGTTTCGGGGGTCATGGAGTGGTCTCCCCGGCCCCGGACGCGGGCGCGGCTCCGATGGACAGGCTTTGGCAGAAGGCGATCAGTTCCGGCTTGAGGCGCTGCAGGCGCGAACGTCCGCCCATGGCCTTGACGAAGAGGGTGGTTTCACCCACGGGGACGATGGCACCCATGATGCTTTCGGTTTGGGTGAGGTCGCCCGACAGCAGGCCGGTGAAGTCGACGATGATGCCTTCCTCGCCGCTGGCGAGGCGGATCGGCGTCGCGTCTTCAATGGCCTTCTGTGTGAACGAAGGGGCGATCTTGACCTGGCCGAGCCAACGCGTGACGTTGGCTTCGAGGCCGCCCGCCGCTCCCGCCAGTTGCACGATGGAAACGTCGACGGGTTTGGGGTCGGTTTCTCCGGCGGCGGCCCGTGCCGGGTCAGGAGCCCAGAATCCCGTGAGCCGCAGCGGGTCGCCCTCGGGCTGGACCGTCCAGTGCGCGGGAAGCGTCCAGGTCATGTCGATTTGGGGTTTGCCCTGAAGGGTGGCTTCACCGCGCGTAATGATTTCGCGGTAGTGGCGGGGTTCCGGTTCGCGATTGCAGCCGGCCAGGAGGCCGGCCACAACGGGAAGTGCGAACAGCGATAAAACACGGGAATTGGGCTTTTGCATGGGCCAATAACGTACAAATGCATGGGGGTAAAATCTCGTGACGAACACAACTCCCGGCAGTCCCTGGCTCCCGTCTCCCCTCGGGCCCCGGCTGCCGGAGGAAGCCGGGCGCTTCCCCGCCCTGCCGTCCGCGCCGTTCCGGCGGAAGGTCGCCAGCGGGAGACGGAAACCGTCTGGCGGCGCGGACGGCAGGGCGCCCGCCCCCTAAAAATCCTCCGTTTTTCAGCAGACAAAATACGGGTGTTGCCCCCAAGTCCCTTTGACGGCAGCAGTTAGGGAAAAGATCGTAGACGCTATATATGGTATCCTGTAGGGTACGAGTCACAAGATTTGGGTTGTCGTCTGTCAAAAACATCCTGACATGTTAACTTGTGAAGCAAGAGTTCAACGCTGCCGACGTCGCACCCCCCGGGGAGGCGGCGCAGGTTCCGGATCCGTCTGCCCGCCGCAGAGGACTGTCATCGACGGTCCGTGAGGGGGGCAGGGGGACCAAACCGGGAGCGGGAGTTTCCGTCGTCGCGGCGGCGTTCCGGGTGTCGGGTGTGCCGATGCCGGGAGGAGGCCGCGGCTGCGGAGCATGAAAGGAGGACGCCATGACTTCGAGGAACACGGGCGACAGACGTTCGGGGGATTCGGAGAATCCGGGTGTGACCGGCACGGGGCTGCGGCAGCACGGGGCGTGGGGCACGGTTTACGGTCTGGCCGGGATGGTCTTGGCAGGTGTACTGGGGGGGATGGGGGTGAGCGGTTGCGCGCGCGACGTCCCGTCGGAGTCCCCCGGCGCAGGCAAGACGGCCACCATCCATGTGGTTTCGGGCAACGGACGTCTCGCCGGCGGCGAGGAATACGAAATCGCCGAATGGCGGAGCGGCATCTTGCCGGCCAGCGGCATCGGCTATGCCGATTTCCGCGGACAGGACGGCGGCCCGACGCTGGATCTCCGGCTTCAGAGGCCGGACCAGGTGGGCGAATTCGCCTGCGACGACGCGGGCGCCGCATCCCTGGAACTGCGCGTGGACGGCGCCAACACGTATCGGGCCAGCGCCGAAGCGCCGTGTCGCGTCGTGGTGGAGCGGAACGAGGGTGGAGTCATCGAAGGCCGGTATACGGCCACCTTGCGGCACACCGGCAACGCCTCCGACGAAATGAACGTGAGAGGGTCTTTCCGGGCGACGAACCTGTCCGCGGCGCCCGCGCCGGCCGCCGGAGCCGGGCACGGCAAGGGCCGGGCGGCCGCGGCCCCTGCGGACATCAAGGCGGCGCAGGGGCCGAAGCTGGGCCTGCGCTAGCGCCGCATTCAGTGTCCGGGCTTCCGTCGCCGTTGATCGGCTCCGTCGCCGTCGCCCGCCGTTGAGCGGCCTGAGTCGATCGCGATACGCGGCGGGGAACGATCGTTCAGGGCCGGGGCCATGCCAGCGCGGCCAGATGTTCGCACTGCGCGATGAACAGGCGGCCCGCCGCGCCCCAGTAGCCGTCGAACAGGTCTCCGAGGTCGGCCGTCGCGACCAGGCACACCGGCAGCGCGCCCGCGATGAACACCATCGAAAACAGGAATCCGTACACGCGGAAGTCGCTTTGGCCGAAATGGAATTCGCGCAACAGCCGCCATGCGAAACCGCCCAGCAGGAACGCGACCGCGAGCCGTCCGGCGGCGGCCCAGTCGTCGCGCAGGATCAGCGTCAGGCCCGCGAGGACGACGGCGAACAGCGGAAGGCAGTAGGGGGCGAGCGCGGCGAGCGGGTTCGAACGTTTGAGTTCGACCTCTCCGCCGTCACGCAGGGTGGCGGTAAGGGCCACCGGCGGCGCGAATGTCAGCGTGCCGACGAGCGCGTGCGTCAGTTCGTGCTCCAGCGTGTCGACGAGCTCGAGCGGATCGCCGCCGGGGAGGCGCGACAGCAACCACCGCAGCGCGAAGCCCGCGCCGATCAGCCCGGGAATGGCCGGCGACGGCAGGCCGCGGCCTGCCAGCCAGTGCGCCGCCAGCGTGCGCACCAGCGCCACCATGAATCCCAGCAGCGCCAGGGCCGTCAGCCAACGGAGCAGCCAGTATAAAGGGCGCAGCATGCACGGGAATAGTAGGTACTGGAGGCCGGACGTCCCGGATCATGATCGAGGATTTGAAGGGGGAGGAGGGACCCCGGCGCGGGAAATCCAGAGGCGACACGAAGGGGTTCACACGGGAGGGGAGCCGGGGTCCGGTGAACGGCGGTCAACGGGGGAGGGAGGGCGTGCGGATTGGGCGCTGACGCAACGCCCCCGGCGTTTTATCTTTTGTTCCTTCAATCAACATTTTCTACCGGAAGCCCCGGGGTTTTCGTCAATCCAGTGAAAGGCCATTTTATATGAGCTCGATCAAATCCGTTACCGGCCGCCAGATCATCGACTCCCGCGGAAATCCGACCGTCGAGGTCGACGTCGTCCTCGAGAGCGGCGTCGTGGGCCGTGCGGCCGTTCCCTCCGGCGCGTCCACCGGCGAGCGCGAAGCCGTGGAGCTGCGCGACGGCGACAAGGCGAAGTACGCCGGCAAGGGCGTGCTGAAGGCCGTCAAGAGCGTCAAGACCGTTCTGGCCAAGACCCTGCGCGGCAAGGATCCGTTCTGCCAGGCCGAACTCGACAAGCTGATGATCGAAGCCGACGGCACGCCCA
>CAYQFG010000142.1:0-4270 GCA_964416695.1 uncultured Bifidobacterium sp.
TCAGGTTCTCGATGATGAAGTCGCGGCGCGCGGGCGTGTTCTTGCCCATGTAGTACTCGAGGATCTTCTCGGTCTTGGCCTCGCCCTTCGCGTCGTGCTGCAGCAGCACCGTCTCCAGGCGAATGTCCTTGCCGATGAACGCCGCGAATTCGTCGGGCGAGATCTCGCCGAGACCCTTGAAGCGGGTGATCTCCGCGTTCTTGCCCAGCTTGTTCAAAGCCGCGTTCTTCTCCGTCTCGTCGTAGCAGTAGATGGTTTCCTTCTTGTTCCGCACGCGGAACAAGGGCGTCTGCAGAATATGCACGTGGCCCTTGTCCACCAGCTCGGGAAAGAACTGCAGGAAGAACGTCAAAAGCAAAAGGCGGATGTGCGCGCCGTCCACGTCGGCGTCGGTGGCGATCACGATGCGGTTGTAGCGCAGGTCGTCGAGCCCTTCCTCGATGTTCAGGGCGTGCTGCAGGAGGTTGAACTCCTCGTTCTCGTACACCACCTTCTTGCTCATCCCGAAACTGTTCAGCGGCTTGCCCTTCAAGGAGAAAACGGCCTGCGTCGCCACGTCGCGCGCCTTGGTGATCGAACCCGAGGCCGAGTCGCCCTCGGTGATGAAGATGGTGCTCTCGGCGCGCCGCTTGTGCTTGCCGTCGTAATGCACGTTGCAGTCACGCAGCTTGCGGTTGTGCAAGTTGGCCTTCTTCGCGCGCTCATTGGCCAGCTTGCGGATGCCCGCCATGTCCTTGCGCTCCCGCTCGTTCTGCTGGATCCGCTCCAGCAGCGCCTTGGCCGTATCGGGGTTTTTGTGGAGGAAAAGCTCCAGGTTCTTGCGCGTGAATTCCACGATCCACGAGCGCAGCGAATCGCCCGCCTCGTTGTAGTTGGTGGAGCCCAGCTTGGTCTTGGTCTGCGATTCGAAAACGGGCTCGTGCATGCGGATCGCGATCGCGCCCACGATGCTGGAACGCACGTCCGAGGCCTCCATGTCCTTCTTGTAGAAGTCCTTGCAGGCGCGCACAACGCCTTCCTTGAAGGCCGCCAGATGCGTGCCGCCCTCGGTGGTGTACTGGCCGTTCACGAAGGAGAAATACCGCTCGCCGTAGCCGTTGTCGTGCGTCAGCGCGATCTCGATGTCCGCTTCCTTCGGGTCCTTCAGATGCACGATCGGGTAACGGATGGAGTCATCCGTGTGGCGCTCCAGCAGGTCGCGCAGACCGTTCTTCGAGGTATACGACTCGCCGTTGAAGCGGATCGTCAGTCCCGCGTTCAGGTACGTATAGTAGTGGATGCGCTCCACCAGGAATTCCGCCACCCACTTGAACTTCGGGAACAGCCCCGCGTCGGGCAGGAAGCGCATCAACGTGCCGTTGGGTTCCTTGGTCGGCTGTTCTTTCTCGTCCTTGACCAGCTTGCCTTTGGCGAACTCCGCCAGCTTGGTCTTGCCGTCGCGGAACGACTGCACGCGGAAACGTTCCGACAGCGCGTTGACGGCCTTCGAGCCCACACCGTTCAACCCCACGGACTTCTTGAAGGCGTCCCCCTCGTACTTGCCGCCGGTGTTGATCTTCGACACGCAGTCGATCACCTTGCCCAGCGGAATGCCGCGTCCGTAATCGCGGATCGCCATCGTTCCATCTTCTTCCAGGCTGATGTCGATCACCTTGCCGGCCCCCATCACGAATTCGTCGATGGAGTTGTCCACGATCTCCTTGAACAACACGTAAATGCCGTCATCGGGCGCCGAACCGTTCCCCAGCTTGCCGATGTACATGCCCGGGCGGAGGCGGATGTGTTCGACCCAGTCCAGCGATTTGATGCTGTCTTCGTCGTAGGAACCGGAGGCTTTAGGTGACTTTTGTGGTTTTTCGGCCATTTTTCAGCTTTTTGGAGAGAAAGAAATCGTGCAGGATGGGGGGCGCGCCTCGTGAAACCCCCGGGAATTCCGGCCACTCTGCGGCGCGTTTCGGATGTTTCTTTGGCGCACAAGGTATGCCGTTCGCAAGGGCATGTCAAACGCCGCAGGTCCCGGTTCTGCCGGCGTCGGAAGGGGAGGATGATCTAACTGGTTGATTTAAACAGGGTTGCAGATGAGAAAAATGTTGGCACAGCGGTACCGCAATGGAAAGTACGACACAATGCCCTGCACGCTCAGTGCCTTGCAAAGGGGACGAAATGGCGCAGGAACGGGTCATGCCCGACTGGACTCACCTGACGGCTCTGGCCTGACGGGCAAGCGAAACAATGCCCCCGCGCCAAAAATGCCCGGGCCCTGAGACTGTGGGATGGAAAATTTCCCCCACCCGGGGATGTGGGTGCGGCTTGAACTTTATTGATTTGTTCATGGCCGTGTTGTTGCATTCTCCCTCCCGTCTCCGGAGTCTCCATGTCCCCACGTACGCTTGTTGTTTCGTCACTCTTCCTGGCTGCCGGCCTCGCGCTTGGCGGATGGTTCGCCGGGCAGGGCGTGCTGCGTGCCCGCACGGCGGAACGCTATGTGACCGTCAAGGGTCTCGCCGAGCGCCCCGCCCGCGCGGAACTGGCGTTGTGGCCGCTGCGGCTGTCCGTCTCCGATAATGACCTCGCGCGCGGGCACGCCAAGATGGCCGCCGATATCCGCCATGTCCAGCAATTCCTCCTGCGTCATGGGATCGATACGGCCGGGATCGCCTTGCAGGACTTCGTCGTCAGTGATGCCTACTCCAACCAGTACCAGACCGAGCGGGTCGCATCGCGTTATGTGATCCGCCAGACGGTAATGGTCCGTTCCACGCAGCCTGAAAAGGTTCTGGTCGCCAGCCAGCGCATCGGTGAACTCGTGGATGCGGGCGTGGTCTTCACCTCCGGAAATGAATACGGTGGGGGAGGACCGACCTTCCTGTTCAAGGGATTGAACGAACTCAAGCCCGCGATGATCGCCGAAGCGACGGCCCAGGCGCGCGAGGCGGCCGAACAGTTCGCGCGCGACGCCAACAGCACCATCGTCGGCATCCGGCGCGCCAATCAGGGGCTGTTCGAGATTCGCGCGCGTGATGAAACCTCAGGCGTACGCGAAGAAAACCAGATCGACAAGACCGTGCGGGTGGTGACGACGGTGGAGTATTTGCTGAAATGAGCAATGCGCAATGAACAATGCTCAGTGAACAAGAGTTCTTGCCAGTGATATATCCGAATCACAGCGAGTAAGTGTTGAAGCTTTGAGCCTTGCTCATTGTTCATTGCACATTCACCATCTAAGCCTCCCCCCACCAAGACCTTAGTACCTCGCCACGAATCCCTCACCCTCCTCCAACGGAATCTCCCGCACCGCCACGTCGTCCACCCGCGCGTTTTCCGGGCCGCGTCGGCACCAGCGGATGAAGGCCCCGACGGCGCTTTCACCGCCTTGGGCCTCCGCATAGACGCTGCCGTCGTCCTCGTTGCGGACAAAACCCGTCAGTCCGACCTTGCGGCCTTCGCGCTGGGCCTCACGGCGATAGAAAACCCCTTGCACGCGGCCGGAAATGCGCAAGGCCACCCTGCGTTTCGTCATGTGAGTCCTTTCATCAGGCGGGATGGCGCTCAGGGAGCCGTCTTTCCCGGATCGAACGGTCAAAAGATTGGTATTTTCAGCGTCTCAGGAGATTGTCATGACCCAGAATCGCAACGCACGCTGCCACTGCGGCAGCGGCAAAAAGTTCAAGAACTGTCATGGAGCCGTTGCCCCGGCGTCGGGCCGGAAGTTTCCCATAGGTTACGTCGTGGCCGGCGTGGTCCTTCTGGCGGCCCTGTTCGCGATTTACACGAACATGAACAGTACGACCCCTCAGCCGGGGCAGGCGCCTCCCGGGAAGGTGTGGTCGGCGGAGCACGGTCACTGGCACGACGCCCCGTAGGGGCGAATAATTATTCGCCCCTACGGGGCGACCGTCCTCCCGCGGTTCTACTCCGGGCGTTTGAACTCCACGTCTTCCATTTGCGGTTCGCTCATCAGGTCTTCGAGCACCGAGCGCACGGGTTGTCCCTGGAACAGCAGGGCGTGGAGGCCTTCCAGGATGCGCATGCGGATTCCCATTTCGGCCAGACGGGCATGCACGATACGGACCGTGTGGACACCTTCGGCGACCTCCCCGATTTCCTGCACGGCCTGCTCGAGCGTGCGCCCTTGCCCGATGAGGCGGCCGACACGGAAGTTGCGGCTTTGCGGCGAGGTGCACGTGGTGACGAGGTCGCCGACGCCGGCGAGGCCCAGAAACGTGAGCGGGTCCGCGCCCGATTTTTCCGCGAAGCGGCTCATCTCGGC
>CAYQFG010000143.1:0-4240 GCA_964416695.1 uncultured Bifidobacterium sp.
CGCAGGCCGGGTCGAGCTTCTTGTTCATGAGCGCCATCTGGAATTCGTATTCGAAATCGCTCACCGCGCGCAAGCCGCGCAGCAGAACCTGGGCCTTGCGTTCGCGCAGGCATTCCACCATCAGGCCGGAATGGCTGATGACGTTGACTCCCGGCATGTCGCGGGTGCAGGCGCGCACCATGTCGAGACGCTCTTCAAGTGTGAAGAGGCTTTGTTTGCGCGCATTGACCGCGACGACGACGTCGACCGCCTCGAACAGCTGCGCGCCCCGACGGATGATGTCGAGATGGCCGTTGGTGATGGGATCGAACGTTCCGGGATAAAGGGCTCGGGCCAAGAAATACTCCGTCGAACGGGGCCTTCTAAACTAGCAAGCCTCCCGCGCGAAGGGGCCGCCAAAATGGGTCGCGCGCGGCGTCCGCAGCCGCTCCCTCACACAGTCGTGGAGGCCCGCCCCTTGAAAAGGGCCAGACCCGACTCACCGTATGTCAGCACGCGGTCGGCGGCCGCGAGGAAGTCGGGAGGATTGCGGGCGGGATACTGGATCACGGCGATGCCGTCCTCCGTGAGCAAAGGCCTCACCGCATCCGCCAGGCCGGAGAAATCCTGCCCGAAAGGAGGATCGGCGAAGACAAGGGCGAAGCGCATGCCTTCGCCCGCCGCGACCCGTGCCGCACAATAGGCCCGCGCGTCCTGACGGACCAGTTCCAGACGGCCGGCATCGGCGCCGCGTTCAACCAGCAACCTGCGGTTGGCCTCCAGCACGCGAAAGGCCGCCGGATGCTGCTCCACCAGCACCACGCGCCGCGCGCCCCGGCTCATGGCCTCGAACCCGACCGCGCCCGATCCGGCGTACAGGTCAAGCACCTCGCCGTCTTCAAACACACCCCGCAGAATGTTGAACAGTGCCTGACGCACCTTGCCCGAGGTCGGCCGCGTGAGCTTCATGCCCTCCGGCGTTTTCAGGGCGGCCCGGTTGAAGGTGCCGCCGGTCAGCAGTAATGACATGGGGTGAAGATACTTAGGGTCATGAGGCGGCAACCCCGGAGGGAAGAAGACGAGAGGAGAAGGGGCAGAAAGGTCGAAGACGCGAAGGAGGAAGGCGGTGGGGATGCCGCCGGAAACCGGCGGGGTGGCGGCGTTGCCGGACCCGGACGGGTGGAGACGCACACAGGGAGGGGGACGGCGGGTGGGGGCGCAGCGGTGTCCCTCCGGTCCGGCAACGGGAGACCCGAGGTCGTACGGACGGCGCGCGCCGCAGCGCGGGTGAACGGCGCCCCGCGGCTTAGCGGGGCAGAACCTGGGGCGGGGCGCTGCTGTTGTAACGCTGCGGGCGCGCCGGCGGGATTCCGCGCCGATACTTCGGCGGGGTGAAGGTATTGATCCACTGGATCGACAACAGGTGCGAGGCAAAGGATTCCTGATAGTTTTCCTCATGCAGGCCCAGATGGTTCACCTTGATGCGGCGGGGATTGATGGCGCGGACGTACCCATAGTTGACCGCAAAACCCGAACGCCAGTTTTCCCGGATCGCCCATTCCTGTCCCAGACGCACGTTGAGGGCCGGCCCCGGGTTCGTGCGGACCGCCCCGTCATCACCCTGGATTCCGATCAGGCCGAAGCCCACCGTCGTGCTCAAAGAGGTCCGGTAGGGGTAGATCAGATAGGTCATGCCCACACCCGCCACCAGATCGAGGAGGTAAACGGGGCGCAGGTAATCCTGCCGGTTGGCGGAATCGCTGTCCGCGAAACGCAGCTGGGGATACGCGGTGGAACGCGTGAGTACGTCCAGGGTCAGGTACAACTGGTCGTGGAGCTTGTCGTCCCGGAACCAGTAATCCTTCAGGTAAGGGTCGTTCTGCAGCAACCACCCCATGCGCAGGTCGAACGCCGCCCCGATGCCCCGGAAGTTCACATCGGAAAAAGGGGGCGTACTGGGGAAGTTGACGCGGTCACCACCGGAAAAGCGCGCGTTGACACGCACCGGGGAAGGCCCGACGCCGATGGAAAGCATGAACCCGTCGTCGAGGCGCGCCTGCTCTTCAAGCCACAGCGCGTAGCGCTGTTCCCACGCCGCATAGTTGCGCTGCCACGTCTCGTGCTCGCGCTGCCACTCGCGATAGGCCTCGAGCGAGGCCGCATCGGGGGTCGGCGTCCCGGTTGCGGGTGCGGAGGAGGCCCCGGACGTTTGCGCCGTCACCCCGTCCGGAAGCAAGGCGCAGAAAACGAGAGCCGTAAGGATGCGATGCATGCGTTCTTTGGTTATTCGGGAATGTCACGACAAGCCTTCAATCGGCCGGTGACAGAAACAGGAAATATAGACCAGCCCCCGGAACGGCCTGAATCAATCAGGGCGAGAGTGCCAGAATGTCTAAAAATACCATAAGGTCTGCGTGCCGGCTGTTCAACGTGACGCGCTGGATGGCGAAGGGAGAGCCATCATGGCGTTCGTGTTCCAGAAGGTCCCGCAAGGACACCAGGGCCGACCGCCCCGTCGCATCCGGACCTTCGAAGTCCCCCCTGACCCTCCACGGGTGGGCCTGCAGGGCGCCCGCGCGGGTGACGGGCCCGGCCTCCGGAGCCGCAAACCGGAGCCCGCGCGCCCCCGCCGCCCTGAGAAACCCCTCGAGACGGGCCGGCAGGGCGGCGGCATCCGCCACCCGGTTCCCTGCCACGGGCGCAAGGGCCTGACCTGTCACCGGAGCGGTCACCGGAGAACCGGCGGAACGCGTCGTCGCTCCCGTGTCCATCGCTTCGATCGGCCCGCCGTCCTCGACGGGCGTGAACGTGACGAAACCCGCGAAGCGAAAGTCGAACGCCGGACCGCGGCTGCCTTCAGCCTCGACGGCGTGGCTTTCCCGCAGATCCATGCCGGGGATGAGCACCAGCGCTTCCTGCAACGCGCTCAGGGCTTCGGCGGAGGCGGCCCGTCCTTCCAGCAAAAACTCGCCGGAAGCCGTGAAGGTCGAGTACGTGAACGACACGGGGGCTGTGGAGAGTATGGAGGATGTGGACGATCCGGGGGATACCGGCACAGCCTTCGTCGTCGCGCCGGCGCCGGACGCCACGGGCGGTTCCGGCTGCAGCAACTCAAGATGGTACAACCACTCGATGACCGCGGCTTGCCGGGCGTCGATCTGCCGCGAGGCCTGCCGGGCCACGGCGTCCGCGCGTTGCAAGGAATCGGCGCGGGCCTGCTCCCCGCCGGACGTGAGGGAGTGCCACGCCGCCGCGACGCGCCCGGACACCCATTCGGGGCGGGCCAGCCAGATCGCGAGGCCCGCCAGCACGAGGAGCAACAGCACGGCGAGCAGCCGCTTCCCGGGGCCAGGCCCGGGCGCGGGCGCGGCGGGTGTCCGGGTGGGCGGCAGCGAACGCAACAGGTCGACGCGCATCATGACAGATCCTCCGCAAGCCGCCACGCCAGGCCGACCGGCACGGCCATCGCCGCGCCCGGATACGATTCCGGATGCTCCACGGGGTCGGGACCCGTAATGGCGTTGAGAAACGGGTTGAGCAGGCTGAACGGAACAGGCAGGTGCGTCCGCAGCAACTCCCGGAAGCCCGCGTCGCGCGCGCGGTCACCGCAGACCAGAACATGGGCCGGCGCGTCCCATCCGCCCGTGGCCGCCTGCAGCGACTCCACCACACCGAGGACGCGGCGGAGGTCGTCCTGCGTCCGCGTCCTCGGTGTGGTGGAACCATCCTCCGACGACGCGCGCGCGGGCGACGGCTCTTCCGGACGCAACACCACGCCCTGACACGCACCGTGCTGCACGCGCACCAGCGCGGTGGCGGACGCGTTTGCCAGAATCAGCAGGGTCCGGTCGGCCGCCAGTTCCGGATAATTCACATGAAAAACGTTCACGACGGCCGCGACGTCCACATCCAGCGCGGCCAGGCGCAGCCCCGACGCGCTCTCCACCGTCGTGCGCAAGGCCAGCGCCTGCGCGCGCGGAAAGGCCGCCGCAATGACCCCTCGCCCCGCAGCCGTCCCGTCGGACCCGGGCACACCCGAAGCGGGGGTCACGTCCACCACCATGTCCTCCGCCAGGGCATCACGCGTGCATCCCAGATAGCGGCTCAAATCCCATTCCGCATGATCGCGCGCCGCCGCTTCGTCTCCGGCGTCATCGGGAAGATCGAGCACCCTCAGCCAGGCCTCTCCCAGGGGCACCGACGCGATGACGGCTTCGGGTGCCCCCTCTGCGGTTCCCAGGGCCGAACGGATCTGGGCCGC
>CAYQFG010000144.1:0-4234 GCA_964416695.1 uncultured Bifidobacterium sp.
ACCTCGACGACATGGAAGCCTACTGCGACCTCATCCGCAACCTGCACGCCATCGCCAAAAAGCATAACCCGCGCAACACCATACACGCCAACATGGGCATCCTCGTTCCCAAACCCTTCACGCCCCTGCAGTGGGTGCCCTTCATCGACGAAGCCACCGTCAAGCGGCACGTCGACTACGTGCGCGAGGCCTTCCGCTACACCAAGGGCGTGCGCATCACCTGGGCCGAACACGGGCTCGCGTGGGTCGAAAGCTTTTACTCGCGGGGCGACCGTTCGCTCGCGCCGCTCATCTACAAGGCCTACCAACGCGGCCAGGTGTTCGAATCGTTCGGCGAACACTTCTCCCTCGAAGGCTGGCGGGCGATCTGGGAAGAACACGACTACGACATGAGCCGCGTGTTCGAACAGCGCGCACTCGACGAAGTGTTCCCGTGGGATTTCATCCACGCGGGCGCCAACAAGGGCTACCTCAAGAACGAATACAAGAAGGCGTTCAAGGAAGACGCCGCGCCCGTGCCCGACTGCAAATGGGGCGACTGCCAGAAGTGCGGCATTCCCGGCAACGGGCTCGACACCCAGGCGGGCGTTAATCCCGTGCGTCACACCGCCAGGAACCGCAACCCCGAAGAAATCGCGGCCATGGTGACCGACCGCCGCGCCCGCAATTCCGACACCTCGCACGCCTACCACATCGTCTACCGCAAGTCGGGCCTGTCTCGGTTCATCGCGCACCAGAACACGCTCGACCTGTTCGAGAAGGCCTTCCGCCGCCTGCGGTTGCCGCTGCGTCAGTCGCAAGGCTTCAACCCCAAGCCGCTGATGAAGAACACCGGCGCGCTCCCGCTCGGCCTCGACTCGCGACGCGAACTGCTGGTGGTCGAATTCACCGCTCCCTTGGCCGATGTCGCCGCCACCGCCGCGCGTCTCAGCGACTGTTTGCCCGAAGGCATGAGCATCGTCTCGCTCGAGCCCGTCGCCACCGCCCGCGCGCCCCGCATCAGCAGCGTCCTGTACCGTCTGGAGCCCGGCACCACCCTCACGGCCGACACGCTGGAAGCCGGTTTCAAACGTTTGAAAAACGGGCTCGTTCCCGAAGGCCTGCACCGCGACAAACCGCTCGACGCCGGCGCCGAAATTCTCGACGCCTGGATCGTGCCCGCCCCGGACGATGAAGGCGAAGAGGGTGTGGGGGGTGAAGGGCGCGCCGACGGAGACGGCCTCTGGCTGCGCCTGCGCGCCGGTGAGAGTGGGTCCACCGTGAGCCCGTACGCCGTGTTCGGCCTCGTGCTCGGAATCTCCCCCGAAGACCTGCGCGCCGAGGCCGTCATCAAGGAAGACTTCACTGTGGCCGAACGCCCGGCTCCTGGGCCGGCGTACACACCCAAGAGGTCCTCGGGTACGTCCTCCGATGTAAGGGCGACTCGTGGAGTCGCCCTGCCGGAGGTCCCCCATGACTGATCCCCGCATCGCCCACCTCGACGGCGATCATCTGCCCGAGACGCTCGCGCGCCTCGACGAATTGATCGACCGCACCGAAAACGTTGAACGCCTCCGCAGCGGGCTCGGCATGCGCCTCGCGCTCACCTTGGCCCACGAAATGCGCGAGTACCGCGCCGTGGGCAAACTCTCCACCGACCTCGTCGCGGGATGGACCGAGCGCTTCGGCCAGGACTCCGTCGACGCCGCGGTCGCCGTGGCGCGCGAGTTCCTGTTGCGCCCCGACGCCCTGGCGAAGGAGTTTGCCGAACGCCTGCAGCGCGCCGCCGCGGAAAACCCCGCGGCCGGCGAGGCGCACGCCGAGACGCCGCCTTCGCCCCCCCTCTCCTCCAAAGACCTGTAAACCGGCAACCGGAAGACCGCCCGCGTTCGCATGCGTTCCTCCCGCCCGCCCTCCGCCTGTGACGCTTTCACGCCTTTCCCTGACTGGATCCCCGCTGACGCGGGAATGACGCCCCCATGACCATTACCACTCCCCGCCAAGAATTCCCCATGCGGATCAACCGCTACCTCGCTCTGTGCGGCCTCGGCAGCCGCCGCTCCGTGGAAGGCCTCATCCAGTTCGGCCGCATCACGGTCAACGGCACGCGCGCCGTGCTCGGCACGCCCGTCAACCAGGGCGACGACGTGCGCATGGACGACAAGCCCGTGAGGCCGGGGGCGCGGCACGACTACATTCTGTTCAACAAACCCCCCGGATACCTGTGCTCGCGCGGCGACACCCACGGCCGCCCCACCGTGTACGACCTGCTGCCGGAGGAATACCAACACCTGCATTACGTGGGCCGCCTCGACATGGACAGCCGCGGGCTGCTGTTCTTCACCAGCGACGGCGACTTCACCCTCAAGCTGACCCACCCCCGCGGCGGCGTGCCGCGCGTCTACGCCGTGCGGACCAAACAACCGTTGTCGAACGAGGACGTCCAGGATTTGTTGGGAGGCGTGGAGGTCGAACCGGGCGTGGTGTTCGCCTGCGCCGAAGTGTCGACCACCCAAACCGGATACCGGCTCACGCTCACCGAAGGCAAGAAACGCGAGATCCGCCGCCTCTTGCACGCGCTGAATCACCACGTCATCGACCTCAAGCGCGTCGCGTTCGGGCCCGTGAAACTGGGAGACGTACCGGAAGGCAAGTGGCGAACGTTGGCAGAGGAAGAGGTTGAGGCGCTTCGTAGCTAGGTCGGAATGCTCAATGCTCAATGAGCAATTCTCAAACACGAGTGCGTGTTGAGGATCCCTTTGGTCGACTGAGAGTGCGCATTGCCGTGTAAAGAATGGCCTTCAATTGATCCATCTCATCCGTGAGCTTGATCAAGCGCTCTGGTTTAACGATTCCGGCATCCTGCAACAACTCCGTCCAATAGCTCGTTTCCTCCAGCTCCTGCAGAGCCACACTGACCTTGCTATGGAGCTCAGCATGGCTCCGACTGTGCCTCCCTTCCCGAACATGGGCTCCAACTGAAGTTCCCGACCTTGGCAGCTGTTTTCCGAAAACCTGCGAGAGCGTATCCTTTGGCAAGGACGAATACAATCTTGCGATCCTCAATGCGAATTGTTTCGTGCGCGCAGAAATGTCTTGCGATGCGAACAGCATTTCTGCATGACTAGAAATTCACGGTGTACCTGTTCAGACGAATCTGGGTGAACCTGTGCGCAACCGACAGAGCGAACCCAATGCTTCATGCAAAAAAAGCGGCCCCAGTGGAGCCGCCTTTCATGACGCCGGATGATCGATGCGACTTCACAAGCAAAACCCCCGCTCAAATCTTGAGCATTGAGCATTGCTCATTGAGCATTTCACCCCTGTTCCAACTCCAGCGTCTTCGTGATCGCATCACACACTTCCGCAGGGCCGAAGTACTGGATCGGGCCGGGGAACAGGAACGCGTCCTCGACTTCCCACGCGGCGCGGTTGGCCACCAGCTCCTTGAAGGCCGGGCTGTCGAGTTCGACCAGCGCCTTCTGGATCACGGGCTTGAGCTTTCCGTGACGTTGCTCCATGTTGAACAGCATCGTGATGGGAATCCCGCCCGCGATCCAGGAGGCCGGCCCCTTGGACAGGTTGCGGATGGAGGCCATATAGCCCGTCTTGCCGTTGCGGATGAGCACGCCGGCCACCGTGCCGAGGCCGTAGCAATAATCGGCGTCGAAGTTCGACGGCGCGGCCGCGCGGCCCTCATAGCCGAAGAAGTGATGCTGGGCCGCGAACTTGCCGCCCGCCGCCTTGTATTCGGCATCGTTCTTCAGTTTCTCGGCCACGATTTCGGACAACAGCTTTTCCGTCTCGATCAGGGACACCTGCACGTTGCCGTGCGGGTCGCGGTCGAGCAGCAGCTGCGACTGGATCGACACCGGCAGCGAGGCGAACGTCGCGGCGTTTTCCGCGTTGAGCCAGCCCGCGAGCGTCGCGATCTTGTCGGCGGTCTTCTCGATTTTCGCGAACTCCGCTTCCTTCTCGGCCAGAAGGTGGTTCACTTCCGCGACCAGCGCCTTCAGCGCGGGCACGAACTCCACCAAGCCCTCGGGCACCAGCACCACGCCGTAGTTCGACCCCTTGGCCGCGCGCGCCTTGATGGGACGCACGATCTGCTCCACCACCTCGTCGAGCGTCATGCTCTTGGCCTCGATCTCCTCGGAGATCAGCGTCACGTTCGCGCGCGTCTGCAAGCCGGCCTCGAGCGTGATGTGGCTCGCCGAGCGACCCATCAGCTTGATGAAGTGCCAGTACTTGCGGG
>CAYQFG010000145.1:0-4202 GCA_964416695.1 uncultured Bifidobacterium sp.
GCGCGGTATCAGTACACCGCGAGCCGGTCGCGGTGGATCACTTCACCGGGGCCGCGACGTCCGAGGACGGCGGCGAACTCGCCGCTCTTGCGGCCCTTGATCTTTTCGATCTCCGCCGCCGAGTAGGACACGCGACCACGCGCGACGATTTCGCCGTCGGGCGCGCACACTTCCACGAAGTCCCCCGCCGCGAAGCGCCCGTGCACCTTGCGGATGCCGGCCGCCAGCAGGCTCGCGCGCCTGCTTCCTTCGGCGGCGCGCAACGCGTTGACCGCACCCGCGTCCAGCGTGAGCGTGCCCTTCGGCTTGGTCACGAAGGCCAGCCACCGGCGCTTGCGGTCGATGCGCTTGCGCGGCAGGAACAACGTGCCGCAATCCTTGCCCGTGACGATCTCCACCAGGTTCGCGCCGTCGCCGCGCGCCAGCACCGCCGGCGTGCCGGCCTCAACCGCCTGACGAATCGCCGTCAATTTGGCCTTCATCCCGCCCGTGCTCACGCCCGACCCCGGCGTGGGATCCGCCAGCCGCAACACCTCGGGCGTGACACGCTCCACCACCGCAATCCGCCGCGCGTCCGGATGCTTCTTGGGGTTTTTGTCGTAGAGCCCTTCCTCGTCGGACAGGATGACGAGCAGGTCGGCTTCCAGGAACTGCGCCACGTCGGCGGACAGCTTGTCGTTGTCGCCGAGCTTGATCTCTTCGGTGGCCACCGTATCATTCTCGTTGACGATGGGGATCGCCCCCTTCTCGAGCAACACGCGCACGGTCTGACGGATGTTGTTGAAGCGCACGGAGTCGCGGAGATCCTCGCCCGTGAGCAGGATCTGGGCCACCGACTTGCCGCGCCGGTGGAAGAGATCGGCGTACCGCTGCATGAGGCGGATCTGTCCCGCCGCGGCGCACGCCTGCTTCTCCGCCAGCGCGACGGGACGGGTTTCGAACCCCAGCACGCCCATGCCCACGCCCACCGCGCCGGACGTCACCAGCACCGTGGAAAAACCGCGGTCGTGCAGATCGGCCAGACTGTCGACCAGATGCCTGAGACGCGCTTCGTCCAGACCCGCGTCATTGCAGAGCACACGCGTCCCCACCTTGACGACCAAGGTGCGGACATCCTGAAACAAGGCTTCGCGAATCAAGGGTGCGGAAGAGGCGGACATGGCGTTGAAAAATGCATAAAAGCCCCGCCTGCGTGACCACCGTCACCCCCACCGGAAAGATCACAGCGCAAAAGCGATACCTTCCCGCACCATGCGCGCCCGCATGCGTCCCCACCTCTTGCCCGTGCCGGCATCCGGAGTGCTGGCGCTTCTGTCGGCCTGGGCATGCGCCGCCGACGAAATCCCTGTTCCGTGCGCGGATCTCGCCCTGCATGCGGAGCGGAGCGACGGTGATTTTTCGGGGGTGAACGCGGGGGCCGCCGGGCTGCTTGACCCTGCGGGTGAGGAGTGTGACCCCGAGGAAGAGGCGCTGTTCTCCCGGCCGGAAACCTCCGGAGACTCGGGCCGGGGAGAGGCGCCCGGAGACGCGCCCCCCGGGGACGCGAGGGACCGGAGGGACGGGAGCGACGGGAGGGACGACGCAGGGGATGGAAACCACCCGACGGCGTTCACGGCCGTCACACTCTCGCGGACGGCGGCCGGAGGAGTCCGCCGCATCCTGCGTCACCGCGCCGCGCAGGGGGACTGGAGCCACGCGGTGGAATGGCGTGGCGACAGCCTCACGCGCCGCCGTCTGGCATGGCAGCGGCGCGGGCCCCACGGCCCCTCGTGGCGCGTGGCGGCGGGGGACATGACCGACACGGCCCTGCGCCTGTGGCCGCGCGACCTGCCGCGGCGCGCATTGCCCGCCGGCTGGACGCCGGCGCGCGGCATGCCTGAAGCGCCGGAACCGTGGAGCGCGTCCGTGCCGCAAGGCGTGGCCGCCGGCCTGTTTCATGCGGACTGGAGCGTCTATGCCCTGCGGATCTGGAATCCGGTCGCGACGGCGGGAGACCGGCCCTGGGATCCGGCCTGGGACCTGCACCACGAAGGCGCCAGCATCCTCGTTCCGCTGTTCCGCACGGACGGCGAAGGGGGCGCGGGGCGCTGGCGCCTTTTGATGCACGCGTCCACCACGCGCATCGTCCGCAGCCCGGAACACGCCGTCCCCGTCGGGACCCCGTTCCCGGACGAAGCCTTGTCGTCCGCCGCTGCAGCGGACTCACGCGTGACCGGGGCCGGGGCACAGCCGCTCGCCGAGCGGCTGTGGGCGACGGAACTGACGTCGCCCGCACGCGGTCTCGCCCTGACGGCGGCCCTCACGGAAAACGACCGCGTGCGCCCCGGCCCCGTCGGGCGCGGAGGCCTGCTCGGGGTCGTGCTGCGCGCCCGGACCGCCGGGGGCCGTAGCCGACGGCGTGCGGGGGCCTTTGCCGTGGAGGTCACGGCACGCCAGCGCAGCGCGGGCTGGGTGTCGGCGTGGGATCCCGCGCTGACGGGCGCCCTGCTGGAGGAACTCCGTGAAGACGCGCCGGCAGGCGACGGGACGCCGGTCGCCGGAACCTCGGGAGGCCCGGGAGGTGTGCCCGGTGCGGGAGATCCGGAACCCACCGGCGGCCCGGGAGCGGCCGGGCCCCGCCCTGCGCCTCCCGCCTGGGGGGCCGGCGAGGTGCGCGCCGGGGGACGGTGGACGGCGCCGCGCTCCGATACGGATCCTCGTTTCGCCTCATTATGGACGCCCCCTTCCGGTCTTTCCCTGGAACTCTGGCGGGCGTGGAACCCGTGGGCCGGCACCGCCCGCCAGGGCGTGCGCGGCGCGGTGGCGTGGCGGCGGGAGGAGGCCCGCGTCACGCTGGCGGGGACCCAACGCGTGACGCGGGCGGCGACCGGCACGCGGAGCGTGTACCGGTTCGCGCAGGCGGACGCGCGCATGACGCGCTTCCCGAACGCCCGGCTCACCGCGTGGCGCGCGTGGAACGGCGCAGGCCCGGTGCGCACGGGAATCTTTCTCGGGGCGGAACCGGCGTGGGCGATCGCGCGGACCACGTTGACGGCCTCGCCGGGCCTCACGCTGGAAATGAACACCGCGACCGTGCCGGAGGAGTGGATGACGCGGGCGCGTCTGGGCCTCCGTCTGCGCCACCGCGCGTGGACATGTGAAGTCCTGGCCGACGCGCCGTTCCGACCGCGCGGACCGGACCCGGCGGACGGCCGACTCATGCTGTCGGTCACCCGTTCCGTAACGCGATGATGACGCAACGTCCGCCGCCCCTTTCTACCTTCACCACCGCTGATGCCGCGCCTTATCACCGCATGTGCCGTCGCCCGGTTTTTCGCCCCTTTCCGCAGCGGAAGGGCGTCCTCCCCGGTGCCGGGCTTGAAGCCGCTGTCCGCTTCGACGGCGCTCGTGTTCGCGTGCGCCCTCGCGCCACTGTTCGCCCAGTCGCCCGTGCGACTTCCCGAACCCGCGCGGGCGGATACGGCCGCGGCTGCGGATTCCGTCCGCGCCGACACCCTCCAAACCACCTCCTCTTCCACGTCCGGAGACACCGTCTCCTATGCGGCCAACCGCATCCGCTTCCGCAACGACCGGTTCTCGCTGGCCGAGGGCGCGTTGCTCAAATACAAGGGCTCGACGCTGCGGGCGGATTCCATCGTGTATCATGCGGATGACGACATCGTGGAGGCGTTCGGCGCGCCCGTGATCGAGGATCCGGCCAACCCGTCCATTTTGGGATACCGCATGCGGTACAACCTCCGCAATCGTGTAGGCACCGTCTATTACGGCTCCTCGCATCGCGACGGCCAGATTTTTTACGGCAACGAAGTGCGGCGTCAGGAAGACGGCAGCGTCTACATCGCACGCGCCGACTTTTCCACATGCGAAGAGCATCCCGTGCCGCATTACCACTTTTACTCGCGCCGCATGATCGTCAGCCCCGACGCCCAGGCGCTGTCGGGCCCCATCGTGATGAACATCGCGGAAGTGCCTGTGGCCGTGTTGCCCATGATCGTGATGCCCCTCGGCAAAGGTCGACGCTCGGGCCTGCTGCAACCGAAGTTCGGCGGCGACCAGTCGCAGGGCTATTACCTGCAGAACCTCGGATACTACTGGGCACTCAGCGATTATCACGATTTCCAGCTTTCCGCCGACATCGTGGAGGGCGCGCGCGGCACCTTCGACCAGACCAACTTCAACGCCCACTACCAGTGGAACCGGCG
>CAYQFG010000146.1:0-4178 GCA_964416695.1 uncultured Bifidobacterium sp.
GTGGTGCGCGGCGCTTCGGGCTCCGGCACCGTGGGCCCGTGAGGATTCTTGTCATCAAAGCGCCGCGCACCGGTGTCGGTCTCACCCGGGAAGGTGTAGGCCGCCGGCAACACGGCCACGCGCAGGTCGGTGGCCACCGGAGCAGGCGCGCCCGCGCCGGTGTAATCGGCAGCGGTCTTGCCTTCGCGGGCCAGCAACGAGTCGATGTACCCGTCGAGAACCGCGCCCTTCATCGAACAGAAATGCTCGCTGTCCTTCTGGAGCACGGGCGGCTTGTCGCAATCGGCCAGGCATTCGACCTTCTCGCACGAGAACAGGCCGTCGGCCGAAGTCTGTCCCGGCTCGAGCCCCAGCCTCGCCTTGATCTGGGCCAGCGCCGCCGCGCTGTTGCCGTCGAGGGCGCACATCAGGGTGGCGCACACCATGAAGCGGTGTTTGCCGTGCGCGGGACGCTTGAAGTGCGTGTAAAACGTGACCATGCCCTGCACGTGCGCGACGTTCACGCCGCACAGGTCGGCGGCGATCTGCATCCCCTCGTCGTCGATGCTGCCGAACTCCTCCTCGACGAGGCGAAGTGTCATCATGAGCATCGAACGCTTGTTGGGGTACTCGTCGGCCCAGTCGTGAAACTGGCGCAGACGCTCCGGAGATAGTGTTTTGGCGGTCATGCGGCTGGTTTTGACCCTTTTTGGCGGCTTCACCCCGTGCCGTGCAGCGGACAGGGCAAAAAAGCGCGGTAAACCGCAATTTTAGCAATTTACCCGGGGGTTGGGGGTGGCGGGGGAAAGTGAACCCGGCGCAACCCTGCAACCCCCGCCACGGCGGGAGAGGCCGCGGAAATTCCCCCGTTTGCCCAAACCCTGCGGCATTTCCGCGGCGCGGGGAGGGAGGGCCTCCGGCCGGTCCGGGCCGCCCGCGCCGGAGGCCGGCACGTCCACCCCCGCCTCCGGAGGCCGGGTTTCCGGAAGTTCCCGTTGTAACGAGCACAAAAAAAGCATCCCTTCCGTGATGCATGTGCCCCCAGCGGATACTAATCTTTTCGTCTTCTTCTCCCGGAGTCTTCATGAAAGCCTTTCTGAAAGTACTGGGATCCCTGCTGCTCATCCTCGTCCTGCTTGTCATCGCCGTGTCCGTATGGGCCTCCGGGGTCACGAAGAAAAGGCTGGCGACCCTCTACCAGGTCCCGGCGGCGGACTTCCCCGTACCCTACCCGCCGCGCGACGGCGCGCGCCCGGCTTCCCCCACTTCCGACAGCATCCTGCTCGCGCAGGCCGTGGAGCGCGGCCGCCACCTCCTGACGGCACGCTATGCCTGCACCGAATGTCATGGCGCCGACTTCGGTGGCGGTGTGATGGTCGACGCCTTCCCTCTCGGTCGTTTGCTCGCCCCCAACATCACCGGCGGGTCCGGCAGCCGGACCCGCGACTACACGCCTGCGGACTGGGATCGCATCATTCGTCACGGCGTCCTGCCCGACGGGCGCGCCGCCGTCATGCCGAGCGAGGATTTCCAGCGGATGTCCGACCAGGAGCTTTCGGACATCGTCGCTTTCATCCGCGCCCACCCCCCCGTCGACAACGACGTCCCGCCGCCGGTGTACGGCCCCCTGGGCCGGATCCTCATCGCCACGGGGAAGATCATCCCCTCGGCGGCGCGCATCCTCCACGACCTGCCTCATCCTCCGTACCCTCCCGCGGCTGTGGTCGATTCCACGTTCGGGGCACACATCGCCGCCACCTGCATGGGCTGTCACGGCGCGAACCTGGGTGGCGGACCGGTCCCTGGAGGTGATCCCAAATGGCCGCCCGCGCGCAACCTGACGCCTCATGCCACCGGCCTCGCCACGTGGGATTACGCCGATTTCGAGCGCGCGATGATCGACGGGGTGCGCCCCGACGGCACCCCCCTCAAGCTGCCCATGACCTTCGTCATGCCTTACGCCAAAAACATGAAGCCCGTGGAGCTGCGGGCCCTGTGGGCCTATCTCGTGTCGCTGGAGCCGGTAAACAAAAAAATCCCCTGACGGCCCGGATCCGGGGGCGGGGGCGGGCGCCGGAACCACACCCGGAAATCCGAATGCGGAGTCCCGACGCGGAGATTATACGCGGGATCGCGGCGCCCCGCTGTCGAAAGCGGGATCCTTCACGAAGGGATTTTTCCTTGTCACGCGTATAGATTACTGGTTCGGACTTCCTCGAAACGAAAGGAACGATCATGACCCGCAAAAACCGCTTCGACAACAAGGTCGCCCTCGTCACCGGAGGCGCCAGCGGCATCGGCCTCGCCACCGCCAGGGGGTTCGCGGCCGAAGGCGCCCTCGTGGTGATCGCGGACGTGCAGGACAAGGCCGGCGAGCAGGCCGTCAAGGACATCACCGCGCAGGGTGGCCGCGCCGTCTACCAGCACCTCGATGTCTCCAGCGAAACGGAATGGGAGAAGGTGATCGCCCTGATCGTGAAGGAACACGGCGGCCTGAACATCCTCGTGAACAACGCGGGCATCGGCGACAACCAGACCATCGAGGAGACGACGAAGGAGACGTACGACCGCGTCATCGCCATCACCCAAACGTCGGTGTTCCTCGGCCACAAGGCCGCCGCCGCCGCGTTGAAGGCCTCGGGCAACGGCGCGATCGTGAACGTCAGCTCCATGTTCGGCGTCGTCGGCGGCTTCGGCACCTCGCCCGCCTACCACGCGGCCAAGGGCGCGGTGCGGCTCCTCACCAAAAGCACCGCGCTGGGTTGGGCCCAGGCGGGCGTGCGCGTGAACTCGATCCACCCGGGCTTCGTGGAAACCCCCATCCTCGGGGAAACCGACCGGAAGATGCTCGCCGACGCCACCCCCATGGGCCGCATCGCGAAGCCCGAGGAACTGGCCGCGGGCATCCTGTTCCTCGCCTCCGACGAAGCGTCGTTCATGACCGGCGCGGAGCTCGTGATCGACGGCGGCTACACCGCGCGCTGATCCCTGCGGCCCGCGCCTTCACCGCGCGGGTTCGCGACGAAATCCGGCACACGAGACACGAACCCGCGCCTTCACCCCCGCAAACCCCGATCCCCCACCCGCGACGAAAACAAAAAGGCCGATCCACCCAAGCGGACCGGCCTTTGTGAATGCGCGTCAACGCGGACGCGGCTGGCGGTCGCGCCCTATCTGTCCAGCTCGCCCGCGATGACGTTGAACGAGCCGAGGATGGCCACCACGTCGGCGAGCATCGCGCCTTCGATCAGCTTCGAGAACGTCGCGTAGTTGATGAACGAGGGCGGACGGATGCGGACGCGCCACGGATTCGAACTGCCGTCGGACACGAGATAGAACCCCAGTTCGCCGTTGGGCGCTTCCGTGGAGGAGTACAGGTCGGTCACGGGAGGATTGAGGCCGTGTTCGGGCCCGGGCATGATCATCTTGAAGTGATGGATCAGCGATTCCATGTCGGTGTAGGTCGACATCTTCACCGGCAGGGCGTGCTTCTGGTCGAGCGCGCTGATCGGACCCGGCTCCAGCAGCTTGAGCGCCTGACGCACGATGCGGATGCTCTGCTCCATTTCGTCGAGACGCACCTTGTAGCGCGCCAGCGTGTCGCCTTCGGTATAGGTCGGCACGTCGAAGTCGAGCTCGTTGTAGATCAGGTAGGGACGATACTTGCGCACATCGTAGGTCTTGCCGGCGGAGCGCGCGATGGGTCCCGTGATGCCGTAGCTTTCCACGTCGGCGGCGCTGATGACGCCCACGCCTTCGGTGCGGTCGAGGAAGATGCGGTTCTTGTAGAAGCTCGCGCGCAGCTTGTCGACCGTATCCTCCATGCTGTCGAGGATGGTCAGCACGCGCTTTTCGAAACCGGCGGGCAGATCGAACGCGACGCCGCCCACGCGCGTGTAACTCGTGGTGAGGCGCGTGCCGGTCACCGCCTCGAACACGTCGTACAGCTTCTCGCGCTCCACGAAGGTCCACAGGATCGACGTGAACGCGCCGAGATCCATGGCCAGCGCGCCGACGCACAGCGAGTGGTCGGCGAGACGCGACAGTTCGGCCATCAGGGTGCGGATCACCTGCGCGCGCCGGGGCGTTTCGATGCCGACGAGCTCCTCCACCGCGAGCGCGAAGCCGATGTTGTTGTTCAGCGGCGAGAAATAGTTGAGGCGGTCGGTGAGGGTGATGAACTGGTTGTACGTGCGATG
>CAYQFG010000147.1:0-2466 GCA_964416695.1 uncultured Bifidobacterium sp.
TGTGTAGTCCCCGGTTGACGGAGAGGCTCAAACCGGATCTTCCTGCGTTTCAATGGAATGTTCTGAAGTCGGGAGGCGCGCGACGCATGATGTTTGTCGGTGTGATGTTTGTTGGTGTGTTAAGGCGAAAACCTCCGGTTACGCGCGCCTCCCGCGCCGTCGCCGTGTCACCCCCGACTCCACTTCAAACCGGATGGCAGCAGCATGCCCAGCCACTCCGGACGTGCGTGCAAGACTGCGGGAATCCACGCCAGCATCACCAGAACCAACGCCACCGGAAACAGCGCACGAATGTCCCCGATCCACGCCTGCAGGATGCCGAGAACCATCGGTCCGATCGCGGTTCCGGCCACCGTCAGGGCCGCGCTCACGCCACGGACCGCGCCGATGCGGTGGGAGCCATACAGCTCCGCCCACAGGGCGGTCTTGATGTTGCCCATCCCCGCGGTGAACCCCGCGCCCGCGAAAAAGACCAGGGGAACCCACGGCCCCGTGAACAACGCCGCCACGATGAGGGCCCCCGTGAAGGGGACCAAATGCAGCAGGAAGAGCGGGCGCGCGCCGTAGCGGTCCACCCACGGGCCGGAGGCGATGGAGGCCGTCACGCGGCTGAGCGCGAAACCGGTGAAACAGGCCGCGATCCACGCGGCGCTCCATCCCATGGTGTCCGCCCATGTGACGTGAAACAACAACAGGCCGGTGAACAACGAGGAAAAGATGATGGAGGCGGGTACGTTCATGAGGAAGGCTGTGTCCCGCCAGAACGGCGCTTCGTGCGTCGCCTGACCGTCCTGCGCGGGGCTCGTGCCGGCCGCGGCGGTCATGGTGCCGGAAGACGGAGGGGGCCGGGACTCGCGGGGTGCCAGCCACAGGGAAAGCGGAAGCACCGCGAACAGGAGCATGAGGCCGACGACGATCAGGGTGGGGCGCCACCCGATGGAGCCGATCGCCACGGCGACGACCAGCGGCACGAGGCCTTCCGCCAGCGGATACCCCAGGGACGCGATGCCCAACGCCTTGCCGCGGATCTTCTTGTCGTGTCGCGCGGCGCTTGTGTGGGATATATGCGTGAACAAGCCTTGTCCGGCGAAGCGCGCGAACAGCAAGGCCGGGAAGAGCAGCCACACCGTGCGGCTCGCGGAGAGGATGAGCGCGGATGTCCCCAGCAGGGCGGACGCGACCACCGCCACGCGCAGGATGGAAACGCGGTCAGACCACTTCCCCGCCCACGGCAGCAGCGCCGCGGCCGCCAGCGTCGCCGCCGCGTAGAGCGTGCTCATGTGCGTCGCGGACAAGCCCGCTTCCAGGGCGCACAAGGGCAAAAAGAACGCGAGAAAAAAGGTCTGTCCCGGTGCCGAGAAAAACGAGAACAGAACACTGAATGCAAGCGTTCGGGGATAAGTCGTCATTAAAGCAAAGTAAGACACGCACGGTTCCTTCAAAAAAAAACGGGATACGGCCCACCCTCCGCCGGACGCGCAGGCGGACGACGACATTTCACGTCGCTGTCGCGTGGACGCGGGCGGTGCGGGCAAAGCCTTCAGGATATGCCAAGGCCTGGTGAGCGGCGCCGATCATCCGGAGGGTGAGACGGATCGGGATGACAGAGGCGGTAAAGGCGGAAACGCATTGTTTCCCGCGCCGTCCCGCGACGGTCATTCGGCTTTCATTCGACTTTCATTCCGGTTCGTTCCGGTTCATTCCGCGATGCGTCCCGGGGCGGATGCCCTGCGGAGCGATGCCCGCGTCCCTTCGCCCCTGCGGAGGGCAGGACCAGCGGCGTTCAGTACGTTCGGCGCGCACTCGGCGCACTTGGCGCACTTGGCGCATTAGCGCATTCAGCGCACAAGGGCAACGACCACGGCAACGGAGGAGTCCGTCAGAAGCGCAGGCGAACCCGGGCGTCCGCCCGGGAAGGAATCGCTGGTGGTGAGGACGCCGGAAGGGCCCGGAGGCCTGGCGAGTTCACGAGTCCGCACGGGGCGAACGGTACGAGCGGGAGCGATGGAATAAAATTGAATAGCTCAACAAGCATTCTCCATACTAGTAAAAAACACGCGATTTGTCTAGCCCCACCATGCCATCGCCATTATATTGATATAATCGTGACTCGTTTAACAACATGTTTTCATGAGGGCTTTTGTCACCTAGGGTTCCTGCGGGGGGGGAGGCTTGCCCGGCTGCCGGCCGATGCCGAACCTCCGTACAGGCCTTACGGAATGCCCCCGACCCCCGTCCCGGTCCGCGGCAGCCGGGCAAGGGTTGTGTGTGGGGGGGGGCGGTCACGCGCGGCCATCCTGGACTGTGGGGGTGGAGGCTTCACGGCCCAGCCCCCCCAGATGTTCAGGCGAGGCCCGTTGACCTCAGGGGGGCGCGAATTTCAGGCCAAGGCGGGGAGGGCGCCTTGCCGGCGCCGAAAGGTCAGCGCCGACAGCGCAAAATCCGAAAGCGCAAAATCCGAAAGCG
>CAYQFG010000147.1:2566-4173 GCA_964416695.1 uncultured Bifidobacterium sp.
AGCGCAAAATCCGAAAGCGCAAAATCCGAAAGCGGGGTGGGGACAAAAGGCTTATATTTTGGACATAAGATCCTATTACTGGCCAAACTCTTTCATGAGGTCAAAATGAAACATATTCATGGCATTACCCCCGCCGCCGCCCTGTCCCTGATGCTGTGCGGCGCCGCCTTCGCCCAGACCCCCATTTCACTCACCAACCCCGGTTTTGAGTCCGGTAGCGCGGGCTGGACGCTGTGGACGCAGTCCGGCAGTCTGGCCGTCGCCAGCGTGACGTATCCCGACAGCGGGGCGCATGCCGGTACCCGCTATGCACGCGTCGAGGTGACCGAGCCTGCCGAGTCCTCGGCCGAGAACTGGCACGTGCAGTTCCAGACCCCCACAAACTGGGAAGCCGTCGCGGGTGCCACGTATGAACTCAAGTTCTGGGCCAAGAGCGATGTCGAAGCGCCGATTCACGTGTCGGTTCAGGGGAGCGACTACACGTATCTCACCGGTACGAGCTTCGGTCTGACCCCGGAATGGACGGAATACTCCATGATCCACATGGCCGATGAGTCCGGCACGAGCGCGGTGCGTTTCCACGTGTACGTGGCTGAGGCCGTGGGCGTCTACAGCTTCGACGACTTCAGTCTGACCGAGACGTTGCCGGCGAGCATCCGCCACGCGAACAAGGGCCAGGAGTTCCAGATCCGTCAGGTGGCGGGCAATCTCGTGTTGTCGTTGAACCCGGGCCAGGTGGGTACGTGGAAGGCGGAACTGGTGAATCTGCGCGGTTCGCGCCTCGCCATGACCCAGGGTCACGTGGATGCGTCGCTGCGTTTCGCGTTGCCGAAGGAGAAGGGGGCCTACTTCGTGCGCGTCACCGGCCCCAAGGGGTCATGGGTCCGCAAGATCGCGGTTCAGTAAGTCGTTTCACTGCTGACGCGCGAGGGCGGGTCCTGAGGACCCGCCTTTATTGTTTCGAAGGATGTTTCGAAGGATTTTTGTTTCGAGACATTGTGAGAGTGGACCGGGAACGTTGCTTCGGGTTGTCTCGGGAAGCGTGCGCTGCAGGGTGAAAAACCAGGCGCTTCGCGCGGGCCCTTGGTAGCGCCCGCGAAGGGGACGCGGCGACGCTTCGTGGGAGTATCATCGGAGTCATTTCGGAGTAATGGGCCGATCTCACCGGCACAGGGACACGGTATGATGGCCGGTCATGCCAGGCAGAACAGCGCGTTTCGGAGGCGTGGGCCCGGTGGGCCCGCAAATGCCCGGTGACCCCCTTCCCAACCCGGGCGTAGCCCGCCTCCCCCCCAAAACTTCGCTTCCATGCGTTTGTCGTGCATTGGTCGTGCATTGGTCGTCCTGGAGCGGGATGTGGGCGGAGGTCTCCGAAAGAGTTAAATTATGGGAGTTCAAACGATGACTTCGTTCCGGGGGCGTAAAGGTTTCGACGGGATCGGATGAGTCGAGAGTTGCATGCCGAGGATCTCTGGTTGGCCTCGTTAATCTATCCAGGGAAAACACAAATGCTGAAGAATCCAATTCTTACGCATTGGCTGCCTAATTAAACACTAGGCGCCACGGGTTCCGGGGATGGCGTCTCAGCGCCTCGGGATCTGGCATAA
>CAYQFG010000148.1:0-4110 GCA_964416695.1 uncultured Bifidobacterium sp.
TCGTCGAGATACGTTTCCAGCGTCGGGTCGCGGTCGGCTTCGTGAATCTCCGCGATCAACTCTTCCGCCAGCACCGTGCGGCTTCCATGAATCTCAAGCAGGCGGTCGCGCCCTTTCTCCAGCGTCTCGCGCACATGCGCCGCCGTCTCGCGGGTTTTCGCGATCAGCCCTTCGGTCTCCGTGTCCGCACGGGGCGTTCCCGCCGCCGCCATGACCGCCGCAAGATCGGCGTGCAGCAGTTCGTGGAACGCGTCCGCGCCCAGCACCGTTTGCCGGAACGCGTCGAATCCTTCGTGATACCACCGGAACAGGATCTCGTGCGCCGTCCCGCGCACGTACGGCACCTGGATGTGCACATCCCCCTTGCGCCCGATGCGGTCGAGACGCCCGATGCGCTGCTCCAGCACGCCAGGATCATCGGGCAGATCGAACAGCACCAGATGCTTCGCGAACTGAAAGTTGCGACCTTCGCTCCCGATCTCGGAACAGATCAACAAACGCGCGCCTTCGGGCTGCGCGAACCACGCCGCGTTCTTGTCGCGGGTGGTCATGGTGAGGTTCTCGTGGAACGACGCGAACGGCACGGTGGTCAACGTCGGCAACAGTTCCTGCAACGCGAACACGTCTTCCTTGCGCGACGTGATCAAGAGCACCTTGTCGTCGGGATGTTCGGTCAGGAAGGTGACCAGCCACGCGAGTCGGGGGTCGAGCGCGGTGACCGTCGCCGGAGTCGCCGCGGGCGAGGAAGGCCCCCGGGTGGTCTCGCGGCCGGGCGCGGGGTCGAGCGCGACCGGATGCACGACACGGCCCGGGAATCCGCCCATGGCCTGACGCCGGTTGCGGAACATCAAACGGCCTGTGCCGTGCCGGTCGATCAGGTCCTGCACCAACCGGTCGCGCAGCGCGCGGAAGTCAGCCGCGTCGGGTGACGAGGCCCCGGAAGACCGCGCGCCCGGAGCGGCCGCGAGGTAATCCTCAAGATGTGCGGCCAGCGTGGCGTCGTCCGGGTACAGGGCCCGCAACCCTTCGGCCACCTCCGGCCGCGGCGCGTCGGCGGAGAGCAGGGCATCCGCGAGGCGGGCCAGGGTTTCGTACTGCCGCGTCTCGCCCAGGTAGGCCTGCAGGTTCGTGAAGCGGGCGGGGTCCAGCAAACGCAACCGCCCGAAGTGCCCGGCCTGCCCCAGCTGGATCGGCGTCGCCGTCAGCAGCAGCACCCCGCGCGCCGCACGCGCCAGCGTCTCCACGGCCGCATACTCCGGCGACACGGATTCTTCGGACCACTGCAGGTGATGCGCCTCGTCCACGATCAACAGGTCGACACCGGCCTCCACGGCCTGACGCACGCGTCGCGCGCCGGTGGTGCGGGCCGCGAGGAAGTCGACCGGACACAGGATCAGCGAGCGCATCGCGAAGGGGTTCCGCGTCGCGTCGCCCTTTTCCTCCGCGCGGCAGTACTCTTCGTCCAGCACCGTGAACAGATAATGGAAGCGGCGGTACAGTTCCACCATCCACTGATGCACCAGCTGCGAGGGGGCCACCACCAGCACGCGGCTGATCTGCCCGGTGGCGTACAACCGCTGGAACACAAGCCCCGCCTCAATCGTCTTGCCGAGGCCCACCTCGTCGGCCAGCAGCACGCGCGGGTTGTGGCGCGAGGCCACCTCGTGCGCGATGGCGATCTGGTGGGGCAGCAATTCCATGCGGGCCCCCGCCAGTCCGCGCACGCGGGACCCCAGCATGGTGCGCTGCAGCGCGAGCGTGCGCACGCGGAGGTCGAACGCGCGCGGCTTGCCGACCTGCCCGGCCATCAAACGTTTTTCGGGGTCGGAGAACGACATGCGGTCGAGGAGTTCGCCTTCGGGGAGGGCCACCCCGCCCCCGTGATACGTGAGCAGGTCGTCCCGCTCCTCCACCCGTTCGACGATCAGAACGGCCCCGGAGCGGGCCCGGGCGCGGTCGCCCGGGGCAAGCCGCGCGCGCCGCAGGGGGGCCCCCGGAATGCGGTACACGCGGGTCTCCTCGGCGGCGGGAAAATGGATTTTGACCTGGCGAAACGCGGCTTCAAGCACCACGCCGAGCCCGAGCTCGGGTTCGCTGTCGCTGACCCAACGCTGACCGGGGGTGAATTTCTGCATGAACTCTCCTGAAAACAGCCCCGGGGCACAGCGGCACCAGGGCACATGAAACACGGTTTGCACCCTCAAAAGTACCTAACCCGCCCCCGCCAACAAAAAAGCCGGCACGCGGACCTCCGCATGCCGGCTCTCCGGTCAAAACTCCGGGAAGGGCTCAGGCCCGGCGGACGCCGTCAGGCCAGCAGCCGGTTCATGCCGTTGATCAGGGCCTTCACGTTGGCCTTGACGGTGTCGGTGCTCTTGCCCCGTCCGATGGCCACGGGGCCTTCGGGCGCGCCGTCCGCACCGCGACGCTGCAACTTGATCTCGGACAGCGCGAAGGCCGCGGAATCGCTGTGCTCCGCGTCGACCGCCAGCTGGGCGTATTCGACGAGGTGAAAGTGCAACCCCAGCGTTTCGATCGCCCGCATGCACGCGTCGATCGGCCCCGTGCCGGTGCCCGTCACGGTTTTCGCCTCCCCCTTCCACGTCACGTCGAAGGTGTATTCGGTTTCGTCGGCGTTCACGCGCAGGGCCTTGAACTCCAGCGGGCCGGTCGATGCCAGCAACACGGACTCGTACACCGCCGCCACTTCGGCATCGCTCAGTTCGCCGCCCTTCTCCTCCGACTTCACCTTCAAAACCGGCTGCAGCACGGCCGCTTCCTCCAGCGTGATCGGCAGGCCCATGGCCTTCACGATTTCGTACACCGCGCTCTTGCCCGACTGGCTGGTGAACGCCACGCGGTCCGACTCGCCGCGACCGATCAGGTCGCCCTCAACCGCCCGGTACGCACCCTTCTTCATGCCCTTCGTCTTGGCCGCACCGTCCTGGTGGATGCCGCTGCGGTGCGCCACCACGTCGGAACCGACCAGCGGGGCCTTTTCGTAAATGGGCACACGCGACCACTCCGAAACCTGCAAGGCGGTCTCGTAGATCTCCTTCATGTTCAGCGGGTATTCCACGCCGCAGTTGTGGATCGCGACCGCCACTTCGTACAGGTTGGTGTTGCCCGCGCGCTCGCCCAAACCGTTCAGGGCGCATTCCAGTTGCGTCGCTCCGGCGAAGAAGCTTTCCACCGTGGTGGCCGTGGCCATGCCCAGGTCGTTGTGCGTGTGCACCGCGACGGTCACGTGCTTGGGCAAGGCCTCCACGACGCGGCGGACCATGTCGACGAACACCATGGGGCGGTAGCGCTCCACCGTGTTGGGCAGGTTGATGACCGTCGCACCGGCTTCGATCACGCGATGGAACGTGTCGATCACGAAGTCCAGATTCTCAACGCTGTCGCCGAAGTGTTCGGCCGAGAACTGCACGTCCCCCTTGCCGTCCAGCAGGTCGCGGCACAAGGCCACCGCTTCAACGGCCTTTTGCGCCACCTTTTCGGGCGGCATGCGCAACACGTTTTCCATCGCGAAGGGGGACAACCCGATGAAGGTGTGGATGCGGGGGTTGGGGGCGTGACGGATGGCTTCGGCGGCCTTCTCGATGTCACGCGGCACGGCGCGCGCGAGGCTGGCCAACACGACCTTGACATCCTCGTCGCGGGCGATGCGCGCCAGGTGTTCGACGGACGCGAAGTCCAGATCGCTGGCACCGGCATACCCGACCTCGATGCCCTGAACGCCCAGCTTCAGGAGCTGGCGGAAAACCTGTTCCTTTTCGTCGACGTTCCACGGGTGGCGCAGGGCCTGGTTGCCGTCGCGCAGCGTGACGTCGTAGAAGAACGGCCGACGGCCGTTCGAGGTGTCGATGGGGACGATAGTGGTTTTGGCGCCGTTTTGTTCTGACCCGCTCATGGGTTCCTTCCTTCCTTCGTGCGTGATTCGTGACTCAACATCGCAACGTCGGAAAATCGCCTGGTCTCCCTCCGGGGCCCTTCGCCTCGCCATCCATCCGCCACGGCCCGCCGGGCCTGTGACGAAATCGGACAAGAAAAAAGCCCACTCGAAGGAGCGGGCTTTTTTCAAGACGCAGCGCTCCCTTAGCGGTTTAG
>CAYQFG010000149.1:0-4110 GCA_964416695.1 uncultured Bifidobacterium sp.
CCGACTTCATCCCCAAGGTGAAGATCGAAGTCGTCGTTCCCGATGAGCTCGTGGACAAAACGGTCGCGTCCCTCAGCGAGAAGGCCCGCACGGGCAAGATCGGCGACGGCAAGGTGTTCGTCCTGCCCGTGGACAGCGCGCTGCGCATCCGCACCAGCGAATCCGGCGACGAAGCGCTGTAACGAAGCGCCGCATCGCGCACCCCCGGCACCCGGAAACGGGTGCCTTTTTTTATCCCGTCGCCCTCCGCCGGCCCCAAGGAACCAGCGCCTCTTTCCGCCACGGGCCTGACGTCCGCCCTCCCCGTCCTCCCGGACTCCCCCGGGACCTCACATCAAACCGGGGATGGACCCGTGCAGGGGCCTCACCCTTTCCCCCCAAAAAAATCCTGACAGTTCGGCAAACACGGCCTCCTGCGCTCCGCGCCTCCCGAGATTCACGGGCTTTCCATTAAATTTCGTGTCCGGCATCCGATCGTTGCTGGTTTCGTTTGTTGATCCATGTCCCGTTGATGCAGGAGTGTTGATGTCCACGATGCAGAACGCGCCCCTCCGGCCGTACGGCCGGTTCTCCGCACGCCTCCTGGCCGCGCTCGCCGCCACGGCCGCCCTGTCCACCGGGTTTTTGACGGCTCCCCTGCATGCCGCGACCTCGGAGTTTCCCGCACGCCCCGCGGCCCTGAGCTTCAGCGGTTTCGTGCATGCCGATTTCATCTCGGAGTTCGGCGACGATTTCAGCGCGCCCCGCCACATCACCGGTCTCAAGCTCGATCTCGCCACGAATGTCACCTTCAGCCCCACCGTCGCGGCCGTGATCCAGACCACGATGAATGACGGAGGCGTCCCGGCACAAGGCGCCGGCAACACCTGGGCCCCCGTGCGTTTCGACGGCGTGACGCTGAACTGGAAATACAGTGACCGCAGCACGGTCCACGTGGGAGACCTGAAACTGGGCACGGGGTATTTCAATTATTACCGGAACAGGCACACGGCCGTGGTGGTGGGTGAGCACGCCCTGAGGGGCGTGGGCATCAGTCGCTCGGGATGGACCGTGGCCACCGGCGCCACCGGACTGGGCAACACCGACACGGCCGGCGCTCCGATCGCCAGCTCGCAGTGGGCAACCTTCGCGCAATACGACTACCGCATCCGCGAAAACGTCACGCTCACGCCTTCGGTGCGCTACACGGCCGGAGTGCCCGGCGCGACACCCGTCGTGGGCGGACTTTCGTTCGACGGCGTCTTCGGTGCGTTCTCGCTCAGCGCCGACGTGGCCGGCAACTATCACAACACCACGACGGACCCGGGCTTCAGCATCCTGCTGGAACCCGCCTACGCGGGCACGCGTTTCTCGCTCTCCACCTCGTTCTACTTCAACGAAAAGGGCGCGGGCATCCCCGCTCCCAACCATCCCGTCGAGACCGAAACCGGCGCGGAACTCGACCGCGCCTTCGCCTACGTCGAACCCGCCTACGCGATCACCGACCGCGTCACGCTGGGACTCGCCCTGGAGTACCACGACGCCCATGCCGCCGCCGCCGGCGCCCTCGGTTACGACGAATCGGTTTGGGTCGTTCCCGCCCTTTACGTCTACCCCGGCGCCGGCGCGCAGTGGCGGCTCTGGGCGCAGGGCACGAAGCCCCTCTCCGGCACCGGTTCGAGGGACCCGCTGTTCTTCGCCGGGTCGGAAATCGTCTTCCGGTTCTAGGCCGGCCAGGCCCTTGTGACGCCCTCGGCCCCCCTCGGGCTCTCCGGAAGCCCCGCACCCTCCCTGCAAGCGTCCGGCCCCCGGCGGCCCCGGGCCTCCCGCCCCGAAATCCGTCGGGAGCGGGAGCGGGCATCCGGGCAAATCCGAAATGTTATCTTAAAGGGTATAACGAAGAAGGCCGCGCCCAGTCACCGGATACTCCGGAACCGGTCTTGCGCGGCTCGTCGTGAACCCGTTGAAATGAGGCCCTCATGAAACTCGTCGTCGCCTACATCAAGCCCTTCAAACTCGACGAAGCCAAGACCGCCATCCAGGAACTCGGCATCAGCGGGATGTCGGTCACCGAAGTCAAGGGCTTCGGGCGGCAAAAGGGACATACCGAGCTTTATCGCGGGAGCGAGTACCATACCGACTTCATCCCCAAGGTGAAGATCGAAGTCGTCGTTCCCGATGAGCTCGTGGAGCGTACCGTGAGCTCGCTGGCCGAAAAGGCCCGTACCGGAAAGATCGGCGACGGCAAGGTGTTCGTCCTGCCCGTGGAAAGCGCGCTGCGCATCCGCACCGGCGAAACCGGAGACGACGTCCTCTAACCTTTCAGGTTGCCTCCGGACCACAGGCGCCTCTCCCTGCGGAGAGGCGTTTTTCGTTTTCCAGATTTCGTTTTTTCGTGTGCCCCGCACGCACGCGGACCGCGCGGGCGATACGTCGTTCCTTGCCGCGGCCGAGGCGCCTCCCAACAGGGAACGAGAAAGTTATGCCATTTTGTTCATAAGCCCCGTTATCGGTCACTCTTTCCGGAGGTCGAGCTAACTTTCCCTCGTCATGAGAGGCTCTTGTCGACATCTTTCCCTGTTCCTGCTCGCAGGACTGTTGACGGGGGCGGAATGCGCCCACGCGCAGGATGGCCAAGGCGCGCGGCGTCGTCTCAATTTTTCCGGCCTGGTCGAGGCCGGGATCACGTCGGACTACGGCACGTTCGACAAGCTCTCCCATCTGACCGCCCTGGAAGCCGATCTTACGACCCATCTGGCCTTCAGCCCGACGTTTGCCGCACAACTGCGCACCACGCTGCGCGACGGCCACGCGCCGCGACAAGGCGACGGCAACACCTGGGCGGAGCTGCGCTATGACGGTGCGCAGATCACCTGGAAGCCCGCCGACAAAACCATCCTGATGGCCGGCGACCTGATCGGGGGCATGGGATACTTCCAGTACACGCGCTATCGCCGCGTGGCCGCCGTGGTCGGCGAGCACTCCGTGCGCGGCGCCGGCTTGCGGCACGGAAACATCATCTTGCACACGGGCCTCGCCACCGATACCGCCGGCATCGCGGGAGACTGGGCCGTGTATGCCCAGTGGACGCGCACCATCACGGAGCACCTGTCGTGGAGCCCTTCGTTCCGGTACACGCACGGCATTCACAAGGCCTATCCCTTCGAACTCGGCGTATCCTTCAACGGAAACTTCGAGGACATGTTCCTGCTCAACGCCCATGTGGCGATGAACTACTGGAACACGGCCACCGACCCCGGCTCGCTCATCCTGATCGAACCGCGCTACGTGTACGGCGAATACTTCCTGAACGCCACCATGTTGTACAGCGACAAGGGCGAAGTGCCCGCGCCGAACACGCAGCGCTTCACCCGTTCCTGGGTCGGCCTTGAGGACTTTCTCCTCAGCGTCGAACCGGGTATGAACTTCGGCGGGCTTTATGCCGGCAGCGTCGCGCTCGAATACCGTGACCCCCGCTTCACCAACACGCGCGACCAATCGGTGTGGCTCATTCCCACGCTCTGGGTCCATCCCGCCCCGCGCGCGGAATGGCGGACCTGGGCCAGCCTGGCCAAACCGCTGGCGAACGGCAGCGCGGGGCGCCCCGGCTTCGGTCTCGGCTCCGAAATCAGCTTCGTGTTCTGAAGCCCCGTCAAACCCGCAAGGCGACCTTCGACCTCTCCCCTGTCTTCCCGGGTGGGGATGAGGGATCCTTCCCGATGTTTTAGATTTGCCGGACTTCGCGCCTCCCCCTGTCCCGATAGGGACACGGCGGGTCACCGCGACCCGCACACGACACGCCGCGGCGCGGCGTGTCACTGAAAAGCCGCGCCGCGGCGTGTCACTGAAAAGCCGCGCCGCGGCTTGTCGATGAGGCCGCGCCCCCAACAAAGGACTTCCATGAATACGGGTGTTGAGACAAACCGCGCGGCCATCCGTCAGACCGCGGACGAACTGGACCGGACCACCGCCACAAGCGCGGACGTGCGCTTCACCATCGGTTTCGACGGCTTCGTGGACGAGATCCTGCACGTGGTGGCCACGCGCCGCGACAAGTCGCACTACGAGCGCATCCGGACCATCCCCGAATTCTCCGCGCGCATCGCCGCGGCCGCCGGCAAATCGGCCAAC
>CAYQFG010000150.1:0-4070 GCA_964416695.1 uncultured Bifidobacterium sp.
GCGCTCAAGCGCGGTGTCGACAAGCTCGCCAACGCGGTCAAGATCACCATGGGCCCCAAGGGCCGCAACGTCGTGCTCGCGAAGAGCTTCGGCTCCCCCGCCTCCACCAAGGACGGCGTGTCGGTCGCCAAGGAGATCGAGCTGGAGGACGCGTTTGAGAACATGGGCGCCCAGCTCGTGAAGGAAGTGGCCTCGAAGACCGCCGACGTGGCGGGTGACGGGACCACCACCGCGACCGTGCTGGCCCAGGCCATCGTCAACGAAGGCCTCAAGTACGTGATCGCCGGCGGATCGCCGATCGATCTGAAGCGCGGCATCGACGCCGCCACCGCGGCGCTGGTGAAGGAAGTCACGTCCGTGGCCAAGCCGGTGAAGACCAAGGACGACTGGGCCAAAGTGGCCGCCATCTCCGCCAACAACGAGTCCGACATCGGTGACCTGATCGCCAACGCGATGGAGAAGGTGGGCAAGGACGGCGTGATCCAGGTCGAGGAAGCCAAGTCTTCCGAAACCACCCTGCGCGTCACCGAAGGCATGCTCTTCGACCGCGGCTACGTCTCCCCCTACTTCGTGACCAACCCCGACAAGATGGAAGCCGTTCTGGAGAACGCCCTCATCCTGATCCACGACAAGAAGATCAGCGCGATGAAGGACCTGCTCCCCATCCTCGAGAAGGCCGCGCAAAGCGGGCGTCCCCTGCTGATCATCGCCGAAGACATCGACGGCGAAGCGCTGGCCACCCTCGTGGTGAACAAGCTGCGCGGCACCCTGAAGGTCTGCGCCGTCAAGGCTCCGGGCTTCGGCGATCGTCGCAAGGCCATGCTCGAAGACATCGCCATCCTCACGGGCGGCAAGGTGATCTCCGAAGAGACCGGCCTCAAGCTGGACGGCGCGACCATGGCCGACCTCGGCCAGGCCAAGACGGTGAACGTGGACAAGGACAACACCACCATCGTCGACGGCGCGGGCAAGGCTGAAGACATCAAGGCGCGCGTGGGCCAGATCCGCAAGCAGATCGAGGACACCACCTCGGACTACGACAAGGAAAAGCTGCAGGAGCGCCTGGCCAAGCTGGCCGGTGGCGTGGCGGTGATCGAAGTCGGTGCCGCCACCGAAACCGCGATGAAGGAAAAGAAGGATCGCGTGGACGACGCCCTGCACGCAACCCGTGCCGCGGTGGAGTCCGGCGTGGTCGCCGGCGGCGGCGTGGCCCTGATCCGTGCGGCGTCGGCGCTCGACGCGCTGAAGCTGGAAGGTGACCAGGCTGTGGGTGTGGCGATCGTGCGTCGCGCCATCGAGGAGCCCCTGCGCCAGATCGTTCAGAACGCGGGCGAGGAAGCCTCGGTCGTGGTGAACAAGGTCAAGGAAGGCAAGGGTGACTTCGGTTACAACGCGCGCACCGGCACGTACGAAGACCTGCTGGCCGCCGGCGTGATCGACCCCGCCAAGGTGACGATCACGGCGCTGCAGAACGCGGCTTCGATCGCGGGCCTGTTGCTCACGACGGACTGCCTCGTGGCCGAGAAGAAGGAAGACAAGCCCGCCGCTGCCGGCGCTCCCGGAATGGGCGGCATGGGTGGCATGGACATGATGTAAACCTCATGCCGCAGGAACGCCCGCTTCGGCGGGCGCTCCGGGTGCCTGGTTTCTCGTGTTGGTCCCCCGGCTTGCCCGTTCACGCGGCGCGGGCCGGGGGTTTTTTGTTTTCGAAAGGCGTGTCATGTCAGCAACCGTCGCCGTGCTCGGCACCTTCCGTTTTCCTCCGGAGCGCATCAACGACGTGCTCCCCCACCTCAAGGCCGTGATCGACGCGACGAATCGTCTCGACGGTTGCATCGCGTACGATGCCGCCCTCGACCCGTTCGAACCGGGACTGATCCGGTTTTCCGAGTTGTGGCCCGATCGCGTCTCGCTTGAGCGGCACCTGGCGGCGCCGCACATGGCGCCGTGGCGTGCGGCCGTGACGCAGTATGATGGCGCCGCTTCCGGCTTCACGATTTATGAGGTGACGAACGCCCAGGCGTTGTGAGTCCGGGACGTCGGACCCGATTTTCTTGTGCCGCGAGGTATGCCGTGAACGCTCCTGATCTGACCCCCCGTGAAAAGCAGGTTCTCACCGCGCTGGTGGACCACTATATCGTGCGGGCGGAGCCGGTGTCGTCGAACCTGCTCAGCCGGAGCTCCGTGGTGCGCGCCAGCAGCGCGACCATCCGGAACACCCTCGCCGATCTCGAGCAGCGCGGCTTCGTGGAACAACCGCATACCTCGTCGGGTCGCCTGCCCACGGACCGGGGATACCGCACGTACGTCAACGACCTGATGCACCCCGAGCCCCTGACGCGTGAAGACAGGTACGCGCTGGACGTCGCCATCCCCACCCCTGCCCCGGCCGTGCCGGGCGATCCTGCGGCGGAGGGCTACGACCCGGTGGTCAGCCTCGAAGCCCGCCTGGCGGGGGCCGCCCAAGGGCTCGCCGACCAGTCCCGCTTGATGGGACTGGTCATTCCTCCCCCCGAAACCCAACCAGTGTTTCGAAAAGCATCACTGGTCCATCTGGAGGAAAGCAAGGCGGCGTTGGTGCTGGCGGATTCCGGCGGTCCTGCCGGGACGGGCGTACGCTCCCTGCTGCTGGACACGTGCGACATTTCCGTATTCCGCCTGGAGGCGGTGGTCAAACGGATGAATGAAGAGATGAGCGGTCGCCCCGTTTCGTTATTGAACGATTATCTTAAGGGGGCGGAGGACGTAACCACCCAAAATGACGAAAAAGACGCCATCGGGCTCTTGGGCCGCTCCATTTTGAAGCTTTCCCAGCGGACAGGCGATGACGATGTCCTGATTGCCGGGGCCCGAAACCTCATTAATCGGCCGGATTTCGCCACAATCAGCGATCTGGAGTCGATTTTCGGCCTGATGGAATCGAAAGTCACCTTGGTGCACTTCTTGCGTCAGAGAGAAACGCTCGGTGATGATGAGAACGTCCATGTGACGATTGGGGAGGAGCGAGGCCCTGACGGGCGGTTGTTCCGGTCGCTGTCCCTGGTCACCGCGAGCTTTTCGGGAGGCGGGACGTCCCGCGGTGTGGTGGGGGTGCTGGGGCCGAAGAGGATCCCGTACGCCCGGCTGGTGCCGATGGTGGACTACGCGGCCCGACGGTTGGATATCATGAGGGGAGCATCGCGGGGATCCGTCTCCGGAGGCATGCCTTCATGAGGATGGTGTAACAGGCCGGGGCGATCTCGTGTTGCCCTGGCGAGAAACGGATCGTGGGAGCGGGCGATGCCTCGCCCCTTGCGGCCCACACAGGAGACGACACGTTGAGCGAACAGAATCACGAACAGCCGGGCTCGAATCCCGAACAAACAGCGGATCCCGCGACGGAAACCGAAGTCGGGACGAATCCAGGGACCGGTTCCGGCGCGCCCCGTACGGAAGGTGCGGACGGCGAAGGCCTGCGCGATGCGGCGGCGTTGGCCGAGGAGTTGGCGCAGGAGAAGGACAAGAACCTGCGCCTGTACGCTGAGTTCGACAACTTCCGCCGCCGGACGGCCAAGGAAAGTTTCGACATGATGGCCACGGCCAACGCGAAACTGGTGGAAAAGATGTGCGAAGTGCTTGAGAACTTCGGGCGCGCGTTTGAGGCCCAGGCGACGGCGAGCCCGGAGGACTTCGAAAAAGGCATTCGCCTGATTTACGGACGCTTCAAGGAAATTCTCGATGCCGAGGGCCTCGAAGAGATCGATCCCGTCGGCACGGAATTTGATCCGAACCTGCATGACGCCTTGCTGCAGCAAGCCAGCGACACCGTTCCCGAGAACCACGTGGTTCAGGTGATCTCGAAGGGTTACAAGCTCAAGAGCAAGATCCTGAAGCATGCCAAGGTCATCGTGTCGACGGGGCCGCAGGGATAGACCACCGCTCCCGGAGCGGGACCCGACGGGTCACCTCCCGGGAGATCGACAATCGCGAGGGGAAGGGCGCACGGCTGTGTGCCCGCCACGGATGGACGATAGCGAGGGAAGGGCGCACGGCTGTGCGCCCACCAGAGATAGACAACAACGAACGGAAGG
>CAYQFG010000151.1:0-4063 GCA_964416695.1 uncultured Bifidobacterium sp.
CAAGGAAAGTCGAGATCATGTCCAATCGTGCTGAAAATCGTGTGGCCAATCGTGTTGTCGTGGGCGCCCAGTGGGGCGATGAGGGCAAGGCGAAAGTTGTGGATTACCTGACTGAGGAAGCCGATTACGTGATCCGCTTTCAGGGCGGGGCGAACGCGGGCCATACCGTGGAGGTGGGCGACCAGAAGTTCGTGTTCCACCTGCTGCCCTCGGGTCTGATGCACGACGGCAAGACCTGCATCATCGCCAATGGCGTGGTGCTGGATCCGGCGCAGATGCTGCACGAGATCGAGGATGTGCGGAGCAAGGGCATCGAGGCGCGCGGCAACCTGTGGTTGTCGGAGGCCGCGCAAGTGGTGTTGCCGACGCACAAGCTGCTCGACCAGCTCAAGGAAAAGGCCGCGGGCAAGAACGCGATCGGCACCACGGGTCGCGGCATCGGTCCCGCCTACTACGACAAGGTGGGCCGCGTGGGCGTGCGCGTGGGTGACCTGCTCGAGGACGGTCTGCTGCGCGCGCGGCTGGAGACGGCCGTGGCGGCGCACAACGAAATCATCACCAAGATCTACGGCGCGGAACCCGCGGCGGTGGATCCGATTTTCGAAGAGTATCGCGCGTACGGCGAGCAGTTGCGTCCGTACGTGGCCGACTGCGTGGCCATGCTCGCCAAGGCCATCAAGGCGAAGAAGGGGCTGATCTTCGAGGGGGCGCAGGGCACCTTCCTCGACGTCGACCATGGCACCTATCCGTTCGTGACGTCGTCGAACACCGTGGCCGGCGCGGCCGCGGCGGGTTCGGGCGTGGGCCCCACCGCCATCGATCAGGTGATCGGCGTGGTGAAGGCCTACACGACGCGCGTGGGCAACGGTCCGTTCCCCACGGAGATCGACGGCGGCCTGGGTGAAGACCTGCGCCGCATCGGCCACGAGTTCGGTGCGACCACCGGTCGCGAGCGCCGCTGCGGCTGGTTCGATGCCGTGGTGGTGCGGCGCGCGGCGCAGGTCAACGGCCTGACGCACCTCGCGGTGACCAAGCTCGACGTGCTCGACAGCTTCGAGAGCATCGAGATCTGCACGCACTACGAGATCGACGGTGAGCGCGTGGAGGATTTCCCCTCGTCGCTGGCCCGCCTTGAGCGCGTGAAGCCGGTGTACGAAACGCTGCCGGGCTGGAAGTCGGACACGACGGCCATCACCGACGCGAAGGATCTGCCGCCCAACGCGCTCAAGTATCTGAACCGCCTGGCCGAGCTGGTGGACGTGCCCGTGGGCATGCTGTCGCTCGGACCCAAGCGCCATCAGACGATCCGGATGGCGATGTAAGGTCGGCGCGGGTTGGGCCGAGTCACATCACCACATCAGAACCTCACAACCTCCCAACAAAAAAGCGCACGCAGCGATCCGGCTGTGTGCGCTTTTTTGTTGGGAGGCGGCTCTCGCGGTTCAGGGTGGCCGGGAACGTGATCCTCCACGGGGTGGAGACCGGATCACGCATGCAAGGAGGGAGTGCGCTTCCCGGGACCATGCCATTCCTCACAACATCCAGAGATCCGGACATCCACAGAGGGAATCATGGATGCCGGATGGGTGATCCTGCTGTGATGTTGTGATGCTCTGATGCCCTGATATTTTCCGTCGGCTCCTCCGCCGTCCTCAGAACAACGTGGCCCGCTCCGTGTAAACCCCCTTGGGCGTGACCACCCGGATGAGGTGGACCCCCGGAGTATTGACCTGCGGAGCCCACAGGAAGGGTGCCTGCGCGCTGTGAGACCCGATGCGTGTGCCGCGCATGTCGTAGGCCTCCAGGGTGACGCGCTCCGCGCCGCCGACCTTGATGGCGCCGCCGACCATGGTGAGCGGCGCGGCGTAGCGGGCGTCGCGCGCGCTGGCGCCGCGGATGCCCGAGGTGCCGCCGCAGGCGGCTTCGTCGTGCTTGACGAGGTAGGTCTTGTAATTGACGTCTCCGGGCGTCATGCAGCCTTCGAGATTGAGGACCTCGATGCGGCGGAAGCGCGTGCCGTGCGACTCGGACTGGAACAGGATGTAGCCGCCCTTGAGCGGCGTGTTGTTGACGAGGGGCACGGTGTGTCCGCTGACGTTGCCCTCGTGTTGCACGGGACGGTAGAACGTGAAGACGAGGCTGTCCTCCGTGCCGTTGTTGTAGTAGTAGCGGATGATGGAGTCGGAATGCGCATGGATTTTGACCCACATCCAGCTGGGAGCGAGGGCCAGGCTGCGGTTGTGGCTGCCGTTGGCCGAGACGCAGTGGTTGGTGTTGACGTTCCCACCCGTCGGTGCCGTGTAAAAGGCCGTTCCGGGCGTGCAGAGGTTCATGGTGCTGTTGTTGTCGGCGCCGGTGTTGCCGGGGCCCAGCAGCTGGGCCTCGAGGCTGATGGGGAAGTCCTGGTTCTGGCCCATGCTGGCGGCCGATTGCGAGTGATGCATGATGCCGTTGTTCTGCACGGCCCAGCTGCCCGGGTTACCCGGCGCCTGGCTGCCGAAGAACTGGTGCTCCACGCGCACGATGAAGTACTCGAACGGGCGGATCTTGTAACCGATGTGCCCGTACTGCCCGTTGAAGTTGGTGTAGTTCGAAACGTTGACCTCGAGCACGGTGTCCGTCCCCACGATGGCCCGGCGGAAAGTGTTCAGGGGGTCGACGTTGAGGGCCTGACCGGTGATCTTGAGGTCCCAGTTGGTGGCCAGGCTTTCGTGGGTTTTGTCGAACAGGGGAATCCATGCGGAGTCGGCGGGGCCGGCGGGGGTCACCACAGGAAGCGCGAGTGTGGCCAGGGCGGAGAGGGCCAGCGACGAGAACCGGAACATGAAACGCATACGACTCCTTTTTTGGCAGTTTCCCGAATATACGGCTCCAAAAGTGAAAATGGTGCCGAAAACCAAGGAAATGCGGTAGACTACCATTATTTCCCGGATTCGGAGAGAGGTTCTCACGCCCGGAGGTCTGCGCATCCTCCCCAAGGCGCAGCCTTGCATCCCTCCCAAAATGATCCGGCATTTCGTCAATGGTCCTCCCCCGATTTACCTTTGCTCGTCATGGAAACGCGCGAAAAACGGGAAATACGCATCGGGCTCATCGGTCTGGGCACGGTCGGGCAGGGGGTTCTGGAGCTTTTGGACCAACAGGGGGCGTTTTACGCGTCCTCCCTGGGTTTGACCTTCCGGGTGGTGGCCGCGGCGGCACGTCGTGAAGCCAGTCTGGCCCGTGTCGCTTCAACCGGATGTTTCACCACGACGGACCCGATGGCGGTGGCCGTTCATCCCGATGTCGATGTACTCGTGGAAGTGGCCGGCGGGGAAGATGCGGCCCTGCCGTGGGTGGAGGCCGCCCTGCGCGCGGGCAAGCACGTGGTGACGGCCAACAAGGCGCTGCTCGCGAAGCATGGATCCCTGTTGTTCCCCCTGGCGGCCTCGCAAGGGCGCGCGCTGATGTTCGAAGCCGCCGTGGGCGGCGGGATTCCCGTCATCCGCACGTTGCAGGAAAGCCTGATCGCGAACGACATCGACGGCCTCGCGTGCATCATCAACGGGACCTGCAATTACATCCTCACGCAGATGGCGGAACGCAAGGAAAGCTTCGAGGACGCGCTGGCCGAGGCGCAGCGCCTGGGCTACGCCGAAGCCGATCCGGGTTTCGACATCGACGGCATGGATGCCTTGCACAAGGTCGCGCTGCTCGCCTCGATCGCGCACGGCTGTTCCGTCGATTACCGGAAGCTTTCCGTGGAAGGCATCCGCACGATCACCGCGCTTGACATTCGCATGGCCGAGGAGCTCGGCTACGAAGTGAAGCTGCTCGGGGTGGTGGAGCGGGACGCTTCCGGGAAAATCCTCGCGGCGGTGTATCCGGCCTTGCTTGAAAAGGACCATCAGCTTGCGTCGGTCAACGGCGTTCTCAATGCGGTTTACCTGAAAACCTCGGCTGCGGGCCCGTTGTTGCTGACGGGCGCGGGTGCCGGGAAGCTGCCCACCGCGAGCGCGATCCTGTCCGATCTGGTGGCGGTGGGCCGGTTGTGCGGGTCCGAGGGCGCGCCGCCTCCGATGGA
>CAYQFG010000152.1:0-2344 GCA_964416695.1 uncultured Bifidobacterium sp.
GCTTGAGCTGGGGGATTTCCTCGATGCAGGGGATGCACCAGGTGGCCCAGAACACCACGAGACTCACCAGGCTGTCCTGCGGAGACAAGGTGACGACCTCTCCGTCGTAGGTGGGCAACGTGACCGTGGGAGCCCCGTTGCGGGAAGGGCCGCAGGCGGCCAGAAGAAGGCCGACGAAGGCAAGTGTCAGCGTGAAGGTGAAGGTCAGGGCGCGGGGGCGGAGGGGCACGGAGGCGGCACGAGGGGAAGGCATCCCTCAAAACTACCAAACCGGGCACCCTGAAAACGTTTTCCCGGGTAGCACCGGCGCGCCCGCAGCAGACGCGTCCGGGAGGTGAGTTGGTCCAGAATGAAACGCGCGGAACTTCGTCGGGACGCGGTGCGCAGGTATTGCGCTCCCGCAGGGGGCGTTGCAGGAGTTTTTCCCGCGTTTTCAAGAGTCCTTCAACGCAGCATATTCCGCATTTTCTACGCTTCTCCCTTATGTCATCCCTTTGGCTTCCGCTGGGCCTGGCCCTGGGTTCCTGGGTCGGGTTCTTGTTGGGAACCTTGCCTTTTCGCATCCGTTCATCGCATCATGACCATGATCTCGAACACGAGATCGAGTCGTCGGTGCTGGATTATTTATACCCCGTCACGGTTGCGTTTTTTGTCGGGTATCTGGCCAGCACGCTGATTCCGCACGCCCTGTTCGAAGGCGAAAGCGTTCCGGTGTTTTCCTTCGTGGCGGGTGTGGCGTTGATGGCGCTGCTGTCGCGCAAGGTGCTGAAGAAGGATCCGTGCTGCGAGACCGGGCACGATCATGAACCCATCGGCTGGGCGTTTTTCATCGCCCTCGCCGCCTGCGCGGTCAACGACGGCATCCTGCTCGGACTGATCGATCCCCCGTGGCTTTCGGGCCTGAATTTCGGGATGCTGATCCACAAGGTGACCTCGTCCTTCGCGCTGGCGCTCGCGCTGGGGCACTGGAGTTATCGCGGCGCGCGCCTGGCATGGCTCGGCGTCATCAACGGATTGATCAGCCCGGTGATGTTCTATGCAGGCATGGCCTTGCGCGGGCAAGAGGCCATCCCGTTCGACAGCTTGCTGGGGCTGTCCGCAGGCGTGCTGGTCTACACCGTGCTCACGGGCATGCTGCCGCACAGCCGGCAAATGCTCAAGCGCAAGCCGGCCGCCTGGATCGGCTTCTTCGTGGCTCTGGGCGCGTCCGTCGCCCTGGGCTTTCTGCACCGCGGGTTTCATTGATCCCATGATGGCATGGGCAAATGATCATTTGCCCCAAACGAAACCCGCCTCAACCGCCCGTCGGCACGACGGGCCCTACCACCCGAAGATGCGTTCGCCTGCGTCCAGGAACGTGACGTAGTCCGCGACGCCTTCCTCCAGTGACCGGATGGGCTTGGCGTAACCCGCCGCCCGGATCTTGGCGATGTCGGCGCAGGTGTAGTACTGGTACTTGCCGCGCAGCACCTCGGGCATGTCGATGAAATCGATTTGCGGCTCGCGCCCCATGGCGGCAAACACGGCATGCATCATGTCGCGCCACGTGCGCGCCTGCCCCGTACCCACGTTGTAGAGGCCTCCCGGCGCGCGGCCGTCGAGGAAGTGCAGCGTCATGTCCACGGCGTCCAGCACGTGGAGGAAGTCGCGCATCTGTTCGCCATCATTGAAGTCGGGACGGTGCGACCTGAACAGCTGGACGCGGCCCGTTCCCATGATTTGCGCGTGCGCCTTGGCGACCATGCTTTTCATGTCGCCCTTGTGGTACTCGTTGGGGCCGTAGACGTTGAAGTATTTGAGCCCCACGGCACCGCCCTCGCGGTCGAAGTGGCCGTGCTGCAAGGCCCACAGGTCGAAGGCCTGCTTGGAGTATCCGTATCCGTTGAGGGGGCGCAGGTCGGGGACCCTGGCGTGGTCATCAGCGTAGCCGCGCGCGCCGTCCCCGTAGGTGGCCGCCGAAGAGGCATAGATGAGGCGCGCCCCCGGCCCGGTCGCGCGCTGCGTGCCGCACCATTGCGCGAGCTCCTTCGTGTATTCGAAGTTGTTCTTCATCAGGTATGCGGCGTCGGCTTCGGTGGTGGATGAGCAGGCCCCGAGATGGAAGACCGCCTCAATGCCCGCGTGGTCGTAGCGTCCGTCCCGGAGTGCCTGAAGGAAATCCGCACGGTCGACATAATCGGCGTAGCGCAGGGGGACGAGATTCCTCCAGCGGGCATCCGTTCCCAGGGCGTCGACCAGGATGAGGTTGTCGTGTCCGAGCTGGTTCAGGCGCCACGCGAGGGCGCTGCCGATGAAGCCGGCGGCGCCGGTGATGACGTAGCAGGGGGCGGGGGAGGTCATGGGG
>CAYQFG010000152.1:2444-3847 GCA_964416695.1 uncultured Bifidobacterium sp.
TTGCGCGAGAAGGCCGACCGGATCGGCGAAATTCTTGATCGCTTGTATCCCGCGCCGCCGATCCCGCTGGATCACAAGGACCCTTTCACCTTGTGCGTCGCCGTGTTGCTCTCGGCGCAGGCGACCGACGCTTCTGTCAACAAGGTGACACCCGCCCTGTTCGCACTGGCGCCGACGCCCGCGGCCATGGCCGCGCTCACCCCCGAAACCATCCTGTCGGTGATCCGCACCATCGGGCTCGCTCCCACCAAAAGCCGGAACGTCTGGAATCTCGCGCGCATCGTGATGGAGCGACATGGCGGCGTATTGCCGCGGACGATGGAGGAACTGGAGGCCTTGCCGGGCGTGGGCCACAAGACGGCGTCCGTGGTGATGGCGCAGGCGTATGGCGTGCCGGCCTTCCCGGTCGATACCCACATTCACCGGCTCGCGGCGCGCTGGGGCCTTTCCTCAGGAAAGAACGTCGCGCAAACCGAACGCGACCTCAAGGCCGTGTTTCCGGAGGACACATGGAACCGGCGGCATTTGCAGATCATTTACTACGGGCGGGAACACTGCCCCGCGCTGCGACATGATCCGGCCCGTTGTGAAATTTGCACGCGCTACGGAGTGTCGCGCTCATCGCGCTAATCGCGCCAAGTTCCTTCGGAAGTTCTAGTTCGCGCCCATCCGCTTGAGGAGGTCGCGCAGGCGCGCGGCTTCTTCGTAGCGTTCGTCCGCGACGGCGGACTGGAGGTCGGCCTTGAGTTTTTCCAGCGGCGAGAGCGGGGGAGAAGGCACGGGCTTGTCCTGCAGGACATCTTCCACGGTTTCAAGCCCGGCGGTCAGGTCGTCCCCACCGATGCCGATTTCGTCGTCATCCGGTTCGTGATCTTCTCCTTCGCGGTCTTCGTCATCCTCCGGCGTGATTCCGTCTCCGTCCTCGGCGCTCTTCAGAACGACATTGATGGCGGCCTCTTCAAAAACGGAGACAGCCGCGAAGATCGGCGCTTCGTAGCGTACGGCCAGCGCGATGGCATCCGAGGGACGCGCATCGAATTCGTGTTCCTCGAAATCGCCGCGGATCACGTGAACCCGGGCGTAAAACGTGCCTTCCTTGAGAGCGGTGATTTCGACGCGGGTGACCGAGGCATCAAGCGCGTCCAGCATGCCCTTGAGCAAGTCATGGGTCAGCGGGCGAGGGGGACGGTCCTCGCTCAGCGCGAGGGCAATGGCCTGGGCTTCGTTGGATCCGATGAAAATGGGGAGGACGCGGGTATGTCCCTCCGCTTTCAGGAACACGATGAAACCCGCGTTGGTGACGGAAATGCTGTCGAGATGAAGTTCGAGGAAGTCGGGCATGGGAGTAGTATACGATAATGCTCAATGAGCAATGCTCAATGCTCAATGCTCAATGCTCAATG
>CAYQFG010000153.1:0-3776 GCA_964416695.1 uncultured Bifidobacterium sp.
ATTGTTCCATTGCCTCATTGCTCCGTTCCTCACGCCCCCGCTCCCATCATCTGCATCAATCCTCCGTCCACGAAGTAGCTGCTGCCCGTCACATAGCTGGCGTCTTCCGAAGCGAGGAACACCGCGACATGCGCGACTTCGTCCGGGTGTCCCACGCGCGCGAGGGGAATGTGCGCGAGCGACTTCGCCATCTCGTCGGCGTCTTCCAGCGCCTCCTGGTTCATGGGCGTGGCGATGAACCCCGGCGCGATGTTGTTGACGCGGATGTGCTTGCGCGCCAGCTCGCGCGCGAGGTTGCGCGTCACATTGCGGAGGCCCGCCTTGCTGGCGTCGTAGGCCGCTCCGCCCCAGCTGGGGATGACCTCATGGACCGAGGTGATGTTGAGGATCACGCCCCCCTGGGGCGTCTCGCCATCCAGCCACGCATCCCCCATGTGGCGCGCGGCCGCCTGGCACAAAACCCAGGGAGAGACGAGGTTGATGTCGAGAATGCGCTGGAAATCCTCGAGCTTCATGTCCACGGACTTGTCGGTCACGGGATTGACACCGGCGCAGTTGACCAGGACATCGATCGTTCCCAGGGCGTTGATGGCGGCCTGAAACAGTTCGCCGGCCCCCTCAGGTTGCGACAGGTCATGACGGATCACCACCGCCCGGCGGCCGAACGAACGCACCTGCGTCGCCGTTTCCTGCGCGCCCGCTTCGTCCTGATGATAATGCACCACCACGTTGGCGCCCTCACGGGCGAACTCGCGGGCGATGGCCTGCCCGATGCCGCTGTCGGCCCCCGTCACCAGGGCGTGTCGTCCCATGAGCTTCATGACCGCCTCCCCGCGTTCTTCGCCGGAGCCGTGGGGCGCGCCTCGCCGGCCTTGACACGGCCCTGACCGCGGCCCTGACTTGTGTCCCGCCCCGCCCGCGCCCGCGAGCGTCCTTTGTCTACGGTGTTTTCCGGAATCTGGAACGATTCGACGGCGGCGCCGCGGCGCGCTTCGCGGACGGGGGCCGTCCTGACCAGGGTGGGCTGATTGCGTTTCTTCACGACCTTGATTTCCTTCGTGGGCATGGCTCCTCCTTGCCTGTGGTGATGCGGATGAAATGATGACGTGACTCCATGGAATCAGCATCCAAAATTCACGCAGCCGGACAACCTGCGGACACAGGGATCACCCCCTGGTCGCGGGGGAAGCAGCCCGATGCCGTCTGGAGGACGCGACCTTTATACCTTGAAGGCATGTAATACGATTGAACGGATCCCGATACCCCACCCGCACGCAGGCGCAGGCAAGCGCGCGTAGGGGGCCGAGGCCCACGGGACGGCCCACGGGACGACCCTCAGAGCGGTTCCGAAGACGACGCGCTCATCCCCTGCGGATCGCCCGTGCGGCCAGCCGGAGGGACGCACCTGATCGAAGGTCACCGAAGGTACGGCGGAAACGCACGCGGGAACACACGGAAACGAAGGAACGAAACGAAGGAAGAAGGAACGAAGATCATGGCAAAAAAGACAACGCCCCGTTCATCCCGCACGGCCACAAACACCCGAAAAAAAACGGCCCGCAAGACATCCGTGAACTCCCCCAAGACCACACGGGCCTCCGCGCACGCGCACGCATCGGCGGCGGCCCGCAAGCCGACCACCGCGCGCAAGCGCCCCTCCTCCCCCAAACCCATGGCCGCGCCCGGCAAGTCGTCCCTCCGGGAGCTCAGTCCCGTCGCCGCCACCGTGCCCACGCTGCCCGATCACATTCTGCGGGATGACCCCGGGATTGAAAAACTGTTCGAGCAGGTCCTGAACAGTCCCAGCTACAAAAGCGCCGCGGATGACGATCCGGATTTTCTCGCGCATCCGGTGACGCGAGGCGTGCGTCTGCAACTCGACTACCTGAAGCCGGAAGCCATCATGCGGGAACATCGCATCGGAGGAGGTGTGGTGGTTTATGGCAGCGCGCGCACCCCGGACCCAGATGTCGCGGCCCTGCGGTTGAAGGCCATTCGCGCGCTGCTGGCGAAGGACCCGGGCAACAAGACGCGGCAGGCGGAGGCGGCACGCGCGGAGCGCGTGCTGAAGAACAGCCGGTACTATACGATGGCCCGCGAGTTCGGACAGATCGTGGGACGCGAAGGCAATCGCCGCACGGGACCGCGGTTCACCATCATCACGGGCGGCGGCCCGGGCATCATGGAAGCGGCCAATCGCGGCGCGTACGATGTCAAGGCTCCCAGCGTGGGCCTCAACATCGCCCTTCCGCACGAACAGTATCCCAACCCGTACATCACCCCCGCCCTGTGTTTCAACTTCCACTACTTCGCGATCCGCAAGCTGCACTTCCTCCTGCGCGCCAAGGCCCTGGTGGCTTTTCCCGGCGGCTACGGCACGCTGGACGAACTGTTCGAACTGCTGACGCTGGTGCAGACGCGACGGACGCGGCCGCGGCCCATCGTGCTTGTGGGCAAAAAGTTCTGGAAGCGCGTGTTCAATCTCGAAGCGCTGGTCGAGGACGGCATGATCGACCCCGCCGATCTGGAGCTTTTCCGCTATGCGGAATCGGCCCGGGAGGCCTGGGACGCCATTCTGGAGTGGTACGCGCAGCGGGGCCAGCCGCTGGTGGAGAACCCCGGAACCACGCGGCCCGTGTCGCGCAAGACCCGGAGCGGCAGCGGCCCCCTGCTCGCGGGCGGCTGAATCCCTTCCGGCGCTCCGCTGCGGGCGGGGCGTCCCGATGCGCAGGGGGCAAGCGGCCCGGACCTCGCCGATGCGTCGTCCGCCCCGGGCGTTGTGCGTGGTGCGCGTCCGCGGGTCGTGATGCACGTCCGCGGTGCCAGGGCCCGCTAGTCCCAGTAATGGACGGGGGAGTTGCGGTCGATGCCCGCACCGCTCCGTTCATAATAGGTCGCCAGCAACTCCGCGCGCTCGGCGTCGGACAGCGTGAAGTTCTCCCGGCCGTTGTCGCGCAAGAAGCGGTCGATGGTCGCGAGGATCACGCCCGCGCACACGGAGACGTTCAGGCTTTCGGTCAACCCCTGCTGCGGGATGATGAAACGGACATCCGCGCGCGCCAGCGTGTCGGGATGATTCCCCATGACTTCGGATCCGAGATAGAAGGCTGTCGGGATGGACAGGTCGAGGTCAAAGAGCGATTCGCTGTGGTTGGTGGACGCCACGGCGATCCGGTAACCACGGGTCTTGAGCATGTCGAAGCAGGCCATGCGGCGGGCGTGGCAATGAATGTCGAGCCACTTGTAACTGCCCTTGAGGACGGACTTCGTGACCCGATAGGGATTCACCTCGTTGATCACATGCACATCCTGCAGTCCGAACACCTCGCTCGTGCGGATCACCGCGCTGATGTTGTGCGGATCCTTGAGGTCTTCCATCACCATCGCGAAATGACGCGTACGGGCCGCGACCACGCGCTGCAGCAGGTCGCGGCGTGCCGGCGTCAGCTTTTCGCCGTATGACTGGATCGCCGCCCGGACACGTTCATCGACGACGCGGGCAGCTTCGGGGAGCATGGGAGTGGAGGACATAAAAACTCGATGGCCTGGGGACAAAATCAGTGTAACCGGACTACAATGCGGCAATGCCGCCAGAGGACAAGGGCGCACAGTGGATTGTGAACCGTGGATAGTGCCCCAAAAGTAGGAAGCTTCAGGACGTCAAACTGTCAGAATCGGAAATCCAAAGCAAGGACCACGGCTCCTCCCTTCGGATCGGCATGTTCCCGTGGGGACCCACCCTGCCGCCTTCCCGTTCTGTGAAGCCATGTGGTGAC
>CAYQFG010000154.1:0-3739 GCA_964416695.1 uncultured Bifidobacterium sp.
GGGCAAGGGGCCGAAGGCCCCGGTTTGGCGCGCGGCCGAAGGCCCCGGTTTGGCGTGGGGGCTTCGGCCCCGGCGGGGCAAGGGGGGCGCGCCCGTCCCCGCGCCCCCGCCCTGAGGCCGCCGGCCCGCGCCCTCGCGGGCACGCTATCTTTCGGGCATGTCCGAAACACCCGAGGTTCCCGAATACCGCGACGCGGCCGGCCGGCCGCGTCGCCTGACCCCCCGACTTGCACCCGGCGTGGTGTTGATCGCCCAGGATGTGCTGGAAGATCCCCATTTCCGGGAAACCATTGTGCTGTTGTGCCAGTACGGCGAGGAAGGGGCCTATGGCCTGGTCCTGAACCGGCCGTCCCACATGCCTTTGCGGGAGATTTTCGAGCATCCGCCGGCCGGAGCCTCGGGAACGCGCCGCGTCTACATCGGCGGGCCCGTGCAGCCGACGGAATTGCAGATCCTGCAACTGGGCGAACCCGGGGTGTCGGAGACGATGGCGGTGGCGCCCGGGGTGCACATGGGGGGGCAGTGGGAGTCGCTGGAGGAAATCCTCGGCCCCCGGCCGGAAGACGTGCGCCTGTTTCTGGGATATGCCGGCTGGGGAGAGGGCCAGCTCGAAAACGAGGTGACGGAAGGGGCCTGGGAGATCGTGGATGTTGACGTGGAGCGGTTGCTGAGGGCACCGGAGTCGGAGTGGGCGGCCGGAGGGGGGCAATTGCGGCGTTTTTTGGCCACAGGCGGTGCCGGCGGCTTCCGGAACTGACCTCCGGATGGAAATTGGCCGTTGAAATTTCTGTCCCGGGTTGAAAAAATCCCGTCAAGGATGAGGGAAAACGTTTTATTTTTTCCCCCCTGCTTCGGAAAACCGGTCCGTCCGGCTCCGGCATTTTCACCTCATTCAAACTGTTTCAGCGAAGTTGTCCGTAGCGAAGTTTTCGAGTCTCTGGACGCATTTTCTGTCTGGTTTTTCCGTATCGAGAGAGGCGGTCTGTGATGGAGTCCTTGTTTCCCCGCTCTGAAGGATTGTACGACCCACGTTTTGAGCACGATGCCTGCGGCGTCGGGTTCGTGGTGCACATCAAGGGGAAACGTTCCCATGACATCGTCGCGCAGGGCATCCAGCTGCTGGTCAACCTCGAGCACCGCGGTGCCGCCGGGGCCGAGCACAACTCCGGCGACGGCGCCGGCATCCTGACCCAGATCCCCCACAAGTTCTTCGCGAAGAAGGCCGCCGAACAGGGCTTCGATCTGCCCGCCGCCGGCGATTACGGTGTGGGCCAGATGTTCCTGCCGGCCGCTCCCGCCGCCCGCGACGCGGTGCGGGCGCTGTTCGTCAAGTGCGCCGAGGAGTGCGGCCAGGCCATCCTCGGCTGGCGCGACGTGCCCACCTATAACGGGGACGTCGGCGAGTCGGTCAAGTCCGTCGAGCCGGCGCACGCGCAGGTGTTTTTCCGCCGCGGCGCCGACGCGCCCGATGCCGCCGCCTTCGAGCGCAAGCTCTATGTGGTGCGGAAGTACGCCGAACGCACCATCCGTGAAAGCGGACTGGAGGACGCGGAACACTTTTACTGCGGCTCCCTGTCGTCGCGGACCATCGTTTACAAGGGATTGTTCACCTCGACGCAGGTTCTGGACTACTTCCCCGACCTGACGGACGTGGATTTCGAATCCGCGCTGGCGCTGGTGCACAGCCGTTTCTCGACCAACACGTTCCCGACCTGGCCGCTGGCTCACCCGTTCCGTTACATCGCGCACAACGGCGAGATCAACACGCTGCGCGGCAACGAGAACTGGATGCGCGCGCGCGAATCGCTGCTTGACTCGAAGCTGTTCAGCAAGGATGAGATCGCGAAGCTGCTGCCCATCATCGAGCCGACGGGTTCCGACTCGGCCAAGCTGGACAACGTGGTGGAGCTTTTGCTCATGGGCGGCCGCAGCCTCCCGCACGTGATGGCGATGCTGATCCCCGAAGCGTGGGAAAAGGATCCCGACATGAGCGCCGAAAAGCGCGCCTTTTACGAGTACCACGGCACCATCATGGAGCCGTGGGACGGTCCGGCGTCGGTGGCCTTCACCGACGGCGAGATCATCGGCGCGACGCTCGACCGCAACGGCCTGCGCCCCTCGCGCTACCAGCTGACCAGCGACGACGTGCTGGTGATGGGTTCGGAAGCCGGCGTGCTGGCGTTCCCCCCCGAGAACATCGTGCTCAAGGGCCGTCTGCAGCCGGGCAAGATGTTCGTGGTGAGCCTGAAGGAAGGCCGCATCATCCCGGACGAGGAGATCAAGCACGCCCTGGCCACCCGTCAGCCGTACGAAGAGTGGCTGCGCAAGGGCAAGATCGACCTCGCCAGCCTTTCGCCCTCGCGCGAGATCAAGCAGCCGGCGCCCGAGACGGTGCTGCGTCGCCAGAAGTTCTTCGGCTACACGCTGGAGGATCTCAAGGTCCTGATGTCGCCGATGGTGAACAACGGTGAGGAAGCCCTGGGCTCGATGGGCACCGATACGGCCCTGGCCGTGCTGTCGGACAAGAGCCGCAACCTCTTCGACTACTTCCACCAGCTGTTCGCGCAGGTGACCAACCCTCCCATCGACAAGGATCGTGAGGAGATGGTGATGTCCCTGACCACCTTCGTGGGCAAGGAAGACAACCTTCTCGAGGAAACCGCGGCGCATTGCCGCACGATCGAGCTGCCGCATCCCGTGCTCACCAACGATGAGCTCGAACGGCTGCGCTGGGTGGACAAGAACCACTTCCAGGCGAAGACGATTCCGATCGTGTTCAAGGCCGAAGGAGGCCAGAACCGCCTCGAAAGCGCCCTGTCCCGCATTCGTCGCCTGGCGACCGAAGCCGTGCAGGAAGGCTACAACGTGCTGGTGCTGTCCGATCGTCCCGTCGACTCGGGCCACGCCGCCATTCCGTCCCTGCTGGCCGTTTCCGCAGTGCACCATCACCTGATCCGTGAAGGCCTGCGCGCCCGCTGCGGCCTCGTGATTGAAACCGGCGAAGCCCGCGAAGTGCATCACTTCGCGCTGCTGCTGGGCTACGGCGCCAGCGCGATCAATCCGTACCTGGCGTTCGAAACCATCGAGGACATGCGTCGCCGCAAGCTGTTCAAGGAAGGCCTGTCCCTTGAGAAGGCCGAGCAGCATTACGTCAAGGCTGTGAACAAGGGATTGCTCAAGGTCATCTCCAAGATGGGCATCTCGACCATCCAGTCCTACATCGGCGCGCAGATTTTCGAAGCCGTGGGCCTCGGGAACACCCTTGTCGACGAATATTTCACGGGGACCGCGTCGCGTATCGGCGGCATCGACCTCGCGACGCTCGAAGAGGAAACCCTGGTGCGCCACCGCTTCGCCTATCCGGAACAGGAAAACGATGCCGGTGACATGGAAGTGGGCGGCCAGTACCAGTGGCGTCAGCGGGGCGAGCGTCACATGCTCACTCCGGACGTGGTGCACAAGCTGCAGCATGCCGTGCGCACGAACAACTACAAGCTTTACGAGGAATACACGAAGCTGATCGACGTGCAGGGGGACGAGCCCATCACCCTGCGGGGCCTCCTTGATTTCGTCGGTGGCGACCCGGTTCCCCTGGAAGAGGTCGAACCGGCTGAAGGCATCCTGAAGCGCTTTGCCAGCGGCGCGATGTCCTTCGGGTCCATCAGCTGGGAGGCGCACACCACCCTCGCGATGGCCATGAACCGCATCGGCGCGCGTTCGAACACCGGCGAAGGCGGCG
>CAYQFG010000155.1:0-3662 GCA_964416695.1 uncultured Bifidobacterium sp.
CCGGCCTCCGCGCCGTCCCCGCTCCCGCCCGCCCGCGCGGCCTTCATCGAGGCCCGTGAGGCCGACCGCCGCGGCGACGTGGAAGCCGCCCTCGCGGCGTACGGCCGCGCGTTCCGCCACGACGCGCGCAGCCGCGACCTGTGCTTTCTCTACCTGGAACGCCTCAAGGACGCGGGCGCGGTCGATTCGGCGCGCGCCGTGGCGGCCTCCTGCGTGGCGCTCGCGGATCCCGCACCGGAGGCCTCCGGCGCCCCCGCCCCGTCCGGCGGCCTCGACGGGTCGGAGGCGCCGGACGGGCCGCTCACCGCCGCCGAACACGCCTTGTTGGGCGAAGTCGCGCTGCGGGCCGAAGACGCGACGGCGGCGCGGGTCCATTACGAGGCGGCGCTCCGTCTCGGCGAGGAGGAGCGCGGCGGCCGCGGCGACGAGGTCGAGGTTCTGTACGTGCTCGCGGGATTGTACGAACAGGCGGGCGACTGGGAGCGCCACGCCGCCGCGGTCCGCCGCCTGTTGCCGCGCCTGGGCTACCCCGCGCGCCTGATGGAGCGGCTGGGCCGCATCTACGTGCGCCTCGACCGCGTGTCCGATTTCATCCCCGTGCTGGAGGAAGCCTGGGAGCGCACGCGCGAACCGGTGTTCGGCAGCACGCTGGCGGCGCACTACGAGGCCAACGGCCTGCACCTTTCCCTGCTGGACATCGCGCGCGTGCTGGACGAAACCGAGCCCGGCGCCGAGCACGAAGCCCTGCTGGCGCGGGCCTACGTGCTGGCCGACCGCCCCGATTCCGCGCTGCAGATCACCGCCGGGCTGCTCGCGCGCGCGCGGGCCGCCTCCCGGGCTTCGGTCACCCGGCGCGGGGCGCCGCCGGAGGCCTCCGATGCGGCCGCGCTCAACCCGCAAGGCCTGGCCTTTCTGCACGCGACCTTGCTGTTCGAACGCGGCCGTTACCAGGAGGCCCGGCCCCATGCGGCGGCCCTCGTGAAGGACGCGCCCGGAGAGGCCGCGCACCACCTGTTGCTGGGATCCATCCTGCTCGAACTCGCAGCGCGTCCGCAGGAGATCCGCGCGGCGCTCGACAGGGCGTTGGCCCTCGCGCCCGCCCCCTCCGCGCCCCCTGAATACCGTGTGCGCCGGGCCTATGCCGAATACGCTCTGGCCGCCCGGGCCGCCCCAGCAGGGGGGTCGGGTTCGCGAGGGCGGCGGGGCACGCAGGCGGGGGATGCGCTCGCGGACACGGCCCTGCAGGCCCGCGTCGCGGCCTGGCTGCGGTTCCCGGAAGGTCTCGCGCCGGAAAGCGGGGCGGGGGAGGGGGACGGTGCGAGCCGGATCCGGGATGCCGTGGCCGAAGAACGTCGCCTGCTGCGCGACGGCTTTGCGCACGGACGTCTCGCGCAGGAGCTGGCCCCGCGCGAGCCGGGACAGCGCCCCGCCGTCTTCACCGATTCGCTGGCGTCCCGGCATCACCGCCGCGTCGCGCTCGCGCGTTACGAGGCGATCCTCGCGAAGAACTCGGGCCACCGCGCGGCCTTGTTCGAGGCGGCCGTCCAGTACGAACGCCTCGGGGACCTCGCGCGGGCCAAGCCCTTGTTCCGCCGCCTGGTCGCGCGCGATACGGCCCACGCCACCGCCATGAACTATCTCGCGTATTCCATTCTCGAGCAGGACACCATCCCGCCGGAGGAGAGAGACGAGGCCGCCACCTTGTTGCGCCGCGCGCTGGCGCTCGACCCGGAGAACGGCGCCTACCGCGATTCGTGGGGCTGGTGGCACTACCGCAACGGCGCCTACGACAGCGCGGCGGTGTGGCTGGCGGCCGCGCGCGAGGCCGTCCCCGACGATCCCGCCATCCTGGAACACCAGGTGCTCACCCTGCATGCGCTCGGCCGCCGCGAGGACGCGTGCGCCACGCTCCGCCGCCTGCACGCGCTCAACCCGCGCCACGGCCTGACCCTCCATTGCCCCCTTCCTGACCGCGGCGACCGCGCTGACTCCTCTGACCCCTCCGACCCCTCCGCCCCCACCGCCCCCACCGTCAGCCCCGCGCCTGAGGACGCTCCGTGACCGCCCTCACCCCTGCGCCCCGTGCGGCCCTCGCATCCCTCACCTCCCTCGCGTCCTTCGCGGTCCTCAGCCTCTTCACCGCCTGCGCCCCGCCGCTGAAAGACCCTTGGGGCCTCGCCGTGCTCCGCGGCCAGGCCGCTGCCGCCGCCGCCGTGGCCGCCGCAGAGTCGGCCACGCCCCGCACGCTGCAGGCCGACCTCTCCCTCGCGGCGGAGGCCGCCGCCATCCCCCTGTCCGCCCGCCTGTATGCCGAACCCGGGGAGCGCTACCGTCTCGACATTTTCGGCCTGTTCACCCCGGTGGCCGCCTCGTGGGCGTGGGAGGCCGACGCCTGGCGCCTCGTGCGCCACGACACGCGCGAAGTCGTCATCGGCACGGGGACGTCCTTCATCCCCCTGCCGGCCTCGGGTCAACCGCTGATGATCCCCGATGTGCATGCCGTGCTGGGGTTTTTGTGGGGGCAACCGCTCCCCGGCTTTCAGCCCGCGCGCGCGGACTCCGCCGCGCCGGGGAGCGGGGCGGAGGAGGGGGCTGCCGGGAAGGAGACGGCCGGGGAGGAGCGGGGGCGGGTGGCGTGGACCTACGGCGGCAAACCGTGGACGGCCCGCTTCGACCCCGCCACCGGGCTGTGCCTTGAGGTGTCCTCGCCCGACATGACGGTGCGCTACGCGCGGCACGCGCGCCAGGGCGCGCGCGTCCTCCCGCGCGAGATCGGGGTGTGGGTCGACGGCGCGCGCATGGTGACGCTCACCGTGCGGGAGCGCCGGGAAAACCCCCCGTGGAAGCGCGACCCCTTCGTGCTCACCATCCCGCCCGGGTACGACTCCCTCGTGCTCGCGCCCCCGCGTCGTTGACCGTCGTCGCTGACCGTCGTCATTGACCGTCTGCGATCCCTTGTCAGCGCTCACCGCGTGATTTAACTTTGCGTCCCTGCGTGGTGGACGTAGCTCAGTTGGTAGAGCAGCGGATTGTGGTTCCGCTGGCCGGGGGTTCAAGTCCCCTCGTTCACCCCACTTTTTTCGGTTCCCCTTTCGAGGGGTTCCTTCCGCGAAGGCCCGCATTCCGGGCCTTCGCTTTTTTTTTGGATTTTTATCCCTCGGGGCGTGCGCCGTGTCCCCAGCTGTCGTCCGCTGATCGCGGAACGGAGAGCGGCGGCATTTTTTATGTCCCCCCTATTTTCCTGTTTCTTTTATCTGTCACTCATTTTCTACCAATCTCCCTGCCACATTGACATAAAAAAATGATTACACCCATCGCACGCTACTGTAGCGCATTTTTGCTCGAAAAACGGGAAAAAGGGTGTTATCGGATTGTGCGAAAAATGCGACCGAAGCGCGTTCACGTTCCCGGCCGCAGACCCCATGCCTATGGGACGTCGGGCGAGAGCGGCAATCGTGCGTAGAAAAAGTGCCCGTTTCAGGCTGAAAAATGCATATTTGGGGTACCTGTAATCCGTAACCCAAAGGTTGTTTTCACGTGGAATTGGACAGGGTGTTATCGTCGTTTTGCAAAAGCGGGTGGGTGTCAATTGGCGACTAAGGTGAGTGTTACCTTTTTCGTCAGAATGCTGAAAAGAACACGGATTCTGGTCAATATGACAG
>CAYQFG010000156.1:0-3607 GCA_964416695.1 uncultured Bifidobacterium sp.
CAAGTGGAACATGGGGTGGATGCACGACTTCCTCACCTACATGTCCAAGGATCCGGTCCACCGCCGGTACCACCACGACCAGCTCACCTTTGAAATGTCCTATGCCTTCGCGGAGCGCTACGTGCTGCCCCTGTCGCACGACGAAGTGGTGCACGGCAAGGGTTCGCTGATCCGCAAGATGCCCGGCGACGACTGGCAGAAATTCGCCAACGTGCGCGCGGCCTTCGCCTATCACTTCGCGCACCCGGGCAAAAAGCTGCACTTCATGGGGCTGGAGTTCGGCCAGTGGGACGAATGGAAGGTCAAGGGCAGCCTCGACTGGCACCTGGTGCGGGACGACTCCCTCCACGCCGGGCTGCAGCGCCTCGTGCGCGACCTCAACCGCCTGTACCGCAGCGAAGCGGCCCTGCGGGAACTCGATCTCTCGCACGAAGGATTCGCCTGGATCGACCATCACGACCGTGACCAGAACGTGGTGAGCTTCATCCGGCGCGGGCGCGCGGCGGACGCGGCCATCCTCTGCGTGTTCAACTTCAGTCCGGTGCCGCGCTCCGGCTACCGCATCGGGGCGCCGCACGGCGGGTTCTACCGGGAAATCCTCAGCACCGATGCGGAAGTCTACGGCGGGGGAAACGTCGGCAACCAGGGCGGCGCGCACGCGGAGGACATCCCTTCGCACAACTTCCCCCACTCCGTTGTCCTCACCCTGCCCCCGCTGGGAGCGGTGTGGCTGCGGGGAGGAAGTGAGAATTAAGAATTAGGAATTAAGAATGAGCAATTAAGAATGAACAATGAACAAGGGGCGATGGGGAATTGAGAATTGAGAATGAACAATTAATAATGAACAATTGGGAATGAGCAATGAACAATGAGCGATCAGGAATGAACAATTAAGAATTGAGAATTGTCGTGATCTTGTACTACTGTATCGTTGTACCGTTGTACCGTTGTGCCGTTGTGATGCTCATGCATCCACGTGGCTACAGGGAGCGTTTCAAAACGGCCAGAGCGGGCACAGTTTTTTGGCCTGGACGACGGCGGTTTCGCGGATCGCGCTTTCGCCCACCGCCTTGCTGGCGCGGATCATCTCCCGGACCAGCGTCGCGAAACTCTCGTCGGCCTGTTCCCGGTCGGCCTCATCCACGCGTCCTGCGCGACGCATGGTGGCGACCCCCGCGCGGATCAGGTCCTTGATGTTCCGGGAACAGGGGACGGTGATGGTCAAACCGGCCTGATCCGCTTCGTACACCGCGGAGGCCCACAGACGGTTTTCGAGGTTGTGCATGGGGCGGTAAGGTAGCAATAGGGACTCTCCGGAGCCGTGCAGGGAGTTGGTGGTGGGTTGGGAGCCCCCGGTGTGGACCGTACCTGAAGTTGGTGCCTGCGCTGGAAGCCTTGCGGAAAGTTGGTGGTTGGTTGTTTTGACCTCCGGGTGGTTTGGAACCTCCGGGTGGTTTGGAAGGCCCGGGGCCTCCGCGACCAACCGACTTCAGGCAAGGCCCTCGCAGAGACCAACCTCAAGGAAGGCCTACACGGATCGCCACGATGCACCGTCAGGTCCCATGTCCCAGGTACCCACCGCCGCAATCATTCCCGGGTACAGTTTCCTCTGCTGGAATCATTCCCGGGTACGGTCCCACCGCCGCAATCATTTCATGTACAGTCCACGGATCGCCCCACGACCAACCAGACTCAGGCAAGGCCCGCGCAGAGCCCCCCCAACCGAACTCCCGGCTCCCGAAGACCACTAAGTCACCGCGGAAGCCGCGATTTCCCGTGCCAACCCCACCTCCTTCCACACCTCCTCGAACGACGGAATCGCGTCATCCCATTCCACCATGGTGGGCGCCCCGCCGCAGGCGGCATACACCTCCCGATACAGGGCCCACACTTCGTCCCGCACGGGCCGGTCATGGGTGTCGAGCACGTACGCCCCCCGATCGTCGTGGCCCGCGAGGTGGATCTGCAACACGCGTCCGTCTCCGGGTGACAGGTCGAGACCGCGGAGATAGGCGCGGGGGTCGAACCCGTGGTTGCGCGAGGAGACGTACACGTTGTTGACGTCGAGCAACATGTGGCAGCCCGCCCGTTCCACCACGCGGCGGTAGAACTCCCACTCGGGCATTTGCGCCGCGGCGGCTTCGGCGACGGCGGAGAGGTTCTCGATGCCGAACGGGATTTCGAGATAATCCTGGGCGATGCGGGCGCGTTCGGCGACATAGGCCGCCGTGCGCCGCGTATACGGCAGCGGGTACAGGTCGTGATAATGATGCCCGCCGTGATGCGTCCAGCACAGGTGGTCGGTGAACCAGGGGGCGTTCACGCGGCGCGCGAGGGCCTTGAGCTTCTTGAGGTAGTCGAAGTCGAGCGGTTCCGACGCGCCCAGCGAAAGGCACACGCCGTGCAACACCACGGGGTAACGTTCGGCGATGCGGTCCAGATGATGCAGCGGCAGCCCCGCCGCGTTCATGAAGTTCTCCGAGATGATCTCGAAGAAATCCACCGCGGGTTCGTGTTCGAAGATATGCGCGTAGTGCGCCGTGCGCAGGCCCAGGCCGAAGACGCCCTGCCCCGGCGGATGCTCCTGCGGGTCGTGTGGACGTCCCTGTGGGCCGTTGGAATCCAGCGGGAGCCCCGGCACCTTGTTCTTCCCGTCACGGATCAAACCTGTGGCACGGGGGTCACGTGCGGATCGGGTCATGGAGGGCGGGAAGGGGGGCATGGAGGCAGGCATGAGGGGGGTGAACGGGGGGCGACCCACGGAAAGCTACACCCTCGCCCCCCGGGTGGGAGGGTAGCGGCGAGACGACGGGTGATGCCGCCCGCAGGGAAGAGACATCTTCATAAGTCGTTGTCTGTCAGTCCCATGGACATGGGGGCACGCGTAATTTTGTGCGGAAGGGGCCCGTCACATTTCTGTCAGACAGTTCTTGACACTTTCTCATGTTTGCATCTACATCATGTCCGTTCGCTCATCTGACCGTGCCTATGGCCAGACGCACAGGGGATCACAGGTCGTTACCAGGGCGCACGCCCACACCCGGAGGTTCAGAATGATTAAACGGTTCAAGGTTCTTACAGTCGCGGCAGCAGGCGCCGCGCTGGCGCTCGCCGGCTGCCTCAGCGGCGCGGACCAGCAGGCTGAAGCCCGTGCGGCGCAGGAGAAGCGCGTCGGGTTCATCACCGAAACCAGCCTGAGCGCAGCGGAAGCGGCAGGGGTCAATGTGGAGAACCCCTTCCACGCGGAGATCATCAAAAGCCTGGACGCCCTCGGCTGCCCCAAACTCAGCCGCCTGTTCACCGACCTGCTCGACTTCCAGGGATCCGAGGATCGTCCGCTGCCGGCGTCATTCGTGGATCACCTGGCCTGCTTCGGCGTGAGCGGAAGCGGCACACTGGACGATATCGACGTCGTCTATGAAAAGTTCGAGAACCCGACCCAACTGCTGGATTGCATCTGCGGCGGCACCGGACTGAGCGACCTCTATCTGGGAGGCAACTTCGCCCTGACGAACTTCGAAGGCAGCACCTCGGCCGCGGCCGGCGTCGCCTTCGACGGCAAGGCGTCCTCCGGCGCCGGTTCCTCGTTTGACGGCAAGTCGTCGTC
>CAYQFG010000157.1:0-3504 GCA_964416695.1 uncultured Bifidobacterium sp.
GCGCGACCACGCTCGACGAGTACCGCAAGTACATCGAGAAGGACGGCGCGCTGGAACGCCGCTTCCAGACCATCGTGGTGGACCCGCCGGGTCCCACGGAAACGCTGCTCATCATCAAGGGCTTGCGCGCGCGCTACGAGCAGCACCACAAGGTGACCTACACCGACGGGGCGCTGGAAACCGCCGTGCGCATGGCTGACCGCTACCTCAACGACCGGTTCATGCCCGACAAGGCCATCGACGTCATCGACGAAGCCGGCGCGCGCGTGCGCCTCGCCAGCCTCTCCATCCCGCAGGACCTGCGCGACAAGGAAGCCGAGCTCGAGGCCGTCGTGAAGGAAAAGGAAGCCTCGGTCGAGAACCAGGACTATGAAACCGCCGCGCGCCTGCGCGACGACCAGGAGCGCCTCAAGGCCGAACTGGAGGACATGCGCAAGCAGTGGCGCGAAGCCAAGCGCGAGGAGCGCCTCGTCGTCGATGAGGACGCGATCCACGAAGTGATGGCCAAGATGACCGGCGTGCCCCTGAACAAGATGGCCGGCGCGGAAACCGAGCGGCTTCTCCGCATGGAGGAGGAGCTGGGCAAGCGCGTGGTCGGCCAGGAGCGCGCCATCGAGGTGATCTCCAAGGCGATCCGCCGCTCGCGTTCCGGCGTGCACTCGACCAAGCGCCCCATGGGCAGCTTCATGTTCCTGGGCCCCACGGGCGTGGGCAAGACCGAGCTGGTCAAGGCGCTGGCGAACTTCCTGTTCGAATCCGACGACGCGATGATCCGCATCGACATGTCGGAATACATGGAGAAGTTCGCCGTGTCCCGACTGGTGGGCGCACCTCCGGGCTACGTGGGCTACGAAGAGGGCGGCCAGCTCACGGAGAAGGTGCGCAAGCGCCCTTATGCCGTGATCCTGCTGGACGAAATCGAGAAGGCCCACCCCGACGTGTTCAACCTGCTGCTGCAGATCCTCGATGACGGCCAGCTCACCGACAGCTATGGCCGCAAGGTGAACTTCAAGAACACCATCATCATCATGACGAGCAACCTGGGCGCGAAGGACATCAAGAAGGGGACCGGACTCGGTTTCAGCCGCGACGACCTCAACAGCGAGTTCGAGCGCATGGAGAAAATGGTGCGGGACGAGGTCAAGAAGACCTTCAATCCCGAATTCATCAACCGCCTCGACGACCTCGTGGTCTTCCGCCCGCTGGAGCGCAAGGACATGACCCGGATCGTGGATCTGCTGATCCACGAACTGGAGTCCCGCCTGACCGCGCGCGACATCAAGGTGGAGGTGACCGAACCCGTGCGCGAGCTGATCATCGACAAGGGTTTCGATCCCCAACTGGGTGCCCGCCCGCTGCGCCGGTCGATCCAGCGCCTGCTGGAAGACAAGCTGGCCGACGAGATCCTGCGGGGTCGCGTGTCGGACAATTCCGTGCTCAAGGTGGATCGCGAAGGCGACGAACTGACGTTCACGGCGACCCCGGCCGCCCCCGTCGACGCCGGTACGGCCTCGAACGCCTGAGACCGGCGCCGGCCCGCCTTCGGGCCCACGGAAGACAACCCGGACACGGCGGGCCCACGGCCCGCCGTGTCCGTTTCCCCCCACACCTCCGCGTCGCATCCCGGGTGCCCTCTCTCCGCCTCCGGCACCTGCGGTTCACAAGTTCCGCCGCATCCCGGGAACGCATGGACGGACTCGGGGGCATCCTCGTGAATTTTCCCCTTCAAAGCCCGATTCCGCTGTGGAATGGCGGGTTTCCATCCGTAAAATCCCTGCCCCGAACGGGTTTTCGGCGGGGTTCGCCCCCCCTTCCTTTCTATATTAGGCCGGCTTTCCCGTTGCCGTTCGCAACAGGGACACAAGGTGGAAACGCGTTACCCGCCTGGCGGAAGTGACGTGCGGCCTCACGGTTTACCCCGACCGACTCGCTCACCGGGTTTTTTGAAGGACACGCCTTTGCGCAGTATGACCGTATTTTTTCGATCCTGCCTTATCATGTTGGGCGTTGTTCTGTTTTCAACGGCTACCGGGATTCATGCCCAGGGCGGCTTTCTGCAGAGCCCGTCGCGTCAGGTGCGCGTCGCGGACATCCGGATCGAAGGCAACAAGACCGTGGACGAGGCGCTGATCCTCAACACCCTGCAGCTGGAAAAAGGCGAGTCGTATGCCCCGGCGGTGCTGCGCAACCGCATCCGCGGTTCGGTGACGGCCCTCAACAAGCTCAACCTGTTCTCCGACATCAAGGTGGAAGAAGACGCGCCGCTCGCCGTGGACGGGATCATCCTCTACTTCACGGTGACCGAGCTTCCCGTGCTGGGCAAGGTGAAATACAAGGGCCTCAAGAAGCTGTCCGAAAGCGACTTCCGCTCCAGGATCGACCTGATCGAGGGGCAGGTGTTTTCGCAGGGGACGATCGAATCGTCGCGCCAGCGCATCCTCGCCATCTACCGCGACAAGGGGTACCTGCTGGCGACCGTCGAGGCCTCGCAGGAGACCGACAGGAAAACCGGCGAGGGCATCGTGACCTTCACCGTGGAGGAAGGCAGGAAGGTGACCGTCCGCTACATCAGCTTCGACGGCAACGACAACGTCAGCGACAAGGACTTGCGCAAGCGCTTTCCCGTGAAGGAGGACCGCTGGTGGCGGTCGGGAGACTTCGCGGAGGACAACTACCGCATGGGTCTCGACTCCCTGCTGGAATACTACCGCGAGTTGGGTCACCTGGACGCGTCCATCGCGCAGGACACGATGTCCTACAGCGCGGACAACCGCCATATCGACATCCGCGTGACGGTGCGCGAAGGCGAGCGGTACCACTTCTCGCGCGCCGGATTCGTGCACAACAACATCGTCCGCGACGAGGCGCTGCGCGCGCAGGTGATGTTCGACAGCGGAGAGGTGTTCAACAAGCGGAAGTACGAGCAGATCAAGTTCCAGATCATGTCGTTGTACCGCGAGGAAGGCTACCTCTTCGTGGAGCTGGACGACCGCCTGTCGTTCCAGGACACCATGGTCGAGGTGACCTTCAACATCCGCGAGAACAGCCTGGCGCACATCAACCGCGTGGACGTGCGGGGCAACACCAAGACGAAGGACAAGGTGATCCGCCGCGAGATCAAGCTGTTCCCCGGCGACGTCTACCGCCAGTCGCTGCTGATGCGCTCGCAGCGCGACATCATGCAGCTGGCCTTCTTCGACAATGTCATCCCCGACATCGAGCGCGAGCCCACGGGTGACGGCTCCGACGTCAACCTGATCTTCCAGGTGATGGAAAAGGAAGCGGGCACGGGGACGTTCTCGGCGGGCGCGGCCTACAGCGGACGCGACGGCATGGTGGGAACGCTGGGCCTGCAGATCCCCAACTTCATGGGCAACGGCCAACGCGCCGACGCCAGTGTGGAAGTCGGTCCCTACAAGCAGTTGTACTCGATCGGCTTCACCGAACCCTGGCTGTTCGACACGCCCACGCTGGTGGGCGGCAGCCTGTTCTACAGCAAGCAGA
>CAYQFG010000158.1:0-3410 GCA_964416695.1 uncultured Bifidobacterium sp.
TTCCGCGGCGCGCGGGCGACCGCCGTCGAAGTCTACGTGGACGGCGTGCGGCTGAACCAGGACGGCGACGGCGCGCCGGACCTTGCGAAGTGGCCCGCCCTGTGGTTTTCCTCGCTCACCGCGCGCACGGGCCTGGAGGCCGGAAGCGCGGACCCCGGCACGCTGGCGCGCATCGACCTGTCCACCCGTTCCGGCCGGCGCGCCGAAGTGCATGCGCGCGGCGGCAGCTTCGGCACCGGCGAGGCCGCCGTCCAGGCGACGCACACCCCCGCCTTCGCGCCGGGATGGCATCTCACCGCCTCGCTGCAGGGGCAAACCGCCCGGAACGACCACACCGTGGACAGCGACAACGGCACCCTGTACAACCCTGCGGACGACCGCACCTGGAAGATGGACAACAATGCGTATGCCAGCCGGGGGGCCCGCGCCGCGGCGCGCCGCGATCACGCGTCCGGTTCGCAGGAGTTTTCCCTGTTGTGGCTGAATTCACGCAAGGAGTATCCCGGCCGCTTCCCCTCCACGGCACGCGCCCATACCCTGCGAACCGACTGGCTGGCCGCGTGGCGCATGACGCGCGCGCTCAATGCGTGGTCCGTGCGCGACGCGGGCGCCTCGTGGGGCCTCGGCGCGCAGGTGCGCCGCCTCGAGGACGCCTACCGCGACCCGGCCCGGACGCTCGGCCCCTTCTCGTTCGAACAGGCGCGCGTCAGCACCGCGGCCGAATTGGCGGCGACCCTGGACATGCCGCTTGCGGCCGCGCCGGACGGTCGGGCCGGGACCTGGATCGCCCAGGTGGAAACGCGCCTGCGCGCCGAGGACATCGACCCCGTGCGCACGCCGTTCACGCAACAGATGGAATCGCCTGCGGCCACGCGGTCCGAAGCCGGTGCCGGCGTGCGCCTGACGGCGCGCCGCGTCCCGGGGCTTCCGTCCTTGATGACCTTCACCGCCGAAGCCCGCCCGGCGTACATCCGTTTTCAGGCCGATGGCGTGCGCTCGTTCCCGTCGGGGCCGCTCAGTGCGCCCGCTTCGGAGGTTTTCACTCCGGTGGCCCTGCGCGCGGCGGCCGGGTGGCCCACGCGCGCCGGGACATGGAGCCTGGTGGCGCGGCGCGAACCGCGCGCGCCCTCCTCCGGCGAACTTCTGGGAGACAACAACGGCATTCACCACAACCCGGGTTTGCGCGCCGAAGCCACGCGTTCGATCTCGGCCGTGCATGCGTTCGCGTTCGGGGCCGGGGAAGACGAGGGCGTGGCGCGTGCGCGCGCGGGGTCCGCGGAGGGCCAAAGGGGCCGCGCTTGGTCCGCGCGCCTGCAGACCGCGGTGTTCGCCAATCGCTACGACGACCCCATCCGGCTGACGGCGCGCGGCACATCGCCGTTCCTCCGCCATGAAAACGCGGAAGGCTATCGCGCCACGGGCGTGGAATGGTCGGCCCATGCGTTCACGCGCCGCCTCGAAGCCGCCGTGTCGCTCACGGCGCAGGACGCCGTGATCCTCGCGGGGGCGTATGAAGGCAAACGGCCGGCCTATGTCAGTGAAGCGGACGCGCACGCGGAAGCGTTCCTCAAGCCGGCCGCGGGCATGCGTCTGGGCACCATGCTGGACTTCCGCAGTCCGTACTATCCCGGCGACGCGAACGTGCCCGTGTCGCGGCGCGGCGCGGAGTGGGAGTGGGGCGCGCATGCCGGATACGCCTACGGCCCCGTTCGGGTCGCCCTCGACGCACGCAACCTTCTGGACCGCCGCTATCACGACTTCGCGTACAGCCCGCGCAGCGGACGCGCCTGGGCGCTCACGCTTTCGGTCGCGCTGTGATCCGTGCGCGCCCTCTTCTTCACAACACGTTTGACACCCCCCACACAGGAGATTTCATGACAGCAACACCCCTTCTTTCAGTCACCCGGCTCGTACGCAGCCTTCGCATGCTGACAGGCGCCTGCCTGCTGGCGTTCACCGTCACCGCCTGCGACCTTTTCGACACCGACCAGGGCGGGGCCTCCTCCGACCCCGAGGGCGTCTCCGGGCTGACGTCGTCCTGGGTCGGCAGGGCTGCCGACAGCCTGACGTTCGCGCAGTCGCTCGGGCTTCACGAGGGCCGTCTTTACGTCACGCACCGCCATGCGACCGAGCCCGGAACCGCCGTGGTGGACACCGCCACGGGAACGATCATCGCGTACTATCCGCACCGGTTGCAGCCGGCGGGCATCGCCTTCACGGCCGGAGGGAAAGCGGTCGTCGGCGAAGGCACCTGGAACCAGCCGGGCGGCATCAGCGTCATCGATCCGGCCACGCAGCGCATTCGTCAAACCGTGATCAATTTCGACCAGGACAACGTCGTGACGAGCGTGGACGGCCGCACCTACCTGTTCGACCGCACGCTGGGGACGGTCACGGGGTTCACCGGGGACGATCCGGGCCGCAACGTGACGCTCAACGTCCAGACGGGTGCGAACAGCAACCCTTACGGCATCGCCGTCAGCGGCGGCAAGGCGTACATCCCGCGTTACAACCAGCCCACCCTGCTGATCCTCGGCGATGTGAACGCGCTGGACGGTGGCGCGCGCGATTCCATCGATCTGTCCGCCTATGCGCACGCCGGGGCCGCCGGCGTCCCCTTCATGGCGCTGGCGACGGCGCATGACGGCTACGTGTTCGTGGCCTTGCAGCGCTACAAGGCCGACTACTCCGAACAGGATTCCGGGCTCGTGGTGGTGATCCGTGCCGCGACCGGAGCCGTGGAAAAAACGATTGGCCTGAACTTCAAGAACCCCGGATCCGCCTTCGTGCAGAACGGAATGTGGTACATCGCCGGTCTGGGAGACTACATGGCGCAGGACGGCGGCGTGGAAGCGATCGACCTTGCCGCGCGCCTGCACGCGGGCACCGTGGTCACGGAGGCCAGCCTGGGCGGCGATGTGGGCGATGTGGTGGTCACGGGAGCCGCGGCCGGCTACGCGACCGTGAGCAGCGACTTCTTTGTCACGACCCGCGTGAAAAAGTTCTCCCTGGCTCGCTGAGTCCGCTGAGTCCGCTGAAGCCGTTGAAGCGCGCCGAGGCGGTGCGGAGGTTTGCCACCTGCCGCCTCGCCGTCGTCCCGCTCCATGGCGGCAGGTGGTCCAGAGTCTGCCTGCCGCCAACGCGTCACACCCCCCAACCGGGGTCACGGGTAGGAGAAACCAAAAAAAGGGAAATAAAAAAGGGAAACAAAAAAGCCCGCCTGTTTCCAGACGGGCCTTTTTTGTGTGCTTTGGTGCGTGTGCGCCAGCCGGAGGATTACCAGCGACGCGGGCCGCGATCGCCGCCGCCGAAACCACCACCGAAGCCGCCGCCGGTACGGGGGCGCTCTTCGCGGGGACGGGCTTCGTTCACGTTGATGGCGCGACCCTTGAGGTCCTTGCCATTCAGTT
>CAYQFG010000159.1:0-3407 GCA_964416695.1 uncultured Bifidobacterium sp.
GGGGTTACCTTTCTCCCCCCACCCGCAGCCCCTACCGCCTTGACCTCATCCGCCTCCAGACCGACCACACCCTCCCCGCTCTGGGGCCCCGGCTGGGTCATGTTCCTCAGCTTCGCCGGCCTCTCCGCCACGCAATTCCACAGCTACCTGTTTGAGGGCAAGGGGTTCACGCCGCTCCAGATCGGGGCCCTTCTGGGCGCGGGCTACGCGGCGGGTTTGCTGGCGCCGGCCGCCCAGGTCTACGCCATCCGGCGCCTGAAGGGGCCGCGCCTCCCTCTCGTGCTGGCGCTCGCGGGTGCGGGCGCGGGCATCGCGCTGCTCCCCTGGGCCGCCACCTTCGCGATGGTGCTCCCGCTGTTCTTCCTCTCCCTGTTCTCCTCCGCGGCCATCCATCCCCTGACCGCCGCGTGCTCCCTGGAAGCCATGCGCACGCGCGGACAGGGGACGTATTTCCTCATCCGCAGCCTCGGCACCGCCGGGTTCCTCGCCGGCTGCATCGGCAGCTATTACCAGCCCGGCGCGGAAAAACTCCCGTGGCTGTATCTCGGATTCGGCCTCGCGTTCTGGGCCTCCATCCCGCTCGCCCTCACGCGCTTCCGTCCCAGCGACCCGCGCCAGGCGCCGGAGGACATCCTCATCACGCCGCACCCGCGCCGCACGCCGGGCCTGCGCCGCGCCCTGCGTCTACTCTCCGCCCCGCGCCCCCGACGCCTGCTCTGGACCCTGGGCATCATGAATTTCGCCAACGCCATGGCCACGCTGGTGCAAGGCAACTACGTCGTGGGGCGCTTCGCCATGGGTCAGGAAGCCATCAGCTTCGCGTGGATCATCGCCACCGCATTTGAAATCCCGCTGATGTTCCTGTGCGCGTGGCTCATCCCGCGCTTCGGCCTGCGCATGGTGATCGGGCTCGGGCTGCTGGGCACCACCCTCAAGCTCGTCTTGCTGGGCATGGCCGACCACTATGCCCTGTTCCTCGCCGGCCTCGCCTTCCACGGCTGCTTCTTCTCCGGCGGCCTGGTCGGTTTCAACCTCTACATCGACAAACACTTCAAGGTGGCGGACCGTCCCTCCCTGCAGTCGTTGAGCGCGCTGTTCTATTCGGGGCTGCCCACCGCGCTCGGAGGCCTGAGTGCCGGCCTGTTGTGGCACGCCTTCGGCCTGCGCGCCGTCTACCTCTTCACCGCGGCCGTCGGCATCGGCGTGGGACTTTACACACTGAGGTTGTTGCCGATGCTGCCGGGGAAGACAAGGCGATCGTAGGACAGTAAGGCAATAGAACAATGGAGCAATAGAACAAGAGAACAAGAGAACAAGGGAGCAAGGGAGCAGTGAAACCGTCAGCTCACGGAGTCCGTCACCCTCCGGATTGGCTGAGATTGGCTCACCTGTTTACCACCCCCATTGCCGCATTGCCCTGTTGACTCAGGCCTTCCACGTCTTCCCGAACACGGCTTCATCGAACCCCACGGTGGCCTGCGCGCCGTCGGTCACCAGCGGACGCTTGATCAGCCGCCCGTTGCCCGCCAGAAGCTCCAGCGCCTCCGCTTCCGTCATGGTGGCCAGCTTGTCCTTGATCCCCAGCAGCTTGTACTGCTCGCCGCTGGTGTTGAACAGCTTTTTCAGCGGCACCCCCGACCGCGTCAGGATTTTCTTCAGCGCGGTCCGGGACGGCGGCGCTTCGGTGATGTCGCAAAAGGTATAGGGGACGTTCCCGGCCTCCAGGGCCTTCTCGGCCTTGCGGCAGGTCGAGCACTTCTTGTATCCGTAAAAGGTGATCATGCCGGAAAATGTAACCGGAAGCGCCGGGGCCGACTCCGCAAAAAAACGTCATCCCGTGTGATGATCATCACGGTCAGGGGGTTGTGGCGCCGCGCGGACGACTACACTCTGGGACATGCACGATACCCAACCGATTCCCTATGTCCTGAAAGTTGTGCCCACGCACCCGCCCGCGCGGCGCGGCAAGGCGGAGGCCCTCTTGAGTGCGGCCACCGCGGACGCCGACGGAACGTCGGGTGGCGCGGCGCGGACGCGTGCGTCCGCGCCGCCTGCGCCGGCCGCAGGCCCCACGGCTGCCGGCGAGGGGCAGCGTTCGCTGCTGAAAACGCTCGCCCCCGAATCGTGGCCGCGCGAAAAGCTGGGGCGCGACGGGGCGGCCGCCTTGAGCAACCAGGAGCTGCTCGCGGTTCTGTTCGGCCGCGGGCAAAAGGGCAAGGACGTGCTGACGCTGGCGGCGGAGGTCACCCTGTATCTCGAACGCGTGACCGAAATGCCATCCCTGCCCGAACTGACGCGGATTCACGGCGTGGGGTACGGCAAGGCGTGCCAGATCCTCGCGGCGCTGGAACTGTCGCGGCGGTTTCTCATGCGCAGCCACCGTGTCCGCGTGCGCAAGGCGTCGGACGCCCTTCCCTATCTGGCCACGCTCCGGGCGCGCCGCCAGGAATGCTTCGTGGTGCTGACCCTGGACGGCAGTCATCAGGTCATCCGGGCGCATGAGGTCACCGTCGGCCTCGCCAACCAGAGTCAGGTTCACCCCCGTGAGACCTACGCCTGCGCGCTGGACGACCGGGCGGTGGGCATCATGATCGCGCACAATCACCCCAGCGGCTCCCTGGATCCTTCGGCCGACGACCTCGCCGCCACCCGGAGGCTCGCCGAGGCCGGGCGCGTGCTCGGCATCCCCCTGCTCGACCACCTGATCGTCTCCACGGCGGGATACACCTCGTTGCGGGAACGTTATCCGGATTATTTCGTGGGCGGGAGGCGGTAACGGGGCGCTTTCGGCCAAAGGGAAGGGCGATGATCTGCTACGTTTCTCCCATGGACTACCTTGCCGTGGCTTTCGGCGGCGCGGCCGGCGCCGTGCTCCGCCATGCGCTCTCATCCTTCTTTCGAGCCGCGGCACCCGGGGCGCTGCCGCTGGGCACGCTCCTGGTCAACCTCTCGGGATCGTTTCTGATCGGGGTGTGCGCGGCAGGTGTCGAGCGCGGCTTCCCGTGGCTCAGGCCCTGGTTGATGGTGGGGTTTCTGGGCGGTTTCACCACCTTTTCCGCATTCAGCCTTGAAAACATGCGCCTGATGCGCGACGGTTTCCCCGGAATGGCCCTGCTTTACGCCCTTGTCAGCGTGGGCGCGGGCATTCTGCTGGCGTTTGCAGGGTACGCGGTGGCCCGGATGCCCGGCGGTTAGGCGGCCCGCCCACCGCCCCGCCCCGGCCCGTAACCGGAGGGCGTCACCGCGGCCGCAGGGCCGGAAACCCCCAACCCCATGCCCTGTACCTCCCCTCTCCGACCCTGTACCTTAATAGTTCCTAAATTTCTTCTCTTCCTTCTTTTTCGGGACCAGCGCAATGAGAAAATGGCGTATTGAGGATTCGGCCGAGCTGTACAACACGCGCGGCT
>CAYQFG010000160.1:0-3324 GCA_964416695.1 uncultured Bifidobacterium sp.
GATTCGACCGTGATTTCCTTTTCGCGACGGTTCAGGATTTCCACGAACCGGCTCATGTGGGTACCCTTGTAGCGATGCGGGAGGTACACGTACATGTTGAAGGTGGCCACAGTGTGCTGTTCACCGCCGCTGCGGTCCGCGACGCGCACCGGGTGTTTGATGTCCTTGATGCCGACCTTGTCGATGTTGATGCGGCGGGTATCGTCGTAACCCTGGACGTCCGCGATGGAGGGCAAGGGGGCTTTCTGGGTGTGAGAAGACTCGGGGAGGTTGGACATAAGGGGCCTTCCGCGCGTTGATCTCCCCGAAAAAGGCGGGGAAGAAGCGGGAATTCAAAGATAGGAAGGGGTACCGGGAATAGGGACCATCGCTGGCCCCCTTCACGGGGACTGCAGGCCTCTCAGGCGCTCAAAAGGCCTGAAAAAGACATAAAAAGACCTGAAATGCGCGCCTAAGAGCTGGCAAGGGGCCAGTAAGCGAGCCGTAAAGATGCCGGGGCGGGCCGGAAGGGGGCCTGAAAGGCTGAAGGACTGGCGCAACGGGACATGTCTCCGGAAGCGCATTCAGCCCAGCACGACCGGCGGCCGATGCGTGGACGCGCGGCATGGAGCGGCGGCAGCACGGACCGGAACAGCGCCCTGGACGGGTGGGTTTCAAAACGATACGCCCCCGTGCGCTCTCGGTCCGTTCGCCCGCAGGGGCGCACAGCCCGGCTAAAACCGGTAGGTGATGCCCGGAATCTTCCAGCGGGAGGCCAGTTCGCCTCGCGATCTGACCTGCTCGCGCTGGGGCAGCGGGTTGAAGGTCCACCGCAGCGGATCGTCGAGCTCCTCGCCACGGAGTTCGCGCGCCGCGGTTTCCGTGAAGTTCCCGGTAAGCGCGTACGTGGCAACATAGCCGAGGTACGCGCCGCCCACCAGGAACGACGCCCAGGAGATCTTGTGCGCATGCGTCGAATAGTCCGCATCGTACGTCAGGATCTGGATGCCGAGTCCCATCATGGCGCCGCCCGCCGCGCCCAGGGCGGCATACTGGGCGCGTTCGCGACTGTCACGGCTGTCCCGGAAGAAGTAGACGCCTTCGGTCAAACCCAGCGTCCCGCCGATGATGCCGGCACCCAGCCAGGGGCGCGGCGACGACGAAGCGTCCGCGTAGGCGGCGACCGCGACGCCGCCCAGCGCGCCCAGCACCGCATGCGTCGCCACACCCAGCGCCGCGCCGGAGGAGTTCCCGTGGGGGTTGTAGTAATCCGCGATGAAATGGCCCGCCACGGCCATTCCCACGCTTTGGCCCAGACCGATGCGGAGGATGTCCTGCGAATGACGGCTGGGACGCTCGTAGTACAGCACCGGGGTGACGAATCCGATGAACCCGTAGCCCAGCGCGAAGAACATCTTGTTGTCCAGTTTTTCGGGGGCGTCGCGGTATTTGTCGCCGAGGTTCCAGCCATACCAGAGGCCAAGCGGATAGGCGGCCGTCCCGATCAGCGACCCGATCCGGTAACCGTCTCCGGCGTCCGCCGAAAACGCGAGCGACAACGCGGTCGCGGAGTAGGTGGCGAAGGTGGGCGCGTAAAACGACGCCTTCAGGTGGGCGTCGGTGAAATCGAGGCGGGGCGTGGACGCGAGGTGGGCGCCGAACGCCAGCGGCGCCACGATCAAGGGCGCCGCCACCAGCGTCCGCGTGTTGTCGTAGCCGAGCCCGATCGGCAGACCGATCCCGTAGACATAGGTCGACAGCGCGGTCTGGTAGCCGAGATAGGCCACGCGGTTGGCGGGAGGCCCCGCGGGAGTGCGCGGCGGCCGGGAGGCCTTGCCTCCCCCGGAGCTTTCCAGGTCGAGCCAGCCTCCGCCGGCATTCCGCTGGGAAAGGCCCGAAGCGCCGGCGGAGGCGCCGGACGAGAAGAGGGATGTGGCGAAGGAGGCGGACGCATCGCCGCGCGCAGCCTCAGCGGCCGCAAAGGAAGACGCGTGGGAACGCGTCGTCGTCACGACCGAAAGGATCCCGGAAAATGCAATCGTCAACGCGACGCGAGAAAAATTTCGCATCCCGGAAAACCTAGAAATCAACCAGCTCCACGTCGAAGATCAAGGTGGCATTCGGAGGGATCACGCCGCCCGCGCCCTGCGGGCCGTAGCCCAGATGCGGCGGGATGATCAGGATGCGGCGCTCGCCTTTCTTCATGTCGAGCAGGGCTTCGTCCCAACCGGCGATCACCTGTCCGGCGCCCACCGCAAACTCGAACGGGCTCCCGCGCTCGCGTGAAGAATCGAACTGCGTCCCGTCCGGCAGCGTGCCCGTGTAATGCGCCTTGACCTGGGTGCCCTTCGGCGGCTTGGGACCTTCCCCTTCCTTCAGAACCACGAACTTCAGGCCCGAGAGCGTTTCCTTCGCCTTGGCCTCAAGCTCCTTCATGCGCGCTTCCGCCTCCTTCCGCTTGCTGGCGGCGCGATCGGCCTTGCTCTTGATGATCGCCTCGAAGGCCGCATCGTCCGATTTGAACGCACGCGCCGCCGCGCCCACGCGCACGATGCGGATCGAGTCGATCTTGTCGCTCTGACGCACGGCGTTCACGACGTCTTGACCGCTCACGACGAAACCGAACACGCTGTGGCGGTTGTCCAGATGCGGAGTGGGCCCGTGCGTGATGAAGAACTGGCTGCCGTTGGTCCCCGGCCCGGCATTGGCCATGGAGAACACGCCGGGACGATCATGCTTCAGCGACTTGTCGAACTCGTCCTGAAACTGGTATCCCGGACCGCCCGTTCCGTTCCCCGCCGGATCACCGCCCTGGATCATGAAATTCGGGATGACGCGATGAAACGTGAGACCGTCATAAAAGTTTTTGACGCCATCACGGTTATGCTTTTTCGTGCCTTCCGCCAGACCCACGAAGTTCGCCACCGTCAGCGGCGCTTTTTCATATTCCAGTTTGCCCACGATCACGCCTCTGGACGTGTACACGTTCGCGTACAGACCGGCCGACAAGGTTTGCGGCGTCGGGGCCGCGGCCGGGGAGCCCGACGTGGCGGCAGGAGCGACCACCGCGAGCGACAACAAGGACAGAGTCAGGGTCGGAATCAGTTTCATGCAAGCCTCCGGACGACTTTTAAAAGGAAAATGACACGCAAGAATATGCAAGCATCCGGGCCCCTTTACCACCGTGTCCCGTGAAAATTCCGCAACCCGGACGAAAGATCAGGAGATGGGGGGCGGGCATGGTGGGACGCAGGGAGTCGGGTCCCGCTGATGAACGCCGGGGCCCGGCTCTACTCATGCCCGGTGACCCGTTCGCGCCTGACGGCGCGACCTCGTAACCTGAAT
>CAYQFG010000161.1:0-3213 GCA_964416695.1 uncultured Bifidobacterium sp.
GCGACCCGCCGGGTCGCCCGCGGCTCCGCAGACGCGTGCTGCGACTCGTCGAGTCGCCCGTGGCTCACGGCTTCGCCGTGAGGACGTCCGCTGCGGCCAACGGGGGCTTTCGCCCCCGGCCCTAGTTCTCGAGCCGGAGGTCGACCTCTCCCCCGAGTTCCTCGTAGCACGTGCCTTCGCAGTATTCGGTGGCGCTATAGTCCAGGTCATCACCATCCACGGCGATGACCGTCTTGCCATCCACGAAGTAGCGCGCCGTGGCGGAATACGGCCCGAACGGAAGGCGGACCCGCCCACCCGAGGTTCCGCTCCACACCAGACGGCCGGTTTCGTAGGCTGCCCCCGCATACACGTTGACCTGCTGCAGCCCCCCGCCGCCCACCCGGATCGTCAGCTCGGCGCTCGAGGGCCGCGACCGTGCGCACGACGCGAACAAAGGTTCCGGCTTGCATTCGGACCCGCTGGTTTCTTCGTCGAGGCAGCCCGTGAACAAGAGGGCCACAAGAAAAATGAGCGGAAGGATGTGGGGAACGGTGAGCGGAAGGACGGGGGTCCCGGATGACGTCATCGATGACCTCACAGACTTTTCAGACGGTAGCCGACGGAGAGGGCCACGCGGTGCGAGGAGACGCCGGACAAGGGCACGAACTGATAAGCCGCACCCCAGTCGACGCCCGATGGTGAAACGAAACGGAACCCGGTTTCAAGCCACCCCAGCACGCTTGACGAAGCCGCGCGACTGCTGCCGCGATACCAGGCCGGAGACAGGCCCAGGCCGACTCCCAGCGTATACGAGGCGCCTGCCGACCCCAGGGGAAAGCGCACAAGCGCGCCGGGCCCGATCGTGAAACGCTCTTCGCGAAATTGATATTCCAGCGATTCGCTTTCACGAATCCGCACCGCCCGGCGGTACGGCCGCATTTCGAAATCGAGAAAGAAATCCCAGGCGATCCGGGACAGGGTTCCGAGCCCCACGCGTCCGCCCATGTGGAAGTCGTCGAGCGCGGCGGCGGCGCGCAAATCAAAAAAGGTCACCCCCGGTGGCGGGCCGGCATCATGTTCAGGGAAGGCGTCGGCTCGCGCGAGCCCCATCCCGTTGAAAGCAAACAATACGCTCACGAGCGCGCGCGCGAATCCGGTTGCCGACATGCTCATAAGGTCACGGAAGATACAAGCGTACGCGGCCACACTGTCAACAAAAAAGCGCCCCGGAACCGGAGCGCGTCGCAACGAACGAAAACCGTCGGCCCAGAGACGTCTCGCGGCCGTTGAAGGGTCAGCGCGCCGGCAACTGCGACTTGACGTCGAGCGTGTCGCCGAATTCCGCCTTCAGGCGCCGGGAGACTTCCTCCAGCGTGAGCTTGGTGGTGATCATGTCGATCTCCAGTTCGGCCGCGCGCCGGGCCACCTTGTCGGGCGGGACGTGCCCGTTGGTGAACAGGATCGCCACGATGTCCACCTCCTCGGCCACCTGCATCAGGTGCGTGTGCACGAGGTTGGTGACGAGCAACACGTTGGTGTAGTCGTCGGTGAGGGCGTTGGGATCGGCCCCGGTGTACGCGAGGTCGATGCTGTCGTGGATCAATTCTTCGCCGACGAGGGTTCCGTCGATGGCGGGGATGATGGAACGGAGGTCCGCTTGCATGAGGGGATTTTTATGAATGCGGTCTTGCGGCCATGACGGCCCGCCCCGCGTCAAAAGGTTTGTGTGGTCCTGTCTCCAATAACGTGAAGGGCTTCGGGAATCATCTCACACGCCGCCCTCTCCGGAAAGGTAGTCAGCCCGCGCGCGTTTCCGCAAACCCCCGCCCCCGAAACCGGGGAACCTCCGGTTCCCCCTCCCCCCCCCCACCCCCTGCCCTGCAGGCTGTCCCCCAAGGTCCGGGATGACGGGCGTGTTCGGGCCGCCGCGAGCTTTTATCTTGAGGAAGACGCGGGGCGTTCCGTCCCGCGCCATGACACATGATGACGCCAGGACGAAACCAGGGCGACACCTTGGCGACACCATGGCGACAAAAAAAGTGACGCCACGATCGCAGGGAATCCACACGGAGGCCGCGCATGCCCGCTAGCCAGCACACCTTGATCTTCGCCGCCTCGGACGCCGAGAAAACCACGCTCGGCGGCGAGTCGGAACAGTTTTTCGTGCGCATCGAGAATGCGCTGGGCGTGCGCCTGCTCACCCGCAACGCCGGCGTGACCGTGCACGCGGGCAATGAAACCGCGGCCCGCAAGGCCGTCGATACGCTGGTGAAAATGCGCGAGACCCTCAAGAGCGGCCAGCAGCTTTCGGAGTATTACGTGGATGAGTTGCTGAACCTGTCTGAACCGCGCACGGCTCCGTCGGGGCCCAAGGGAGCCCGCGAAGGCAAGGCCGCGGCGGCGAAAGACGAGCCCAAGCCCTTCGTGCCCTCGCTGGAGAAGCCGATCCTGATCGACCGTTACGGCAAACCGGTGCAGCCGAAGACGCGCGGACAAGCCCGCTTTCTGCAGGTGATCCGCGACCACGACATCGTGTTCGCGGCGGGGCCTGCCGGGACGGGCAAGACCTTCATGGCGGTGGCCATGGCGGTGCAGGCGCTGGAGAAGAAACTGGTGGACCGCGTCATCCTGTGCCGTCCCGCGGTGGAGTCGGGCGAGAGCCTGGGCTTTCTGCCGGGCGTGATCAGCGAAAAGATCGCGCCCTACATGCGCCCGCTGCATGATTCGTTGAGCGTGATGTTGTCGACCGAGCGTCTGCGCGAATACTGGGACGGCAACTCCATCGAGATCGCGCCGCTGGCGTACATGCGCGGGCGCACGCTCAGCCGCAGCTTCGTCATCCTCGACGAGGCCCAGAACACCACCGTGGCGCAGATGAAGATGTTCCTCACGCGCCTCGGCCCCGGCACGCGCGCGGTGCTGACCGGCGACGAAAGCCAGGTGGACCTGGGCTTTCGCGAACGGTCGGGGTTCTCGCACGCGCGCAGCATCCTCGCCGGCATCGAAGGCATCGGCCAGATCGAAATGGGCCTCGAGGACGTCGTCCGCCATCGTCTGGTGCGGGAGATCATCACGGCGTATGAGAGGGATGGGGTGGGAGGTTAGGGACGGCATGGGTGGCCTTACCTGAAGTTGGTGTCGCGTGGGGGGCCTTTCGGTGAGTGTTGGCGCTTTGACGGCCTTTCGGTGAGTGTTCGCGCTTTGACGGCCTCTCGTTGAATGTTGACGCTT
>CAYQFG010000162.1:0-3176 GCA_964416695.1 uncultured Bifidobacterium sp.
TGTCCAGCGACCACTTTTCGGGGTGATAAAGGCCCATCGGCCAGGTGGGAAGCGCGGGTTTGAGTTTGCCGTCGATGACGCCCATGATATGTCCTTTCCCTGAAGTCGGTCTGCCGCCCGCCTCCGGAATGGTGGCATGCGGGGCGGCAGGAACCGATATTTACAAAAAGGTTCCCTCTCCGAAACCGTCAACAAGCCCCGTACGGGCCTGAGTGATGCCCTTTGGGAGCGCAATTCGGGGGGTGGAGGGTGGGGGCCCGAGAGGAAAACATCTCCCGGTTTTCCGGGAGAAGGCAGTGGTGGGGGGTGTAACGGGACGATGTACGCGATTTTTGGCACGACCGTGTACGCGCCTGCGCAGGGTCATCGGTTTTGATCCGTAAAATGTGTTATGATATGAGTAAACAGGAGTGTTGATCATGAAGCGCTTGACACAAGCTCTCGGGGTAGTGGTCGCCGGATGGCTTTTCGTCGGTTGCGTGGTGGACGAGCCGACCGGCTCTCGGGTCGCGCCCCCCGAACCCGCTGTCGGTTTGCAGATGACCGACACGCTCGCCGCCGCCGCCCCCCGGGTTTCCCTTACGGGGACATGGGCCGTCACCCAGGTCAACCGGAACGGGGATGTGTTCTGGGGAACCCTGTCTTTCTCGCAGGTGGGGCGCTTGGTGGTCGGTCGCGCCGACTGGGCGAACCACCCCGACGGCCATCTCCTCGGGTACGTGATTGCGGACAATGTCGTCTTCGGCCAAGGATTCACGGATACCTCCAAGAGCAATCTCGTAGGGCTATACACAGCGCAGGCCAACGCCAGCGGCGACTCCTTGATTGCAGGCCTCACCGTGAGCAGCGAGCAGGATAGCGGTCGGTGGTTCGCCGTGCGGCTCACCCATTGCCCCGCCCAGCAGCTGACGCACACACCCCTGCCTTGCCAGGAGGTCGTCGACACGACCTCCCACATAGTAGACAGCACCCCTGTCCCGGATCCACGTCCTGTTCCGGACTCCTCTTTGTTTCCCGCGGGCTGCTGGATGGTCAACCAGATTAACGCCAGTGGGGCCTCGTATCGCGGCACCTTCTATCTGTACGTTGAGGGTGACACTGTGACCGGCACGGCGCTGTGGACGGGGCACCCCAATGGCACGCTGGCGGGGTCGGTCACCGTTACGACGCCCCCCACCATGATCTACCCGCCCTCTCCCTCCCGTTACGACGTGACCTTTATTCAGTCGTTCACGGGAAGCAAGATCCACCTCAAAGGACATTACGAGGGCACCCTGCTTGCGGATGGCTCCTTTAGCGGGTCGACTTATGCGACCGAGGGCGGCGTCCCCACCGGCGATACCGCCGTCTGGACCGCCACGCGCACGTCGTGCCTTGGGGCGCCATAAGCCTTTAAAGACGTTTTTGGGGGTGTTCGCCCCGGTTTCTCCACCGCCTCCGCCCTTCCTTATTTGCGCCCATTTCCTAATTTTCACGGTGCGCCCTCATTCTCGTCGTGCCCCGACATCCGGAAAATCCCGATTTTCAGGGGCAAGGCGCCCCGGCGCGGACAAGGAACCATCGCTTTGCCCACCGAATTTTATCCGTTCATAGCGTACGCAGCCCTGGCGCTGCTGGTCGGGGTCGGCGGCCTCGCCGTGTCCTCGTTGCTCGGCCCCCGGCGCCTGTGGAGTCGCGCCAAGTACGAACCGTACGAATGCGGCGTGGACCAGATCCAGAACCCGCACCGTCCGATCGGCATCAAGTTCTACGTCTTCGCGCTTCTGTTCATCCTTTTCGATATCGAGACGATCTTCCTGCTGCCCTTCGCGGTCGGCTGGCAAACCCTGATGGGGTCGGGGGCCTTGCAGGCGGTGCTGCTGTTCATGGCGGTGCTGGGACTCGGCCTCGCGTACATCCTGCGCTCCGGCGCGCTGGAATGGGAGTAGCCGCATGAGCTTCCCGGACAAAATCAACGACGTCATCACCACGCAGCTGGGCTTCGCCATCAACTGGGCCCGGTCGAACTCCATGTGGCCCATGCCTTTCGGGACCGCATGCTGCGGCATCGAGATGATGGCCACGTTCATGTCGAAGTACGACGCTTCGCGCTTCGGCTCGGAGGTGCTCAAGTTTTCGCCGCGCCAGTCCGACCTGCTGATCGTCTCGGGCCGCATCTCGCTGAAGATGATGCCGGTGCTGCAGCGCATCTGGGAACAGATGCCCGAACCCAAGTGGTGCATCTCCATGGGCGCGTGCGCCAGCAGCGGCGGCGTGTTCGATACCTACACCCTGATCCAGGGTGTCGACCAGTTCATCCCCGTGGACGCCTACATGCCCGGCTGCCCGCCGCGCCCGGAGGCCTTCATTGAAGCGTTGATGACGGTCCAGGCCAAGGCCCGTCAGGGGAAGGCCAGCTCGCAGGCGTTCGTCAGCGACGACGTCTCGCGCGATCCTTCGCTGTCGCCGCTGTACCGCTCTCCCGACGCCTTCATGGACGGGCCCCGCGCTCCGGAGACCGGACCCTCCTCCCCCACGTCTTCCGTACCGGCGGGAGGTCGTCCGTGAGTGCCCCCGCCCTCAACCCCCGGTCCGCCTCGTCCGCTCCCGTCTACACGCGTGAAAACCTCGCGGTGCTGGCCGCCCGCGTGGAAGCCGCCTTTGGTGACCGCCTGCTGGGCAAGGAAGAGAAGACGCAATACATCCAGTTTTCGGTGAAGGCCGCCGATGCGCACGACCTTGTGCGCTTCCTGAAGGACGAGCCGTCGCTGGGTTTCACGTGGTTCATCGACAGCTGCGGCGTCGACTACCAGCGTTATCCGAAGCCGATGCCGGAGCGTTTCGCGGTGGTCACCACGTTGCTGTCGCCCGCGCTCGGCGTGAAGGCGCAGGTGCGGGCGTTCGTGCCCGCGGCGGACCCGCGCATCGCGTCGAACAGCGACCTGTTCGCGGGCGCGAACTGGACCGAACGCGAGATCTTCGACCTGTACGGCATTGCGTTCGAGGGGCATCCCGACCTCAAGCGCATCCTCATGCCCGACGACTACGAAGGGCACCCGCTGCGCAAGGATTACCCGCTGCGCGGCCGCGGCGAGCGCGGGGCGTTCCCCGTGTACCATGCGGTACCCGTGGCGCTTGCGCCCCAAGACGGAGAAGGCTGAGATGTATTCCTACGAGCAGGAAATCGAGGAGCGGAC
>CAYQFG010000163.1:0-3116 GCA_964416695.1 uncultured Bifidobacterium sp.
TCCATCGCATCGAGGTCGCCCAGAAAAGCCCCGCCACCGACTCCCCCGCGCAGCGTCTCCTGCACGCCATGCGCGATGACCTGGGGATTCCCGCAGACGCCGCCGCCCTGATCAGGGTGTATACCCTGGAAATGGACCTCAGCGCTGAAGAACGGGACCGGGTGGCCCGCGAATTGTTCTGCGATCCGGTGACGGAAACCTTCACCATCGGGACTCCGGCGGCCGAGGCCGCCTTGCCCGGCTTCGACTGGGTGCTGGAGGCGGGCTTCAAGCCGGGTGTGACCGACAATGTGGGCCGCTCCGCGCGGGAAGGCATCGCCGATGCCCTGGCCGCCTCGGGGCGCGTCCTCGGTGAGGACGACAAGGTGTATGCGGGCCGTCAGGTCCTGATCAAGGGCGCCTTGACGCGCGAACAGGCCGTCCGGGTGGCCACCGCCTTGCTGGCCAACCCCCTGATCGAAACCTGGCAGGCCGTGCCGCGGTCCGAGTGGGATCCGAACACCGGAATCCCCGCGACCTCGCGCAAGGTGGTCGTCCCCCACACGCCGGGGGTGAAGACCATTCCCCTGCCCGAAGACCCCGCCGCCCTGGAAAAACTGTCGCACGACATGCTGCTGGCGCTGACGCTGGAGGAAATGCAGGCGGTCCGCGCGCATTTCGCCGACGCCGGCAACCGGGCCGCGCGTGAGGCCGTCGGCCTTCCCGCCGACCCGACCGACGTCGAACTCGAGATGATCGCGCAGACGTGGAGCGAGCACTGCAAGCACAAGATCTTCGCGGCGGACGTGGAATACACCGATGCCGACGGCAAGACCGTCACGATCAACTCGCTGTACAAGACCTTCGTGAAGGCCGCCACCAATGCGGTGCGCCCCAAGGCTCCCTGGCTGAAGTCGGTGTTCACCGACAACGCCGGCATCATCGCGTTCGCCGACGGCTGGGACGTGGCCATGAAGGCGGAAACCCACAACTCCCCTTCCGCGCTCGACCCGTACGGCGGCGCGATGACGGGCATCGTGGGCGTGAACCGCGACATCCTCGGATGCGGCATGGGCTGCAAGCCGATCTTCAACACCGACGTGTTCTGCTTCGCGCCGCCCCACCGCGGTCCCGAGGCACCCGCCGTCCCCGAAAAGCTTCACCACCCCAAGCGCATCCTCAAGGAAGTGCACCGCGGCGTGAAGGACGGCGGCAACGAATCGGGCATTCCCACGGTGAACGGCAGCATCGTGTTCGACGAACGTTTCCTCGGCAAGCCGCTGGTGTTTTGCGGCACGGGCGGCCTGATTCCGTCGACCCTGCACGGCAAGCCCTCGCATGAAAAATCGATCGAGCCGGGCGATTACATCGTGATGGCCGGAGGCCGCATCGGCAAGGACGGCATCCACGGCGCGACCTTCTCCTCGATCGCCCTCACCGAAGCCTCGCCCGTCTCCGCCGTGCAGATCGGCGACCCGATCACGCAAAAAAAAATGTCGGACTTCCTGCTTGAGGCCCGCGACCTCGGCCTGTTCCGCTTCGTGACCGACAACGGCGCCGGCGGCCTCTCCAGCTCGCTGGGGGAAATGGCCCGCGAAACGGGAGGACCCAATGGGTCCGGCGGCGGCTGCGAGCTGCATCTGGACAGGGCACCGTTGAAGTACCCCGGCCTCGACCCTTGGGAAATCCTCGTGTCCGAGGCCCAGGAACGCATGTCCTTCGCCGTGCAGCCCGAAAACTGGGAGGCCTTCGCCAGCCTCGCGCGCCGCCGCGACGTGGAGGTCTCCAACCTCGGGACCTTCACCGACTCCGGATACTTCGAAGCGTACTACGAAGGCAAGCCCGTCTGCCGCATGGACATGGCCTTCCTCCACGACGGCAATCCGAAACTGCGCCTGAAGGCGCGCTGGACCCCGCCGCGTCACCTTGACCCGCCCGCGGCGACCCTCGCCGCCCGCGACCTGAACCGCGACGCGCTCGACCTGCTGGGCACGCTCAACATTTGCTCCAAGGAAACCTGGGTGCGTCAGTACGACCACGAGGTGCAAGGACAAAGTGTGGTCAAGCCCTTCATGGGCCGCGAAAACGACGGCCCCAGCGATGCCGCCGTGCTCAAGCCCCTGCATGACCGCAAGGAAGGCCTCGTCGTCTCCCATGGCCTGGCGCCTCGTTACAGCGACATCGACGCCTACCACATGGCGGCCGCTTCGGTCGATGAAGCCGTGCGCAACGCCGTGGCCGCCGGCGGCGAACCCGGCCGGCTCGCGGCACTCGACAACTTCTGCTGGCCCGACCCGGTGGAATCCGAAGAAACCCCCGACGGGCAGTACAAGATGGCCCAGCTGGTGCGCGCCAACCAGGCGCTGTACGACATCTGTCTCGCCTACGATCTGCCCCTGATCTCGGGCAAGGACTCGATGAAGAACGACTACGGTCGCGGCCCGACCAAGATCAGCGTGCCGCCCACGTTGATGGTCACCGTCATCGGCCCCATTCCGGACGCCACCCGCAGCGCCACGATCGACTTCAAGCGCGCCGGCGACTTCGTGTACGCCCTGGGGACCACCCGTGAGGAACTGGGCGGCTCCGAATATCTGGGCCTGCTCGGCACCGTCGGCCAGACCGTGCCGGTCACCGACTTCGCGGCCAACTTCGCGCTGTACAAGAAGGTGTTCGCCGCCATCCAGGCCGGCGTCGTCCGCTCCGTGCACGACTGCTCCGACGGCGGCCTGTGGGTCGCGCTCGCCGAGTCCGCCATGGCGGGCCGCCTCGGTTTCGACGCGGATGCCGCCCTCGCGCCCCAGGACGCCGACGTTTCGGACGCGGGTTTGCTCTTCGGCGAAAGCCAGGGGCGCTTCGTCGTTTCGGTCGCGCCCGATCAGGCCGCGGCCTTCGAAGCCCTGCTCTCCGGCGCCGCCTGCGCCCGCATCGGTACCGTCACGGCGGACATCGCGCTGCGTCTCCGCCGCGCCGACCGCCTCGTGATCGACACCACCATCGACGCCGCGTTCTCCGCCTGGCGCAAGCCGCTGGACTTTTAAGATGACCAAGCCCCGCATCGCCATCCTCACCGGTTACGGCATCAACTCCGACGTCGAACTCGCATACAGCTTCAATCTCGCGGGCGGTCACGCCGA
>CAYQFG010000164.1:0-3112 GCA_964416695.1 uncultured Bifidobacterium sp.
ACGCCTCGTGCAGCGCGGCTTCCGCGCGGTCCCACGATTCGTCCGAACCCACGCGTTGCTCCGGCCGGTCGGCCAGCTTCACGATGATGTCCGTGAACCCGAAGTCGGCGTAAACGTCCCACAAGAGTTTGCAGAAATCGGCGACTTCGTCCGCCACCTGATCTTCCGTGCAGAAAATGTGCGCGTCGTCCTGCGTGAACCCGCGCACGCGCATCAGGCCGTGCATCGTGCCGGCCAGCTCGTTGCGGTGGCACTTGCCGAACTCCGCGATGCGCACCGGCAGGTCGCGGAAGCTCTTGAGGCCCTGCTTGAAGATCTCCACGTGGCACGGGCAGTTCATCGGCTTGATGACGTACTTGCGGTTTTCGCTTTCGGTCAGGAACATGTTGGCCGAATAGTTCGTCACGTGGCCCGACTTCGTGTACAGCCCGATGTCCACCACCTCGGGCGTGCGCACTTCCTTGTAGCCGTTGCGGTCGAGCTTGGCCTTCAGGTAGTCCACCAGATTGGAATACAGTTTCCATCCGCGGGCGTGCCAGAAGATCATGCCCGGCGAGTTCTCGTCCATGTGGAAGTAATCGAGCTCGCGGCCCAGGCGGCGATGATCGCGGCGCTTGGCCTCCTCGAGCTGGAACAGGTGCGCCTCCAGCTCTTCCTTCGTGCGGAAGGCCGTCGCGTACACGCGCTGCAGCATCGGGCGCGTCACGTCGCCGCGCCAGTAGGCGCCAGCCACCGACAGCAGCTTGAAGTGCTTGAGCTTGCCGGTGGACGGCACGTGCGGGCCGCGGCACAGGTCGGAAAACGACCCCTGCGTGTAGAAGCTCACGGTTTCGCTGTCCCAGCCCTCCATGAGCTCGACCTTGTACGGTTCGAAGTGGGCCGGGTCCTGGTAATGCTTGATCGCTTCAAGGCGCGGAAGCTCCGAACGCACCACGGGGATGTTCTCCGCCGCCAGCTCGGACATGCGCTTCTCGATGGCCGCGAAATCCTCGGGCGTGAACACGTGCTTCGAATCGAAGTCGTAATAAAAGCCGTTGTCGATCACCGGACCGATGGTCAGCTGCGTGCCGGGAAACAGCTCCGTCACCGCATGCGCCATCAGGTGCGCCGTCGAATGGCGGATGATTTCCACCGCCTCGGGGCTCTTCGACGTGATCACCTTGAGTGTACCGTCGGTGGTCGGCGTGTACGACAAGTCGACTTCGGCATCGTTCCAGATGGCCGCGAGCGAATCGCGGTACAGGCCCATGCCGATGGACTTCACGACATCGCCGAGGGACGAGCCCCGTTCGGCGGTCAGGGTTTTGCCGTCAGGCAGCGTAACGTTGAAAGTGGTCACAGGATATCCTTTTGAGTTTCCGCAAGGTAAAAAGGGGGGGGCGCAACCGCAACTCCGTGAAAGACAGGGCGTTCGGGGAGGACGTCGGGGGGCGACAGTCGGGGGCCCGCTCCGGTGTCGCCGACGGTGGGTGAGGTCAAGGGGTGACAGGGGCAAGGGGTGGGAAGGGATCGACACCCGACAGGAGGACGGTGAGCCCCGCATGGTGAAGAGGAACCGGAGGACAAGCACGGAATGGGTCGGAAATACCGTCGGAGAACGCCCCGGGACGACCGCCACGCTGGGGGCAGTGCCGCGGTGGGCCCGGAAGAACGCCGGCACGGGGAACGGCGCGGGCCGTCACGCCATGACGGGGCCAGGGGACGTTCATCGACGTCTATCTTTCCGTGCATGTCCACCAAAGCCCGTTCCGCCACCGCCCCGCGCGCCCGCGCGGCCGCCTCAGCCTCCGCCTCAGCCTACCCTGCCGCTGAAATCCTCAAGCTTGCCCGCCCGTCGATCCAGGCGCTCAAGCCCTACGTGCCCGGCCGCTCGATCGACGACGTGAAGGCGCAATACAACCCCAAGCGCATCGTGAAACTGGGGTCGAACGAAAACCCTCTGGGCACCAGCCCCAAGGTGGTCAAGGCCGTGGCCGCCGCGCTGACGGACAGCTCGCTCTATCCCGACGGCGCCAGCCGCGTGCTCCGCCAGGCGCTCGCCACCGCCCACGGCGTGAAACCCGACCAGGTGATCGTCGGCAACGGCTCCGACGAAATCCTGCTGCTGCTCGCGCTGGCCTACCTCAAGCCGGGCGAACGCGTCGTGCTTTCCGAAAACACGTTCTCCGAATACGAATTCTCGGGCCGCACGCTGGACGCCGAAATCGTGAAGGTCCCGCTCCGCGACTACCGCTACGACATGGACGCGTTCGCCCGCGCGCTGAAACAGCGCCCCAAGATGATGTTCATCTGCAACCCCAACAATCCCACGGGGAATTACGTCACCCATGCCGAACTCGAAGGCCTGCTGAAGAAGACGCCCAAGGGGTGTCTGGTGGTGGTGGATGAGGCCTACGGGGATTACGCGACCGCCCGGGATTTCCCGCGCAGCCTTGCGTTGATGAAGAAGTACCCCAACCTGATCGTGGCCCGCACCTTCAGCAAACTGTACGGCCTGGCCGGACTGCGCCTCGGCTACGCCATCGGCGACGCCGGATTGCTGAACGAAACCTTGCGCGTGAAGACCCCGTTCAACGTGAACCTGCTGGTCCAGAAGGCCGGCGTCGCCGCACTGGCGGACACCGCCTTCGTGAGGAAGTCCCTGTCCGTAAATGAAAAAGGCCGCGCCCAGATCGAAGCCGGCCTGCAGAAGCTCAAGCTCTTTTACCTCCCGACCCAGGCCAACTTCATCTGTTTCCACGTCCCCCGCCCGGCGGTGGAACTGTGCGAAGACCTGATGAAACGCGGCATGATCATCCGGCCGCTCAAAAGCTTCGGCCTGCCCGACTGGTGCCGCGTCACGATCGGAACGAAGGAACAGAACCGGTTTTTCCTGGGGGAATTGGCCGAAGTTTTGTGATCGGCTCTTAAGGCTCAATGAGCAATGAGCAATGAGCAATGCTCATGAGGTAATAGGCTGGCAATTCCTCAGGCTGCACCCATCCTACGGATCAGCGGGAGCCTTTTATCGTGTGGCTTGAACAGTGTTCACTGAGCATTGTTCACTGAGCATTCCCCTCACCCCCGCGGGTGTTTCGCGGCGATCACCTCTTTCAAACGTTTGACAGACACG
>CAYQFG010000165.1:0-2994 GCA_964416695.1 uncultured Bifidobacterium sp.
TCGCCCCCGAGCTGTACGTGGCGGTCGGCATCTCCGGCGCGATCCAGCACCTGACCGGCATCAAGGACGCGGGCACCATCGTGGCGATCAACAAGGACCCGGATGCGCCGATCTTCGAAATCGCCGATATTGGCCTGGTGGGGGACCTGTTCACGATCCTTCCGGAACTCGACGCAGCACTTTGAGACCGGACCGACGCGCCGCATCGGGCAGCGTTTACCGCATCAGGTGAAGACGACATGACGAACAGTTGTTTCAAGGCTTATGACATTCGGGGCAAGGTGCCGTCACAGCTGAACGCCCTGATTGCAGAACGGATTGGGGCGGGGCTCGCACGGCTAGTCGGTCGGGGCGCCGTGGTGCTTGGGCGCGACGTGCGGCTTACCAGTCCCGAACTGCAGGAGGCGCTGGCAAGAGGGCTGATCGCGCACGGGAATGATGTCATCGACATCGGGCTTTGCGGCACGGAGGAGGTGTACTTCCAGACCGCGCACCTGGGTGCAGCGGCAGGCGTGATGGTGACCGCGAGCCACAACCCCCTGGACTACAACGGGATGAAACTCGTCCGGGAAGGCGCACGCCCCATCAGCGGCGACTCGGGTCTGTTCCAGATCAGGGATTTCGTGGCAGCAGCCTCCGAGCCGGATGCCAGCGCCGTCGCCGGGACAACGCGGAGCGCGGCGGACAAGTCGGCATACTGTCGGCACCTGCTTTCCTATGTGGACACCGCGAAGCTCAAGCCGCTGAAGATCGTGACGAACGCGGGCAACGGGGGGGCAGGCATCGTGATCGACCAGTTGGCGCCGCATCTGCCTTTTGAATTCATCCGCCTCCAGCACGACCCGGACGGCACCTTTCCCAACGGAATCCCCAACCCCCTGTTGCCGGAGAACCGAGCAACCACGTCTGCGGCGGTCCGAACGCACGCGGCGGACTTCGGAATCGCATGGGACGGGGATTTCGACCGTTGCTTCTTCTTCGATTCGGACGGCAACTTTATCGAAGGCTACTATCTCGTTGGCCTGCTCGCCAGCGCCCTGCTCGAGCGTGCGCCGAGAGGCAGTCGTGTCATTCACGACCCGCGCCTGATCTGGAACACGATCGACATGGTCCGGGAGGCGGGCGGCGTCCCAGTCATGAGCAAGACAGGGCATGCATTCATCAAGGAACGCATGCGCGCAGAGGATGCCATCTATGGCGGAGAAATGAGCGCGCACCATTATTTCCGGGATTTCGCCTACTGCGACTCCGGCATGATTCCCTGGTTGCTGGTCGCGGCACTAGTGTCATCGAGCGGCAGATCACTTGCTGAACTTGTCGAATCCAGGATCCGTGCCTTTCCGTGCAGCGGAGAAATCAACTTCCATGTGCACGACGCCACCCAGGCGATCCGCGCCGTACTTGCGCATTATGCGAGCCTGTCCCCCGACCTTGACCATACCGACGGAATCAGTGCGGACTTCGGCACCTGGCGATTCAACCTCCGTAGTTCAAACACCGAGCCGCTGCTGCGCCTGAACGTGGAGACCCGTGCGGACCAGTCTCTTCTGCAAGAGCGCACCAGGGAACTGTCGGAAATCATCAGCTACCACAATTCCTGAAGGGCCCCAGCATGAGCAAGATCGTACCCGTGATCCTTTCCGGGGGCAGTGGAACGCGCCTCTGGCCGCTGTCGCGTGAAACCTATCCCAAACAGTTCCTGCCGTTAGTGGGCGAGAACACCATGCTGCAATCAACGTGGCTTCGGGTGTCCGGGCTGACGGACGCAGGCCCCGTCGTAGTAGCCAACAGCGAACATCGCTTCATGGTCGCGGAACAACTCAGGGAGGTCGGCGCGCCCCCGGCGGACATCCTCCTCGAGCCAGTCGGACGCAACACTGCGCCGGCAATCGCACTGGCGGCCCTGCAGGCTCGCAAGAACGGCGATGACCCGATCCTGCTGGTGCTTCCTTCTGACCATGTCATTTCCGATGAATCCGCGTTCCACGCGGCCGTGCGGCTGGCGGCAACAGCGGCGGAGCAGGGGAAACTCGTCACGTTCGGCGTCGTACCGACGGGACCCGAAACAGGCTATGGATACATCAAGGCCACCGCGGAGGGCGACATCCGGGATGTGGACGCCTTCGTGGAGAAGCCAGACGTGGCAACCGCGCGGGATTATGTCGCGGCCGGAACCTACTTCTGGAACAGCGGCATGTTTGTATTCAAGGCCAGTGTCTACCTCGATCAACTCGCGCGCTTGCAGCCCGCGATCCACGCGGCCTCAACCAAGGCTTTCGACGCGGCTCGTCAGGATGACGATTTCGTCCGCATCGGGCATGACCTCTTCTCGAAGTGTCCCTCCGATTCGATCGACTACGCCGTGATGGAGAAGACCGAATCGGCGACGGTTGTGCCACTCTCGGCGGGCTGGAGCGACGTGGGATCATGGTCCGCGTTGTGGCAGGTCTCGCCGCAGGACGCGAATGGTAACGCTCACCACGGCGACGTGCTGGAGATCAACTGTCGCAATACGTATGCATACGGTGAGCGTCTCATCGCGATGGTCGGCCTCCAGGACGTAGTCGTCGTCGAGACCGACGATGCGATCCTGGTGGGCAATCGCGAGCAGGTGCAGAACGTCAAGGAGATAGTTGGCCAGTTGAAGAAGGACGGGCGCAGCCACGCCATATCGCATCGCAAGGTCTATCGCCCCTGGGGCGCCTACGACTCGATCGACAACGGCGAGCGGTTCCAGGTCAAGCGGATCACCGTCAAGCCCGGCGCGACACTCAGCCTGCAGATGCATCACCATCGTGCCGAACACTGGATCGTGGTGCGCGGCACCGCAGAGGTCACGCGGGGCGAAGAGGTCATTCTGCTGACCGAGAACCAGAGCACCTATATTCCGCTAGGCGTCACGCACCGGCTCCGCAACCCCGGCAAGCTGCCACTTGAACTCATCGAGGTCCAGTCCGGTAGCTACCTCGGGGAAGACGATATCGTCCGGTTTGA
>CAYQFG010000166.1:0-2986 GCA_964416695.1 uncultured Bifidobacterium sp.
AGCACGTCGTCGTACTCGAGCAGGTGCTTGCGCACCTCGTAGTTCTGGCCTTCGACGCGCTTCTGCGCGGTCGCGATCGCGCGGTTCACCATGGAGTGCGAGATCACCTCGTCCTCCTGGACGCCCATGCGGTCCATCCACTTCATGATGCGGTCGGGCCCCCCGAAAATCCGCATCAGGTCGTCTTCCAGCGACAGGTAGAACTGGGATTCGCCCGGATCGCCCTGACGGCCCGCACGACCGCGCAGCTGGTTGTCGATACGACGGCTTTCGTGACGCTCGGTGCCGAGCACGTACAGGCCACCGACCTCCGCCACGCCGCCGCCGAGCTGGATGTCGGTGCCGCGGCCGGCCATGTTGGTCGCGATGGTCACCTTGCCGGCCAGGCCGGCCTCCACGATGACGGTCGCTTCACGGTCATGCTGCTTCGCGTTCAGCACGTTGTGGGGCACGCCCTCGCGCTGCAGCAGCTTGGAGATCTCCTCGGACTTTTCGATGGACACCGTGCCCACCAGAACGGGCTGTCCCTTCGCGTGGCGCTCCCTGATGTCCTCCACGATGGCCTTGAGTTTGGCCGCCGCCGACTTGTACACCACGTCATCGCGATCCTGGCGGATCATCGGACGGTTGGTGGGAATGGCCACCACCTTGAGCTTGTAGATCTGCATGAGCTCGGTGGCTTCGGTGTCGGCCGTGCCGGTCATGCCCGAAAGCTTGTTGTAGAGGCGGAACAGGTTCTGGAACGTGATCGTCGCCAGCGTCTGGTTTTCGCGAAGGATCGGCACGCCTTCCTTCGCCTCGATGGCCTGGTGCAGGCCTTCGGAATAACGGCGACCTTCCATGAGACGGCCGGTGAATTCGTCGACGATGATGATCTGGCGATCACGCACCACGTAATCCACGTCCTTCTTGAACAGAGCGTGGGCCTTCAGCGCCTGCTGCACGTGATGCACCCACTCCACGTTCAGGTCGCCGTACAGGTTGTCGATGCCGAGCTGTTCTTCGCACACGTTGACGCCTTCTTCGGTGAGCGACACGTGCTTGTCCTTTTCCTCCAGCGTATAGTGGGTGTCGCGCTTCAGGTGGCGCACAACCTCGTTGGCCTTGAGGTACTTGTCGGTCGACTGGTCGGCCGGGCCCGAAATGATCAACGGCGTCCGCGCCTCGTCGATCAGGATGGAGTCAACCTCGTCGACGATCGCGAAGTTGAGTTCGCGCTGCACGCAGTCGGCGATGTCGTGCGCCATGTTGTCGCGCAGGTAATCGAACCCGAACTCGTTGTTGGTGCCGTAGGTCACGTCGGATCCGTAGGCCTGCTTGCGCTCCGCCTCGTTCAGGCCGTGCACGATCACGCCCACGCTGAGGCCGAGGAAGCGGTACAGTTTGCTCATCGTCTCCGCGTCACGACGCGCGAGGTAATCGTTCACCGTCACCACGTGCACGCCCTTGCCTTCCAGGGCGTTGAGGTACACGGGCAGCGTCCCCACCAGGGTCTTGCCTTCGCCCGTCTTCATTTCGGCGATCCGGCCTTCGTGCAACACGATGCCGCCGATCAGCTGCACGTCGAAGGGACGGTAGCGGAACGGGAAGCGGCTTTCCGGATTGAGGGCCCGCACTTCGGCATAGAAGGACGCGGGGAGCAGGATCTGGTGGTGAGGCTCGCCTTCGGCCAGCCGCTGCGCGGCTTGCCCGAAGGCTTCGCGGGAGGCGGCTGTCAATGCCGAGGGGTCGAACCCGAACGCCGGGTTGAAGACGTTCAGCATGCCCAGACGCCGGTCCGCCGCCTCGCGACACACGGCGAAGGCTTCCGTCAGAAGGTCGTTCAGGGTGGCGCCTTCCGCCAGGCGCGCCCGGAATTCCCCGCTTTTGGCGACCAGGTCGGCGTCGTCCAGCGCCTCCATGGACGCGCCCAGTTCATTGATGGCCGCAACCATGGGCCGCAGGCGCTTGAGTTCGCGCTCGTGCGTCGTGCCGAAGACTTTCGTGAGCAAGGCATTCAGAATCATGAGACCATCGCTTTGATAAGGCTTCCGAGAAAGCCGGGGAACAAACAGGCCCGGATACCGCCGGGGCACGACCGGGAAGCGCCCGAAACCGTACAAGGGCTTGTAAGGTATTAAATCACGCATTACGGATTAACTTTGGATGTCATTATGGGCTTGTTCCGCGCGAAATCCCCCGCGTCCGCCCCTGCGGCGTTTCGAAACGACACACCCGAAACGCCCCCTGCCCCACCCCGCCCCGCGCCGGGCTGGCGTCAATACGTGCGGCGACTCGTCCGGCGCGGTCTCCGCCTCCTGCGGCTGCTCGTGCTGTTCTTCGTCCTCTCGACCGTCACGGTGACGCTGGCGTATCGTTTCGTGCCTCCTCCCCTCACGCCGCTGATGGTGCTGCGGCTGTGGGAGCAGTACCGTGCGGGCGAGCCGCTGACGCTGAAGAAGGAGTGGACGCCGCTGCGGAAAATGTCGCCCTGGATGCCCGCCGCCGTGATCACCGCGGAAGACCAGCGTTTTTTCGGGCACCGCGGATTCGATTTCAAGGCGATCGAACAGGCGCGGCTGCACAATCAGCGCGCGCTCGAACGGACGCGGGAGGGCCGTCGTGCGGCCCCCTTGCGCGGGGCCAGCACCATCTCGCAACAGACCGCGAAGAACGTTTTTCTGTGGCCCGCGCGATCGTGGACGCGCAAGGGACTGGAAGTCTGGTTCACCTTCCTGATCGAGACGCTGTGGCCGAAGGAACGGATTCTCGAAGTGTACCTGAACGTGGCGGAAACGGGCAACGGACTGTATGGCGCTCCCATCGCGGCCCGCCATTATTTCGGACGCGACGTGGGGCATCTGGGCCGCCTCCAGGCGGCGCGGATCGCGTCCATCCTGCCCCGGCCCCGCGCGTGGTCGGCGTCGCATCCGCCCCGCCATGTCCTGCGCCGGCAGGAGCGCATCCTCCGGCAGATGCCGGCCTTTTATCGGCGCTATGACACGCC
>CAYQFG010000167.1:0-2979 GCA_964416695.1 uncultured Bifidobacterium sp.
CGCGCCCTGCTGTCGTCCGCGCCGGTGCTGTGCCTGGACGACACGTTGTCGGCGCTGGACGCCGAGACGGAGGAAATCGTGCTGGCGCATTTGCGCGGGCTGTTCAAAACGCGGTGTCTCGTGGTGGTGGCGCACCGCTATTCGGCCGTCATGCATTGCGACGAAATCGTGTACCTCGAGAACGGCCGCATCGTCGAGCGCGGGACGCACGACGAGCTGGTGAAGCGCGGCGGGGCGTATGCGGCCGTGTGGGAGAAACAGCGCATCAGCGAGAGTCTGGAAAAGGCCTGACATGGCGAGCAACGATTACCTCCATCAGGACAAAACCACCTCCTTCCTCGACCGGAAGCTGTGGATGCGCCTGCTCGGGCTGGCGAAGGATCACAAGTGGCTGGCCATCGGCGCGCTGCTGCTGTTGCTGGTGGCCGAAGTGCTGCCGCTGCTGCAGCCGCGCGTGCTGCGCAGCATGATCGACGGCCCGATCGCGTCGCGCGACCTCGACGGCATCCTCCCCTACCTGCTCGTGTTCGGCGCGGTGGCATTGGGGAGCGGCGTGCTGGAATACATCCGCGTGCTCCTCACCCAGAAACTGGGTCTGGCGGTGATCCACGAACTGCGCCTGAAATTGTTCGGCAAGCTCAAGGGCTTCCATATGGACTTCTTCAACCGCACGCCCGTGGGCCGTTTGATGCAGCGGCTGGGCAACGACGTGGACAGCCTCAACGGCATGTTCACCGAAGGGCTGGTCGAGCTGTCGGGCGCGCTGCTGATGATCTTCTACGCGATCGTGTTCATGTTCGTGCTCGACTGGAAGCTCGCGCTGGCCTCCCTGGTGGTATTGCCCGCGATGCTGTACGCCACGGCGGTGTTCCGGCGCGTGGTGCGCGCCAGCAACGTGCGCATCCGCGGCCTGATGGCCGAAATGAACGCCCGCATGCAGGAAAGCCTGGCGGGCGTGAACATCGTGCGCATCTTCGGGCGCGCGCCGGAGATCGAAAAGCGTCTCGACGCGGCCAATCGCGAGACGCGCGACGCCTGGTTCCAGAACGTGCGCTATTACGCGTACTACTTCCCCACCCTCAACGGCATGACGGAACTGTCGCTCGTGCTGCTGTACTTCACGGGTGCGTGGCTGTTCTACGGGGAGTACACCACGCTGGGCACGCTGGTGGCGTTCTCGTGGTACACCGGCATGTTCTTCCGCCCGCTGCGGGAAATCTCGGACAAGATCACCGCGCTGCAGTCCGCGCTGGCGGCGGGCGAGCGCGTGTTCACGCTGTATGATACGGAAGCCTCCCTGCCCGAAGGCACCCTCACCACCCTGCCGGAGCCGTTCCGCATGCGCTTCGACAACGTGTCGTTCGCCTATCCCGGCGGCCCCGAAGTGCTGAAGGACGTGTCGTTCGAGATCCGCGAAGGCGAGTCGGTGGCGGTGGTGGGAGCCACCGGCAGCGGCAAAAGCACCCTGATGGCCTTGTGCACCAAGTTCTACCTGCCGACCTCGGGCCAGGTGCTGGTCGGCGACCATCCCGTGCAGGCCTACGCGGAAACGACGCTGCGCGGTTCCATGGCCTTGATCCCGCAGGAAGTCCACCTGTTCTCGGAATCGATCGCCTTCAACGTGGCCCTCACTCCCGCCCCTGACCGCGCGCGCGTGGAGGAGGTGTGCCGCCAGGTGCGCGCCCATGAGTTCATCGCGCGCATGCCCGAGGGCTACGACACGATCCTGCGCCAGCGCGGGGAAAACCTCTCGACCGGGCAGCGTCAGCTGCTGGCGCTCGCGCGCGCCCTGTACCAGCGTCCCCGCCTCTTGCTCCTCGATGAAGCCACGGCCTCCGTCGACACGGACACCGAAGCCCTCATCCAGGATGCCCTCGGCAGGGTGCTCAAGCAGGTGACCACCATCGTGGTGGCCCATCGCCTGTCGACGATCCGCAATGCCGACCGCATCCTCGTCATGCACAAGGGACGCATCCGCGAGGAAGGGAACCACGCCAGCCTGCTGGCCCGGGGCGGAATCTATGCCAAGCTGTACCAGCTGCAGAATTTTGAGGGGGAAACGGCGTGACCTCCCGTTTTTGGGCCTGAAGCGGCCGCCGGGCGAACCGGCGCGGCCGCGACGGGGTGCGTGCGGAAGAGCCGTGAGAGCCGGGAAAGAAAGAGGCCAAAGGGAGAAAAGGAAGAAACGGAGAAAAGGGGCAAAAACCGCGAAAGGTGTCTTCCCGGAAATCCCCGCGGATCTTGGGCGCAGGACTGGGATTCACGGCGGTTTTTCTTTATATTTGCCCGCCCAGTGTCTTTGTAGAGGGATGTCCGAGCGGTTTAAGGTACATGCTTGGAAAGCATGTTTGGAGTCACATCCAACGGGGGTTCGAATCCCCCTCCCTCTGCCACTTTTAGTTTCCGCCGTCCGCATCCTGCGGACCCCGGCGGAATGAACCAGGAGGCGTCATGTCGAAGAACCAGCATTTGTCGGTCGAGGATTGCTACGCCCGCGAGTCTTCGCCGTTTCGCGCGGTGATCATGACGGCGCAGGAAGCCCGCTTCATCAACGAGCAGTCCAACCTCGGCTACATCAAGCTTTCCGAAAAGCCGACGACCATCGCCATCCACAAGTTCAAGAACAACCGTCTCGCCGTGGAAGAACCGGACGCCGAGAACCCGGATTCCCTGGACAACTCCTTCGACGCGTCCTTTGACAGCGCCCTTGACGGCGCGTCCACCGCCGGCTGAGTTGCGACCGGGTGTAGCCTTGAAAGGAAGCGCTGCGGCGCTTCCTTTTTTTACGGTCTTTTTTTTATGGTCTTTAAGGAAGCGCTGCGACGCTTCCTTTTTTGTTCGCGCGCCTAATCTTCTCCCCCGCCCTCTCCTCCTTCTCCTCCTCCCGCCTGTCCACACCCCGTCCTTTCGGATTCCGGGGAGCCCCTGTGAAAGCCTCGGAAGGCTCGGAAGGCTCGGCCGGGGAAACCCCGTGAACGC
>CAYQFG010000168.1:0-2968 GCA_964416695.1 uncultured Bifidobacterium sp.
AACTTCCTCAACCTGACGCGCTCGATGCAGTACGCCATCCCCAGCATCAACCTCGCGGTGGTGCTTCCGGAAACGCGCGCCGCGCTGGAACTGCCCGAAGGACCCACCTACTCCTTCTGGGAAATGATGGCGCGCGCCCCCCTGATCGCCCATATTCTCGAAGGTCTCGGGAGCGAAAACTCCCTCTCCCCCGCCGCCCAGAATGAAGTCGTGCGCGTCTCGCGCGCCATGTTCCTGCAGTCCCAGGCGGGCGGCGGCTCCCTGCTGGCCATCCTCCCGCAACCGGGCCAGGAAGGCGCGTGGCGCAGCCCGGCGGAGATCATCGCCGAGGCCGGCATGCTGCAGACGATGAACAGTGAAATCAGCGCGCTGGCGGACATGGCCGAGGCCTACCGCGCCGGCGACGCCGCCGCCTTCGACGAAGCGGCCGAAACCTACAACACGCTCGTCGCCGGCCTGACCCCGGGCGAGATCGGCAACACCAGCCTCGGTCTCGAGGTGTTCAAGAACCGCCTCGACCCGCTGTTCAAGGCCACGGTGTTCTTCTGGATCGCCATGTTCACGGCGTTTCTCTTCTTCCTGTTCCGCCGCCGCTGGATCTACGGCGCGGCCTGGCTCCTGTCGGGAATCGGCCTGCTCCTGCTGTCGACTGAGATCCTCGGCCGCATCATCATCATGCGCCGCCCGCCGGTGACCTCCCTGTTCGAAACCTTCCCGTTCGTGGCCGCGGTGGCCATCGCCGTGGCCCTGTTCCTGGAGCGCCGCAGCCGTCAGGGCGTGGCCCTGCTCTCCGCCGGCATGCTGGGCACCCTGCTGCTGACCATCGCCAGCCGCTACGCCGCGGACGGCGACACCAAGCAGATGCTGGTGGCCGTCCTCAACAGCAACTTCTGGCTGTCAACCCACGTGATCACCATCGCGGTCGGTTACGCCGCCTGCGCCCTGTCGGGCGCCATCGCTCACGTGCGCCTCGTCCGCGGCGCCTGGACTCCCAACCCGGACGCGGCCACCAGGACGTCGCTGCGGGAAATCGACCGCATGGTGTACGGAACCCTGGCCTTCGGCCTGCTGTTCTCCTTCATCGGGACCGTGCTCGGCGGCATCTGGGCCGACCAGAGCTGGGGACGCTTCTGGGGCTGGGATCCCAAGGAAAACGGTGCCTTGCTGATCGTGTTGTGGTGCGCCATCCTCCTGCACGCCAAGGTGTGGGGCGTGATCCGCGAAACGGGAATGGCCGCCGGTGCGGTGATCGGCGCAATCATCGTGAGCCTGGCGTGGCAGGGCGTGAACCTGCTGAACGTCGGCCTGCACTCCTACGGGTTCACCAGCGGCATCGCGCTCAAGCTGTTCGCCTACATCGGCGCGGAAGTCCTCTTCCTGCTGGCCATATGGGCGTTGACCGCCGTGCGGAAACGCAAGGCGACGGCGGCACCGCAGGCGTAACGCCGGGCCCGGGCGGAGGATCAGGCCACCCCTGCCTGACTCCGGGGGAACATCTCCGGTGTCCCCCCAACAAAAAAGGCTTCCTGCGGGAAGCCTTTTTTGTTGATGAGGGACCTGGAGGGCCTGACAGAAACCGACCGCCCCGGCCGCCTTGTGCGCGCGGGCGCGCGGGCGCTCGGACGCTCGGACGCTGCCCCCTGTGGGGGCTCGTTACCACCCCTTCATGATCTTGTCGATCTCGGGAACCTGCGATGCCGTGGCGGGATCCCGGGCGGCTTCGGCGCGCGCCCGTGCCCCGGTCTCGCGGGCTTCAGCCACGCGCCCGTTCTCGGCCAACCATTGGGCCTTGGCCCAGAGGTTGAGGAACAACGGCTTCACGGCGATCGAGGAGTCGATCCACGCCATGGCCTGCGTGCGGTCCGCAGCCCCGTCACCGTGAATCCAGTAAAAGCGGGCCGCGTTCATCCAGCTGTACGGGTCGCCGGGCTTGATGGAGGCGATCCCGGCCGCGATGTTGGCCTTCCCGGTCTCCACGAAACCGGACGTCACCATCACGCCGCCCTTGAGGTCGGCCCAATGCAGGTTCAGCATCGTCCCGCCCTCGGTAATGTCGTCGAACGTGATCGTCATGCGTTCCTGCGGCGGCGCCTTCGCGGGGGCGACCGACACGCGCAGGGCGTCGTCCTTGGAATCGTAGCCATACGCGCCCCAGCCCTTGGTGTTCCGGCTGAAGATGAAGGTCCACGACTGTTTTTCCGGCAAGACGAACATCGCGTACGAGCCGGCGGTGAGCTTCGAGCCGTTGATCTCCACGTCGCGCGTGAACGTCACGACGGTGGGCTCGTTCGCCCCCGCGCGCCACACCTGGCCGTAAGGCACCACGCCTCCCCAGATCACGCGTCCGTTCACCGCGGGCCGGCTGTAGGACACGGTGGCTTTCGCGTACGCGAAATCCTGCGACACCATCGCCTGGGGGCTCAGGCGCGGCAGATCGAAAGCGGGCTGGGCCGTCGCCACGACGGACGTCAGCGCCAACAGGGAGGATAAACCGAATCTCTTGATCATGAATGCTCCTTGCTCTCCGTGACAGGCTTTTCAAGTTAGGAATGTACCGCACGGGAGCGCACTCTCTTCCCGCCCCGCCCCCGTGCCCCCGCCCCTCAATAATATCACCCGTCTGCTTTCCCGCTGGATCTTCATGCGCAATTCTTACTTTCCCGCGTCATGACAACCCTTCCGGTCCGCAACTCCCCCACCCGCGTGCTCATGGCCAGCCTGATCGGCACCGCCATCGAGTTCTTCGACTTTTACATCTACGCCACCGCGGCGGTGCTGGTGTTCCCGCAGCTGTTCTTTCCAGCCTCCGATCCGGCGACGGCCACGCTGCAATCGCTGGCCACCTTCGCGCTGGCCTTCTTCGCACGCCCCCTGGGATCCGCGGTGTTCGGCCACTTCGGAGACCGCGTCGGACGCAAGGCGACCCTGGTGGCGGCCCTGCTGACCATGGGGCTTTCCACGGTCGTCA
>CAYQFG010000169.1:0-2939 GCA_964416695.1 uncultured Bifidobacterium sp.
ACCGTGACGGGCACGCTGCCGCTGCTGGCCCCGCACATGCCGGCCGCCAGCTCGAGGTCGTTGGCGACCATGGAGATCAACGGCAGGATTTCGGGGCCTTTGCCGATGAGGGTGGCGCCGCGCACGGGTTCGGTGACCTTGCCGCCGCGGATCAGGTAACCCTCTTCCACCGCGAAGTTGAATTCGCCCGTGGCGGGGTTGACCGAGCCGCCGCCCAGCTTGCGGGCGTACAGCCCGTCGTCGACGCTCGCCAGCACGGCCTCTGGGGTGTGCGGCCCGGCGGCGATGTACGTGTTGCGCATGCGCGACACCGGCGCGTACTGGTAGCTCTCGCGTCGGGCGCTGCCCGACAGCGGCACGCCGGTCTCGCTGGCACCCACACGGTCGCTCATGTAGGTCTTGAGGACGCCGTTCTCGATCAGCGTGGTCTTTTGCGGCGCGCGGCCTTCGTCGTCCACGCCGATCGAGCCCCACGAGTTTTCGATGGTGCCGTCGTCGATGGCGGTCACCGCGCTGTGGGCGATCTGTTCGCCGAGCTTGTCCGCGAAGGCGGAGGCCTTGCGGCGCACGCCTTCGGTTTCGAGCAAGTGGCCGCAGGCTTCGTGAAAGATCACGCCGCCGAAGCCGTTGCCCATCACCACGGGCATCTTGCCGCCTTTCACGTAGCCTGCGGCCAGCATGCGGACGGCGCGCTCCGCGGCTTCGCGCGCGTGGTGTTCCACGTCGAGGCCTTCGAAGAATTCGAAGCCGCGTTGCGCGCCGGGCGATTCCGTGGCGGTGAACAGTTCGCCGCCGTGTTCCGCCGTCACGTTGACGTGGAAGCGGCTGCGGGTGCGCGTGTCGGTGACCCACAGGCCGTCGCTGTTCGCGATCAGGATGTCCGAAACCGTGTCGGCCGCGCGCACCTGCACCTGTCCGATGCGGGTGGAAAAGCGGCGGGCGGCGTCGTCCGCGCGCCGGAGCATGTCGAGCTTGCGGTCCTGGCCCACCGCCCGGGGGTCAAGCGTGACGCGGTGCGTCACACCGCCCGGGGATCCCTTCACCGCGGCCAGGGGGGTGTCGATGTCGGCAGGCAGCACCTGGCCGCCCTTCCCCAATGTCAACGCTTCGATGAGCTTGATGAGATGCTCTTCGTCGTCCTTGCTGGTGTGCGCGTACAGGACTTCGTTGCCGAACAAAAGGCGCAAGCCGATGCCGTAGTCGGTGCCGGCGGACGCCGACTCCACCTTGCGGTCCTTGAAGGACACGCCGGCGTGGCGGGTTTCCTCTTCGAAAATTTCCACGAAATCCGCGCCGCGGTCGCGGCCGGCCTGGAGAATGCGCTGTGCCTTGGTCTGATCCATGCCCAGCAAGATACAAAGGGGCGAACCGCGGGCTGGAGGCACAGACGGCAACGAAGCACGAAGGAATTGACAATGAACGGTTAAGCAAGGATTTCGTCGGGCTGAGGATTGAGCGCAAACAGGCAACGGTAAAGGACCCGATCAGAGGAGGCTGGCCGGGTTGCCGCCCGCGGTCCCCCGACCAAAGTCCCTTTCAGCACCTTCCGCTCAGGCTCCACGCTCCACATTCAGGACGCCGTCCCCTTGATTCTCCCGTCTGAATTCCCCTACTCGGTTCTCAATTCCTAATTCCTGGTTCTTAATTCTTAATTCCTAATTCTTAATTCTTTTCCCACGTCTCAACGGCTCACCGTGGATGGGGCATCGCTCTCCCGGGCGTTCCCCCGCAATTCCCGTTCGTTCAAAAATACCGTTCCAGCACCTTGCGGTTTCCGGTGAAGTAGTCGATGCCGGAGAGGAGGGTGACGGCGGCGACGGCGGTCATGAGGGAGTAGGGGGTATAGCTCCAGAGGGTGGTCCACGGCTGAATGCCGGGCGTGACGCGCTGGATCAGGGTGTCGACGATCTCGAGCACGAGGATGGCGATCACGGCGGTGCCCTGCAGGGCGGTTTTCCACTTGCCGCTGCGGCGCGCGTCGATGGTCACTCCCGAAGCGGCGGCCAGCGTCCGCAGGGTCTCCACGGTGGATTCGCGGAAGAAGATGATGGCCACCATCCACACCGCCGCGTAACCCGACGCCAGAAAGCACAGGAAGATGATCATGTTGGAGATCTTGTCGGAATAGGGGTCGAGGTATTTCCCCAGCTGGCTGACCTCCCCGCGCTTGCGCGCGAGGTAGCCGTCCAGGCCGTCGCTGATCACGAAGAAGATGGCCATCAGCGCCGCCATGATCTTGAAGATCAGGTGGTTGTTCTGGTAAACGAGATCGTTGTCGTAGAAGAACAGCCACACGAACACGGGGGCCAGCAGGATGCGGCTGATGGTCACCTGGGTGGCCAGCGAGACGGGTTTGCGCGCGGATTCGTCGCGGTAGTAGAAGTACAGGTAGCCGATCGCGGTGGACAACATCAGCAGGATCGAGATCACCATGGAAATGCGGGCCAGGTGCACGGCCTCTCCGAAGCGCAGGACCTGCACCGTGTCCAGGGAGTACAGCACCAGGGTGATCACCAGCGCGGTGTTGGTGGCCATCGCCCAGAAGGGCTTGAGGGGAAGGACGCGGCGCTCCTTGAGCAGGCTGATCGAGAAGATCAGGTAGAACACGTTGCGCAAGGTGAGGACCACGAGGCCGGTGCACAGGATGACCGGCGCCTCGCGCCCCGGCGTCCACAGCAGGCGCAGGAACAGGGCGAGGAACAACAGGTTGACCAGCAGCTTGTCGCCCAGCTTGAGCCAGAACAGCGTGGCCGGGTTTTCGAGGGACTCGTGGCGCCGGAAGGGTCCCCAGGCGGTGACGAGTGAGCCCAGCAGGAACACCGTCGCCCAGACGTTATGGTTGAGGGCGAGGCCCGCGAGGGTGGCGACGAACAACAGCATGCGCGTGATGAGAAGCGCGCGTCCGGCGATCAATTGGGGCTTCACGTCGGTCTCCGGAG
>CAYQFG010000170.1:0-2936 GCA_964416695.1 uncultured Bifidobacterium sp.
CGCGAAGAACGGCCTGCGAGTGGGGCCAATGACCACGACCATCGTCCCCGTAAACGGCAATCTGCATCCGGCGTCCGCAGGGGAGCGTCGTCCCCGACATCCCTCCCCGTTACGTCTCCAGATCGATCAGGCGGGCACGCATTTCATCCCAACGCAGCCACGCGGCCACCGCTTCGGGGGTCACGACCTTGAGGGCGGGCAGCAAGCCACCGGTGCGCAGCGCCGTGAGGAACGCGGCCTGGTCGGCCACCGGCGCGGCCAGCGCTTGTTCAAGCCACTGGGGAGGCAGGCGGCGGCGGAGGCGAAAGGGTTCGGGCACGGGCGCGTTGTTCTTCCACGCCGACAGGATCAAGGGACTCCAGCGTTCCCACGGAATCCCGCCGCGGATCACGCGGATCCCGGCGGATTCCCCTCCCGACTCCTGATCCTGTTCCGCGGCCGTCCGTCCGGGCAGGGTGAGGAACCGCACCACGACGAGATCGCCGCGGAACAAGGCCAAAACATGTGCCGGCAACTCCATCAGGGGGTCCTCCGGCGTGGCGCGCCACGGGCACGGCAACGGCGGCGTGGACCGCTCCGCCGCCCGTCTGGCCCAGGCGGCGCGCTGCGCACCGCGCTCCCAGCGCTTCAGACTGTAGTGACGCTCCTGGTCGCCGGAATCGGTCAGCAGACGGGACATGATCAACGGGATCGGGGCTCAGCAGAACAGGCGGGGAGAAAAGGGGCAGAGGGACAGCGTGTTCGCGTCGGGTCAGCCCTGTGATTCCGTCCCGAGAGCCGATGAGCGCGCACCGGCGACGGCGGACAACAGGGCCGTACGGACAGCGACACACTCCGGCAGACAGGAAGAAGGGGGACGGGGCTCATCATGGATCCTGGAAAGACGGAGGTGTTCCGGTCGCAGGCTTCCAGGGATCCAGAAATCCAGAAATCCAGGAATCACATGCACCGGATGTTTCCTGGAAGATAGCAGCATTGCCCCGGAACATGTCCGTGCCCAAAACCCTCCCCGGGGGTCTGGCCTGAACCGGGCTGCCTTGCTGTCACAAACCCGTCGCCCCCGAAGGCTCTCACCGGTGGGGGCCCGTCCAGGCCGGCACCGGGAATTCAGGACATCGTATTCAGGCCGCGAAGGCCTTCACCACGGACCCGACATCATCCAGCGCGCAAAATTCCGTGAAATCCATCTCCCGGGAGAAATCCGTGTTCAGCCGTTCCAGCAGGGCCTTCCGCTCGCCATAAGAGATGTTGTAGTCGATGATGAACCGGTCACCATCCTCAACCTCCGCCGGCTCGAAGCCGACGATCTCGGCGATGGCCGCCCTGACTTTTTCAGCCTTTTCCTTGTCCACTGTCCGCTCCTGCGAAAAGAATTGAGGAGCAGGCCATGCCGCTCCGGTCACATACGCGGGGTTCGCCCCATGTCTTCAAATTAAGTCCGCCTGAGGACCTTGGGTAGGAAATTCTCGTCTTTTTGAAGATCCCCACCACCACGCACGCAACGGCGTCCCGCCGCGGTCACTGCCCTGCCAGCAAAGGGTGCGCCGCGATCCACGCCGCCAGCGTGAACGCGTTTTCGCCGGAGCCCTCGAGGACATCCGGCGCCTCCCGTGCGTCACGTGCCCCCGGCACACGCACACCGTTCGCCTCCCGGCCGTCGCCGGGCCTCCCGGCGGCCTCCGCCTCCGCCCGCCCGCCGGTGAGCGCCCCGAATCCCGGCAGCGCCGCCGCGTCCCGCAGCCCCGCCGCCACATCCAGCGCCTCCTGATCCTGCCATGCGGCGAAGCCGTTCCGGCGGGCATGAACCGCCAGCACCTCCTGCTCCGGCTGACCCGGTGTGGGCACAAGCAACACGTTCGCCTTCGCCACCCCCGCCAGTTCCATCATCGTGGTGTACCCCGAGCGGCACACCACGCGACCGGCAGCCTCCAGCAACTCCGCCAGCCGCTCACCCGGGACATGATCGTACACGGTCAGCTCTCCCGATCTTGCCGGGCCGGACGCAGGGGACGCACCCGCCCCACCCGGGATCCCCCGCACCAGAACATGCGTGCCCGGCAACGCCTCCAGCGCCGACCGCAAGGCGTTTTCGAACAGGGATCGTTGGGGTTCAGGGCCGCTGACCAGGGCGAGGACATCGATCGACGGCGCGGCCGGCACCGCGCCCTGCGCGGGAGGGGACGCGGGCCGCACCGGAGTCGTCCAGGCCGCGTCCACGGGACGGAAGCGGCAGAGCGGACGAATGTAGGACACCCGGGGGCCGGACGCACCGGCGAGGACTGAGCCACGAGGGCCGCCCGGGCCCCGCCCCTGCCGGCCCGCTCCGCCGCGCGCCGCGGGATGGCCCAGCGCGCCCGACAGGTTGAGCGGACCTTCGAAATCGGGAACCCACACTTCCGCAAAGCGTGTCAGGGCGCGGGCGTTCAGGCGCCGCAACAGCGGCGCCAGCGCGGCGCGCAGCCATACGGGCCCGGGCGGGATGATCTCGAGTTGATGCGTGACGAACACCCCCGGAATCCCCGGAGCGCGGAAACCGTACCGGCCGTCGGCGATGACCAGGCCGGCGCCATGGCGCCGGGCCAACCGGCGGGCGGCCCGCCCTTCGCGCCACACGCCGAGCAGGAACAACGGAAGCTGGGCCATCAACCACAGCGGGAGAAGCGCGCGGTTTTTCGTGTAGGTCATCGCGTGGCCCGGAACGTCCTCCACGGTCAGGTGGGGGAATTCCGCGCGCAACAGGCGGGCCCCCGCACCGGAGGCGCAGGCCACCACCGTATGGCCCGCGCGCTCCAGCGCGCGGATCAGGGGGATGCACCGCGTGGCATGACCCAGGCCCCAGTCGAGAGGCGCGATGAGGACGATCATGGGGGAAGGGTAGAATTTGGGAAGGGGGAGAAAGCCCCCAGGGGAATGCAACAAGAGAGCAATGGAGCAAT
>CAYQFG010000171.1:0-2901 GCA_964416695.1 uncultured Bifidobacterium sp.
CACCTTCCGGATCGCCTCCGCGGAGGGGCGTAACCCGGGGACGCGTGTCAGACAAAGCAGGGAAATCAGAAAAGACATAAAGCCCCGGCGTACGTGTGAAAATCAAAAACGGAACTTATGAATTTGAGAGCGCCTCATCGGACCCTACCTGAAATTGGTGACTTCAACATCCGGGCTGCTTGAACACACCCGGCAGCCCCCACGGTAACCGGCGACCCCCGTGGGTCGCCCTCCCGCCTCCGGAATATCCCTCCCTGAAATGCATGAAATATGTTCCAAAATTCATGCAATAAGTATCTTTTCCCCTCGAAGGAAACGTGCTCACACGAACAGGGGTACCCGATGCGCAGCGACCACAAGCTGGGGAAGGCGATGCAACCCGGCCGGGTCTACCGGCGACAGGATCTGACAACATTTTCCACGGCTGTAGATCGTGATTTGCAAAACCTTGTGCGCGAGGGGATCGTGCGTAAGGTGCACAGTGGTTTGTACGTGAGACCACAGCATAACGCTTTCGGGGTTACGCCGCCTCGGGACGAAGCATTGGTGCGGGCCTTCCTGAACAGTGACGACTTCCTGCTGGCCTCTTACAACCATTACAACACGCTCGGACTGGGGTTAACCCAGGTGTACAATGAGACGCGGGTATACAACCACAAAAGATCCGGAGCATTTCGTCTGGATGGACGGACATTCCGCTTCTTCAGGGTTCCGGCCTTCCCCCGCAAACTGAGTCGGGAATATCTCCTGGTGGACTTGCTCAACAACCTGGACCGGATCCCGGATGATGTCGCGCGCGTAAAGCGCCACCTGCGTCCGTTGCTGGATCGGCTGGACAAGAACGCCCTGCGCCGCAACCTGGAACTTTACGGCCGCCCTGTAGCCCGGAGGGCTTTGCGTGAAGCCGGGTGGTAGGTTTTTCCATGAGCTCCCGGATGCCGGCGTGCTGTTCGCGACTTTGGCCACGGAAAGGGGCCTGCCGCCTGCAGTCGTCGAAAAGGACTATTGGGTCATGCATTGCCTCTGGGGACTGGTGAAATGTGGTTTGCATTTCGAGATGAAAGGTGGAACCTCCCTGTCGCGTGGATGGGGCTGCATCGATCGCTTTTCCGAAGACATTGACCTTCGCTTTGACGCGCCACCGGATGTGAATGTGCGCGGTGAAAAACCAGTCCACGTGGCGTCACGGCTGGCCTATTTCGACCGGTTGGCTTCCACAATCGTGATCCCGGGGGTCGTCGTTGAAAGGAACCGGGTATACGACGACGACAAGGCGCGCAATGGCGGAATCAGCCTCCGCTACAAGTCCCATTTCGAGCCGTTCCCCGAGCTGCGGTCTGAAGTGCTTTTGGAAGCTGGATTTACCCAAACGGCTCCGAATGAGCCAAGGGATTTCACCAGTTGGGCCTGGGAGAAGGCGGCGCTGGTTGGGCTTGAAATCCATGACAACAGGGCGCTTGCGATTCCCTGCTTCAATCCCGAATACACGTTCGTGGACAAACTGCAGACAATTTGTCGTCGTTACCGTCAGTATGTTGAGCGTCGCGATCCGGACCGGGATCGGCCTCGGCAATTTCTCAGGCACTACTACGACCTTTACAAACTGCTTCAGTTACCGAGAGTGCGCGACTTCATCGGAACATCCGCATATGCGGCCTACGTCCAGGAGAAGATCAAAAATCGCGATCGGGAGCTGTTTACCACGGGAATCCCCTTCGGAATTCCGGATGATGCGGTCCTGGGGGAATTCGAAGAGGAATTCAAGGCTCTGTCGGGTCTGTTCTTTGGGGCTATGCCGCGTTTCACGGACATGATTCAGGAAATCCGTCCGTATGTGAGGGACCTGTAAGGCGTGGGAGTGCCCCCACCAGCCCTGAACGCGAGACTCCCCGCCCCCCCCGCTTTTTACTGTTTTACTGTCGTACCCCCACTGCCCCATTGTTCCATTGTTCTATTGCCCCATTGCCCCATTGCCCCTTCCCACTGTTTCTACCTTCACCGCCCCATGGAACTGCGCGACCAGGCCCGCAAGGCGATCGAACGCTTCGAGGAAATCGAACACCGGCTGCAAAGCCCCGAAACCTTGTCCGACCAGGCCAAGGTGCGGGATTTATCCAAACAGCACAAGGACCTGCTGGAGGTCGTCGGGCGCTCGCGGGACTACCTCGCGCTGCTCGAGGAATACGACGGCTGGCGCAAGGCCCTGGACGACGGCAGCGACCCCGAGCTGCAGGCCATGGCCCGCGAGGAGGCCGACCGCATTGAAGACGCGCTGCCGGACATCGAGCAGGCCCTCAGCATCCTCTTCATTCCCAAAGACCCCGCCGACGAACGCGGTGCCGTGCTCGAAGTGCGCGCCGGCACCGGGGGCGACGAAGCCAGCCTGTTCGCCGGCGACCTCTTCCGCATGTACCAGTATTACTGCGAGAGCCGCGGCTGGCGCATGGAGGTTTTGAGCAGCAACGAAGGTACCGCCGGAGGGTTCAAGGAAATCCTCGTGGAAGTGACCGGTGACGGGGTGTACGGGGTCCTCAAGTATGAGAGCGGCGTCCATCGCGTGCAGCGCGTGCCCGATACCGAAACCCAGGGGCGCGTGCATACTTCCGCCGCCACCGTGGTGGTCATGCCCATCGCGGACGAGATGGACGACATCGAGATCCGCGATGAGGACCTCAAGATCGACACCTACCGCGCCGGCGGCGCGGGTGGCCAGCACATCAACAAAACCGACTCGGCCGTGCGCATCACCCACCTTCCCTCCGGAATCGTGGTGGCCTGCCAGGACGAGCGTTCGCAGCACAAGAACCGCGCCAAGGCCATGAACGTGCTGCGGTCGCGCCTGCTGGACGCGCGCCTCGCCGAAGCCGAAGCCAAGGAGGCCGCCGCGCGCAAGTCGCAGGT
>CAYQFG010000172.1:0-2892 GCA_964416695.1 uncultured Bifidobacterium sp.
TTCGAATACGAATTCCAGATGGCGCTCATGAACAAGAAGCTCGACCCGGCCTGCGAGACCGTGTATCTCATGCCGTCGGAGCAGTACACCTACCTCGCCTCCAGCCTCGTGCGGGAACTGGCCGCACACGGAGCGGACATCTCCGAATTCGTCCCTCCCGAAATTGAAACCCTCCTGCGCCGCAAGCTCGGCGGAAAGTCCTCCTCGTGAACCGTTTCGGATCCCCTCCCGCCATGCCCAACGCCGTCAAGACCCTGCTGTTCATCAACATCGGGGTCTTTCTCGTGGACCGGTTCACCAACGGCGGGCTGCTGTTCAATCTGCTGTCGCTCAAATCGTGGCTCGTCGTCGGTGACTTCGAAGTGTGGCGCCTGTTCACCTACATGTTCGTCCACGACTACAACGGCATCATGCATATCCTGTTCAACATGCTGATGCTGTGGATGTTCGGCGTGCCGGTGGCGCGTGAAATGGGTGAAGGCGGCTTCCTGCGCCTGTACCTGCTGTCGGGGGTGTTCGCGGGCGTTTGTTCGCTGGTGTTCTATGGGGCTACCGGGAGCGGAGCGGTGGTGGTGGGGGCTTCGGGCGCGGTGTACGCGCTGCTCATCGCATTCGCACGCTTCTTCCCCGAGCAGCAACTGCTGATGTTCTTCCTGTTCCCGGTTCCGGTGAAATACGCCGTCCTGATCTTCATCGGTATCTCGGTGGTCCTGATCAACTCCGGGGACGGCGTGGCGCATATCGCCCACCTGGGCGGCGCGGCGTTTGCGTGGATCTATCTCAACTGGTTCTGGGCCCCGTCGCGCGGCGGGTTCATGGCGCAGTGGAAGCAGCGCCGCAACCGCAACCGCTGGGAGAAGGCCATGCGCGACGGCGAGAACCTGCGCCAGGCCATGGACGAGATCGATCCGATCTTGCGCAAGATCGGCGAGCAGGGACTGGATTCATTGAGCCGGAGCGAGCGCAAGCGGCTGGATGAAGTCAGCGCAATGAAGAAGAGGCTGCACGGCACGGAGTTGCCGATCAGCGATTACTACAAGAACCGGTAAGGTCCGCTGCGTCTCCGGGAGGAAAGCAGGCCGTCAGCTTTCAGGACGTTCCGGAGCGCTGAGGGCGCCCTCCGGCTTCTTTCCGCCCGCTTTCATGCGGGCGAGGTGGTACTGCAATGTCCGGCGCGTGACCCCGAGTTTGGCCGCCGCCTTGCCGCGGTGGTAGCCGCAGGCTTCCAGCGCGGCAAGCACCTCGCCGCCCGTCAGGCGCGAGGTGCGGGAGGCCCGGACGTAATCCGGTTCCGATTCACGAACGGCCTCGGTGGCGCACAGACAGCTGTGCAGCGACTGCTCCCACCCCGCGCCGATTTCGCGGAGCGCCGCATGGCGCTCGGCGAGATTGCGCAACTCCCGGACGTTTCCCGGGAAGTGGTATGTCAGGGCGGCGGCCGGCAAGGTGTTGATGGCCTCTTCGGCGGCCTCGGGTCCCAGCAGGGACTCCAGAAACCGGCGCAGCAGAAACGGAATGTCCATGGGACGTTGGCGCAGTGGCGGCAGGCGTAATTCCAGAACGCGCAGGCGATAATACAGGTCTTCGCGGAACCGTCCCGCGCGGACTTCCGCGAAGAGGTCGCGATGAGTGGCGCACACGAGACGGAAGTCCACCGGGATTTCAAGGTCTCCGCCTACGGGTCGGACCATTTTCTCCTGCAGGACCCGCAGGAAGCGGGCCTGCAGGCCCAGCGGCATGTCTCCGATTTCATCCAGGAACAGCGTGCCCCCTTGCGCCTGACGGAGGTGGCCGGGACGGTCGGACCACGCATTCGTGAACGCGCCGCGGCAGTGGCCGAAGAGTTCGCTTTCGACAAGGGATGGCGAGATGGCGGCGCAATTGACGGCCACGAACGGCCCCTTGGCGCGCGGGCTGTGCGCATGGATCCAGTGCGCCAGGACCTCCTTGCCCGTCCCGCTTTCACCATGCAGAAGCAGGGGGGCTTCGCGGCGCGCCAGGACGGAGGCTACGCGGAACACCTCCTCCATGGGAGACCCCGGTGCATGCAAATGTTCGTGGCCGCGAATGCCTGTGGCCGCCTTGCGGAAAGGCGCAGACGGACGGCCCGGAGGCTGGGCCGCGGCGAGTGCGGGTTCCTGCGGAGAAGCGGGCCCCGGGGGCGCATCCTGCTGCCCTTTGATGTCGGGGACTGCCGGCAAAGCCCTCGCCGCCGGAGATGAGGCCGTGAAGGAACGGGACGCTTCCTCCGAGCACACGTCCGACGTGTCCTCGGCAATGTGTGTGACAAGGGTGTCTGGCATGAAACCTCGATGCGCGCTGACGTGAGTCGACATTCATTGGTGATGCATCCCGGCACGAATGCCGAAGGCGGGGTTCGCCAAAGAGAAAAGCGTGCCAAAGGCGCTAGATGCATTTTGTTGCGAATGTGATGTTTATTTCAGGATACAGGGTGCGTGGATGTGCACGTGGCCGAGGTTCTGCGCAAAATGCGCATGACCTTGCCCGATGCCGCGAACCCAGCCTGTGTATTCCCCCGTGTCATCAGAAGTGCTTCGGCAATCATTTGCGCACGGGTCGGGGTGTCGGTGGGCGGAATGCGGGAGACTCGCCGGATTTGTTCCGGTTTGTCCCGGAATTTTTACGATACGGATCATCGGGGGGGGAGCGTACTGCACGGGAGTTTTCGAAGGTTTGCGAAGTTTGTGCCCAAAGTCGGTTCGGGGAAACAGGACGTCGTGTGCGTCACCACGTGGTCTCGGAGAACACCCGCTCTCCCCGTTCCCCTCCCCATCGCCTGTGGTCCTTCGCGCCGCCCCGGTCGCGTCGTCCGCGTGGGCCCGCGCAAGGCCGGGGCCCTCACCCCCAGCACCTGTCCCCCAATACCTGCCC
>CAYQFG010000173.1:0-2797 GCA_964416695.1 uncultured Bifidobacterium sp.
CGGGGCCATGGCCGATGCGGCGCATCGCCCTACGATCAGTCCTTGACCTCAGGCCCCGTGTACAGATACTTCGGCCGCACGATCGGCAACCCCTTGCCGCCGCGCGCCTCGGTGCGTTCCCACACGATCTGAGACGCGATGCCCACGCAGCGCGACAACCCGAACAGCACCGTGTAGTACGACTCGTCGGTCAGGCCGCATGCATTCAGCAGCGTCCCCGACACCGCGTCCACGTTCGGATACGGATTGCTGATCTTGGGGCGCTTCTTCAACGCCTCGACGCCCACCTTGCGCAGCGACACCGCCAGACGGAACAGCGCATCGTCCTGGGCGATCTCCTCGCCCAGCGCGTACTGAACCGTCGCGCGCGGATCCTCCATCCGCAGCACCGCGTGGCCGAAGCCGTACAGCACGCCCCCGCCCGCGAGGCGGTTCTCGATGTAGGCTTCCAGCGCCGCCTCGTCGGACGGGTCCTTCACCGTCTGCGCCACTTCCTTGACGAAGCGCAGGCATTCCTGGTTGGCCATGCCGTGCAGCGGCCCTGCGAGGCCCGCCATGGCGCCGGCCAGCGAACCGTACATGTCCTCGTGACCCGACGCGATGGCCTTGCCCACGAAGGTCGACAGGTTGCCGCCGCCGTGGTCGAAGTGCAGGATCATGAACACGCGCATCAGGCGCGTGAGGCGCTGCAGCTCCTCCGGGTTCTTGCCCAGGCCGGGCACGCCCAGCATGTACACGAAGTTCTCCACCCAGCCCAGCTCCGGACGCGACGCGATGGGCGCGCCCCAGCCCGAACGGATGCGGAAAATGGCGGCCACGAGTTCGGGTAGCTGCGCGATCACGCGCAGACAATCCTTGCGGTAGTCGTGTTTCGGTTCGAACATCCCCATCGCCACGAGACCGCCGATCAACCATTTCATCGGATGGCCTTCGCGCGGGAAGTTCTCCAGCAGTTTCAGGATGCCGGGGTGCAGCGGGCCCTGGCCCACCAGTTCGCCATGGAACACCGCCAGGCGCGCCGGGTCGGGCAGCTCCTTGCGGAGCAGCAGGTGGATGACCTCCTCAGGCTCGAGGTCGGCCAGCTGCGCGATGGGATAACCCCCGTAGCTCAAACCCTTGACCGGGTCCACATCGCTGATGGGGCATGTGCCCACCGGAAAACCGCGCAAGCCCGTATCGAGGTGTTCACGCGTGATCGTGAACAACGCCTCCTTGCCGTCCGGTGCGCTCTCCACGCCCGTGTTTTTGACGTCCTTGCCTGCCATGTCATCTCCTTCGGTCAGCCCTTCCGTCTCCGGGAAGGGCGCCGCGTGTGTTTTCAATGCTCAATGAGCAATGCTCAATGCTCAAAACTCAATTTTCAATGCTCACTGCTCGATGCTCAGTTCGTTGTTTTCTGCGTTTATTGAGCATTGCTCATTTCTCATTGCTCATTTGCCTTCCGGAATCGCCTCCGCCACCAGCTTGCCGAACGCCATGCAGCCCACTTCCGTGGCGCCGTCCATCAGGCGGGCGAAGTCGTAGGTCACGGTCTTCGCGCCGATGGTCTGCTCCAGCGCGGTGACGATGGCCTCGGCGGCTTCGGTCCAGCCCAGGTGCTCCAGCATCATCACGCCCGAGAGGATCACCGAGCCGGGATTCACCTTGTCGAGATTCGCGTACTTGGGAGCCGTTCCGTGGGTGGCCTCGAAAATGGCGTGGCCGCTGCGGTAGTTGGCGTTACCGCCCGGGGCGATGCCGATGCCGCCCACCTGCGCCGCCAGCGCGTCGGACAGGTAGTCGCCGTTCAGGTTCAGGGTGGCGATCACGTCAAAGTCCTCGGGGCGCGTCAGCACCTGCTGCAGCGCGATGTCGGCGATGGCGTCCTTGATCACGAGGCCCGCCCCGGGCTTGCCCTCGGGGATGCGGCACCACGGGCCGCCGTCGATCACCTCGGCGCCGAAGAACTCCTTGGCCACGCCGTAACCCCAGTCACGGAACGCGCCCTCGGTGAACTTCATGATGTTGCCCTTGTGCACCAGCGTCACGCTCTTGCGGCCGTGGCGGATCGCGTATTCGATCGCGCTGTACACCAGACGTTCGGTGCCCAGGCGGCTCACGGGCTTGATGCCCACGCCCACTTCGACGCCCACGTCGCGCGCCGGGAGGCCGGCCTTTTCAAGCTGCGCCTGCCAGTCCCTGGCGGCCTTCTCGGTGCCGAAGCGGATCTTGCCGAACTGCTTGGGGAATTCCCGTTCGAGCACGGCGAGGATTTTGGCCGCGCCCTCGGTGCCGCCGGCCCATTCGATGCCGGCGTAAATGTCTTCGGTGTTCTCGCGGAAGATCACCATGTCGACCTTCTCCGGATGCTTCACCGGCGACGGCACGCCCGTGTACCAGCGCACCGGGCGCAGGCAGACGTACAGGTCGAGGATCTGGCGCAGCGCCACGTTCAACGAGGTGATGCCGCCACCCACGGGCGTGGTCAAAGGGCCCTTGATCCCCACGAGATACTGCTTGAACGCGGTCAGCGTTTCTTCGGGGAGCCACACGCCGTCGCCGTACACCTTGAGCGACTTCTCGCCCGCGTACACTTCCATCCACTCGACCTGGCGCTTGCCGCCGTAGATCTTGCGCACGGCTTCGTCGAGCACGTGCTGCGAGGCCTTCCAGATGTCCGGGCCGGTGCCGTCTCCTTCGATGAAGGGGATGATCGGACGATCGGGAACGTTGAGGGTGCCGTCCGCCGCGATCGTGATGGCCTGGCCGTTGGCGGGAACTTTGACGTGCTGGAAAGTGGACATGACGGCTCCAAAAA
>CAYQFG010000174.1:0-2710 GCA_964416695.1 uncultured Bifidobacterium sp.
TGTCACACACCCCACGCCACACAATGAACCCGAGGCTGCCTTGGCGGCCTCGTTCAACCTCCAGCCCGAGTCCTTGCGAGTCCTTGTGAATCCTTGCGAATCATCCCGGGTCTTTCAGGGAGTGGGCTGTCCCGGCCTTTCGCGAGGAACCAAAAGAAAAAGGCGATCCGGTCGGATCGCCTTGGAACGCACGATGTTTCCGGCCGAAGCGTTCAGGACGCTTCTCCGGCCTCCACCGTCCAGGTGCTCCCGGAGTTGAACAGCTTGCCCAGATCCGCCGGGGTCTTGGCCTTGGCGGCGTCGACCTGGGCCTTGGCGGCTTCGTGGAACGTGGGGCGTTCCACCTGGCGGAAGATGCCCACGGGCACCGGATATTCCGGATGCGCGAAGCGCGAGAGCAGGAAGGGCAGGGTGCCGCTGGGATCCTTCACGTCGTGGACGACCACATCGCCGTCGGCGGGGTTTTCCTTGACGGCGAGACCCAGACCGTTGAGGACGAGTCCCTTTTCGTTTTCCTTGCCGAAGCGCAGCGGTTCGCCGTCCTTGAGGTACAGGAGGTTGTCCTGTTTGGTCTGGCGGCCGTAGTAGGGTTCGTGCACCTTGTCGGCGAAGATGACGCAGTTCTGCATCACCTCGATGAGGGCCGTTCCCTTGTGCGCGGCCGCTGCGGCGAACACTTCGGTCATGTGCTTGACGTCGTTGTCGCTGGTGCGCGCCACGAAGCTGGCCTCCGCGCCGAGCGCGAGGCTGAGCGGCGACAAGGGCTGGTCGACCGAACCGAACGGCGTCGAGGGGCTCACCGTGCCCACCGCCGAAGTGGGCGAGTACTGGCCCTTGGTGAGGCCGTAGATGCGGTTGTTGAACAGGATGATCTTGAGGTCCACGTTGCGGCGCAAGGCGTGGATGAAGTGGTTTCCGCCGATCGCCAGCGCATCGCCGTCGCCGGTGATCACCCAGACCTGGAGGTCGGGGTTCGCGAGCTTCACGCCGGTGGCCACCGCAGGGGCGCGGCCGTGGATGGTGTGGAAGCCGTAGGTGTTCATGTAGTAGGGGAAACGGCTGGAGCAGCCGATGCCCGAGACGAACACGAAGTTTTCCTTGGGGATGCCCAGCGTGGGCAACACACCCTGCACCGCCGTGAGGATGGAGTAGTCGCCGCAACCGGGGCACCAGCGGATGGCGACCGGGGAGGCGAAGTCCTTGCGGGTCAGCGGGGCGGGGCCTTCGGGAATGACGGAGGGCGTTTCTACGGTGCTCATGACAGGGCCTTCACGATACGTTCGAATTTGTCGACGAGGTAGGAGACGCGGAAGGGCTTGCCGCGGACGAGGTTGATGCCCTGGGCCGGCACGCCGTACACGCCGGAGATCAGCAGGCGAAGCTGGCCCATGTTCAGTTCGGGAATGACCACCTTCTTGTACGAACCGAGGATCTGGCCCAGGTTGGCGGGGAAGGGGTTGAGGTACTGGATGTGGGCGTGGGCCACCTTGATGCCGTTGTTGTTGCAGTCGGAGACGGCGGTCGAGACCGCGCCGTACGTGCCGCCCCACGAGACGACCAGAAGGTCTGCCGAGGCGTCGCCTTCCACCGTCTGGGCCGGGATGTCCCTGGCGATGCCGGCCACCTTGGCGTGACGCTCGCGCGTCATCGAGTCATGGTTTTCCGGGTCGTAGGAAATCTTGCCGGTTTGCTGGGCCTTCTCCAGACCGCCGATGCGGTGCTCCAGTCCCGGCGTGCCGGGAACGGCCCACGGGCGCGCCAGCGTGTCGGGGTTGCGGAAATAGGGGAGGAAGTCGCCGGTGCCGGCAGCCTTGGCCGGTGCGCGGTTCGTGGGAATGTCGGGCAGGTCGGCGGGGATGGGGATCAGCCACGGTTCGGACCCGTTGGCGATGTAGCCGTCGGTGAGCAGCACCACGGGCGTCATGTACTTGAGGGCGATGCGGGTCGCCTCGTAGGCCATGTAGAAGCAGTCGCCGGGCGACCGCGCGGCCAGAATGGGCAGCGGGCTGTCGCCCGAGCGTCCGTACATGTTGAGCAGCAGGTCGGACTGCTCGGTTTTGGTGGGCAAGCCCGTGCTGGGCCCGCCGCGCTGGACGTCGATGATGACCATCGGCAGTTCGGTCATCACCGCCAGGCCCATCGCTTCGGACTTGAGGCAAATGCCGGGGCCCGAGGTCGCCGTGACGCCCAGTCCGCCGCCGTAGGCGGCACCCACGACGGAGGCCATCGCGGCGATTTCGTCTTCGGCCTGGAAGGTGGTCACGCCGAAATGCTTCTGGCGCGAGAGCCCGTGCAACACGTCGGACGCGGGCGTGATCGGATAGCTGCCGTAGACGATCTCCAGCCCGGCCTTCTGCGCGGCCGCGATGAGACCGAACACGGTGGCCTCGTTGCCGGAGATCTTGCGGTACGAGCCGGGGGGCAGCTGCGCCTTCTTCACGCGGTAGCTGCTCGCGAACAATTCCACCGTTTCGGCATAGTTGAAGCCGGCCAGCAGCGCGGCCTGGTTGGCCGAAGCGATTTCGGGCTTGTCCTTGTACTTGGTCTTGGGACCGAACTTGGTCTGGAGCCACGTGAGGGTGTGCTCCACGGGGCGGTCGTACAACCAGTACATCATGCCGAGCGTGAACAGGTTCTTGCACAGCTCGGCGGCGCGGCCCTTCAGGCCGGTGTGTTCCACGGCGCGGATGGTCTGCGCGGTGATGTCGAC
>CAYQFG010000175.1:0-2646 GCA_964416695.1 uncultured Bifidobacterium sp.
GGGCGCCGCCCGGGGCGGCCTCGCGCATCCCCCGCGCGGCCGCCCCGCTGCCACCATCACCTTCCCTCTCTCCCCCCCCCGCAAGGCCCGCAGGATCCTTTTCCCGGGACGCCGGGGCGTCCGCTCTTTGTAGCTTACGGCTGCACGACCTCACCGGGAGAACGCCATGAAGCCCACGATGCACCCGACGTCCCTGACGCCACTGATGTCCGCCTTCGCGCTCGCGGGACTGCTGGCCGCACCCGTTCTCGCCGAACAACCCCGCACCGAAAACCGGAACGTCACCGTGGTCACGGCGTCCACCAGTTCGGACGGATCCAGCGAGATCAGCCGCGAGAAGGTTGAGGATTGCATCCTCTCCCTGCCTGACCCGATGAAACTGGAACCGTTGATCTCGTCGCAGGCGCTTTTCGCGCACGGCATCAACGGCGTGACCGGCAAGAACGAATGGATCAAGGCCTATACCGCGCGCCTGGACATCACCTACATGACGCGCGAGAAGGATCTCATCATCGTCACCACCCGCAGCATCCAGGGGCAGCCGCCCGTCTTCCGCGAAGTGGAGAAAACCCTGCGCCACACGCAGACCTTCGTCTCCAACCCCACCGAAGGCGACACCTACGCCGGTCGCAGCAACCGCCAGTATTACTTCACGTCGGCCGAAGCCGCCAGCCGCGACGTCCGCGACCGCGCGCGCGTATGGATCGCGCAACAGGCCCCGGCGGTGTGCGGAACGACGCGGTAACCAATGATCAATGCATGGGCAATGCTCATGGTGTGCAAGATACGGAACCTCGTTCCGGTTCCGCGTGATGCACGACGATGAGCGCCTTCACCCCCGTGAAAGCGCCCGGAACCACAACAAAAAAGGCGCCCGCAAGGACGCCTCCTTTGTTTTCTCATTGCTCATTGAGCATTGAGCATTCCTAATACGTCAGCTTCCTCACCTTCGTCGTGCGCATCGCCGGCGAGAACAGCAACGCCACGTCGAGGCCGGCCGCCTGGTCACGATGGCTGTTGGCGATGAAACGGTACGGCACCCGCACGCGCATCTGCAGGTTGTCGAGCACGTCGAGGTACAAGCCGGCATGCACGAGGCCCTGCAGGCCGAGACCCTTGCCGAACTTTTCATCCTCGTAGTCCAGTGAATGCAGGCCGGCCCCCACGCCCACGAAGGGACGGAACGCCGCCGAACCGAACAGGTACGAGACCGTCATCGCTCCTCCGAAGTTCGCGCCGGGTGCCCACCATTCCGCGTCGATGCCCAGATCCCAGTTCTCGCGAAAGCGGATGGACTGCGACAGGGACAACGACAGGAACTGCTCGCTGATGTCGGTCATGTCGCCGTCGATGGCGGCGACCACGCCGATCCCGGGACCGACGGAATAACGGCTCAGGGCCACCGTCGTGGTCTCCGGGTAATTGTTGAGGTTCACGTCCTCGGCGTGAGCGCCCGCCGGAACGAGGGCAAGCGCGGCGAACAGCGACGCGACGAAAATGGAAGCGGAAGGAAAACGCATGGGGGACCTCCAAAGATGCCCGTAATATACACGAACGTGGACGAGCGCAGGCGCGATCTGCAGGGGGTTGGGATGTCGGACCACGGGGTGTTTGCGCCTGCGGCGGCGACCGGGTGGGCGTGGCGGCAGGGGGGTCGGGTGACGCGGAGGCGCGGCGCGGCGAATCGCGGCGCCGACGGGATGACGCGGCGACTCGTCGAGTCGCCCGTACGGCCTACGTAGAGTAAAACCGCCGCGCCAGCAGGCGGCCCGGCAGCATCCACAGCAGCCCCGCCAGCGCCCACGGAATCGCCACCCCCGTGGCGAGCATCGCCAGGGCATCCGTGGCCGGCATGGTCCCCAGCATGCCGCCCACGGTCTTGCCCGTGGAGGCCGGCGCCGTGGGGCGCGCGCGCAGCCCCGCGATGGCGTTCTTCAACAACCAGAAGTGCACGACCAGCACCACCACCACGCCAAGGGAGACCCAGGAGCGCACCGTGGACGCATAGGCCGCCCACCCCGCGAACCAGGCCGCGAACCCGATCATGAACGCCTTCACGCGTCGCAGGGAGTTGCCCTGGACTTCGTCGCGCGCCAGCCAGGTCACGAGCATCACGTACAGCCCCAGCGAAGCCAGCACGCCGTAGACCGCCCCCGGCAAACGCGCGAAAGCCTCCAGTGACGGAAGGCTGAGCGCAATCGCCCCGGCGAGATTGAGAACACGACACAGCCCCATGGAGACGGGCCCGAGGACGCTGCCCTTGAGGACGAAGTTGTACAGAAAGATGGCGGCGATCAGGAGGGCGCCGACCTGTGCCGCCACGGGGTTGGCCAGCCACTGCAGGGCCAGGCCGAGCGCGAAAAAACCCAGCACGAGCATCCAGGCGCGCGCGAGGGACACGGCGCCCGACGGCAGGGGGCGGCCCGGCCGCTCCGCGCGGTCGACCTCGAGGTCGGCGATGTCGTTGAGGGCCATGCCCGCGAGGAGGTACAGGCCGGCGGCCAGCATCCCGAGGATCAGGGCGGACACCGGCGCGGGGCTTCCGCCGATGGCCGGGAGCGTCGTGACCAGCGCCGCCCCGATGAACCAGCCGGCGAACGCGTTGGACAACGAGCTGAAAACGGCGGGAATCCGGACGAGCTGGAG
>CAYQFG010000176.1:0-2646 GCA_964416695.1 uncultured Bifidobacterium sp.
CTCACCGCGATGCTCGATCCGTCGAAGTACACGGGCCGCTCCAAGGAGCAGACCGAGGAGTTCCTGGCCGAACACGTCGCGCCCGCGCTCGCGCGCTGGAGTGACTGGAAGGCGATGGGCGCGGAAGACCTGCGGGTCTGAAGAAAAATCTGAAATCTGAAATCAGAAAATCGGGAGGCGGGCTGCGGTGATGCCGTGGCCCGTTTCTTTTCATGAAAATCAGAAGCACGGAATCGGGCCAGTGAACACAAGCCCAGACTTATGCCTTGGCTTGTGTTCCTTGCTGATCTCTGATTTCCGACTTCTGGTTTTCTCTTAGTACTTCTTGCTGGCCTTCTTTTCCAGCTTCTCCGCCTTCTTCTCCTTCGCGGATTTGGCGGGCGCTTTCTTCGTGTCCTTTTTGGCGTCTTGACTCTTGCCCATGATCGTCTCCTGTTTGACGTGCGTTGTCCGTCCACCGCATTGCGGTCCGGACGGTCCGCCCCGGTTTGACCGCCGGGCCGTTCCATCACGATAGCTCAAAGCGACGCCTTTGTGGTGTCGTCCGGAGGAAATCACGTCCGCGATCCGGAAGACCCGGGGGGGTAAGGGGGCAAAGGCGCGAGGCCGCATCGTTCGGGCCGCCGCGCGGTGATCCCTGCGGGCCGTCGGGGAGTGCGCCCCAGGGGTGTCCCGGCGCTTTCAGAAGGTGTGCGGCCTCCGGGAGACATGAAAAAGGCCGGAGCGGGGAGACGCTCCGGCCTGTGCCGATCCGTGCCGACGCGTTCGCGTCGCCCGCCGTTCAGTTCCGGCGCTGCTTGTCCTGCTCGCGCTCCACCACGGTGGTGATGGCGTTCTCCAGCTTCTGGATGGCGCCGGCCAGCGCCTCGCGCACGGTGGGCGCGAAATGCGTCGCGGCCAGCGGTTGCAGCCCGGCGAGACGGGCCTCCAGCGTGCAGCGCTTGTCGTCCCCGGCGTGCTTCTCGCTGCTGTTTTCGTCGGCGAAGTGCGCGGTCACGCGCGTGATGCGATCCTGAAAGCGCGACAGCGCTCCCTGGATCGCCCCTTCGGTATACTCGAGCAGGCGCTCGTCACTGGAAATGTTTTTGTCGGTGTTCAGCTCAATGTGCATAAAGGCACCTCCTGCCTACATTATACACATTTACCGGTGCGCGGGCCGTTTCGGCGCCGCGCACCCGGCCGTTCCGTTCAGGGCAGCACGCGCACGCGTTTCGCGTCCACCTCGGCGGCGCGCAACGCGCTCTTGTCCACTTCGCCGGTGATCTCCACGCGCGTCTTTTCAGTGACTTCGACCGCAGGGAAGTCTTCGGTGTCGATCTCGACGCGGATTTCTCCGGTCTCGTCCTTGAAGAGATACTTCTCCTTGCCGAGTTTCTTTGTCAGCACGCCGGTCAGCAACACGGGCTGGTCGTCCTTGTCGTGTTCCCGGATTTCGGCCACGGTCCGCAAGGGTTCGGGGGTTTTCTTGCCGTCGACGGGCCCGGTGTACTGGGCGAAGGTGGCGGTCGCACCGAGCGCGATCAAGCCGGCCGCCAGCAGGGCGCGCCGGGACACGAGGTTGAGGTTGAGGTTGAGAGTGCGGGTTGTGGTCGTCCGGTTCATGAGGCGCTCCTGGCAAAGGGTTCGTACCAGAAACCTACAAGGTCACGGCCGTCCGGAGGATGGCGTCCCGATGTCCACGGGACGTCGGGAAAGCGCGCCCTCGAAACCGCGGGGCCGGACGCTCCGGACGCTCCGGGCGCTCGGGTTTTTCAGGACGGCTGCGGCATCATGCTCATGAAGCGGAAGGCGATGCCCTGGGCGCGCTGCTTGATGAATTCGGCCCGTTTCCCCGCAAACAGGCTGTCCACGCTCGCGGTGAAAATCTCGAGCCAGCGCTTGAAGTGTTGCGGCCGCAACGCTTCCTTGTCGTTCAACAACAGGTGCACCTGCAAAGGGTTTCGTCCGTGCCGGGCATAGTCGCCCGTGCCGAAAAGAACGGTTTCCCAGAAATCGCCGATGACGGGAAGGTGATGGTCGAGGTCGAGCTTCGCCACGTCGGTAAACAGGTAACCGATCACGTCGTCTTCGAACACGGAGTTGTAGAAGAGGTTCATCAGGGCGTCGATGTCCGCCCGGTTCTCGATATCATGCATGGTACCCTCCTTGTCATTCCCTTGTGTCCGCCCCCGTCGTCCGCACCCGGCCCCGCGGCAAAGCCGCGGTCACGACGGGTCGCGCGTCCACGCGCTCCGCGACGCCGCACCGGGGGGCCGGGGCTTCCTGCGGCGTCGCCCTACCCCCCCCAATATCCTAAATACCCCTTGTGAAAAGGCCCCACGTTCGCGAAGAACATGGGGCCCCTGTCGCACATCCTGCCGCCGGTTCAGGCCTTGGCCAGAGCCTGCGTGATGTCGGCTTCGAGGTCTTCCGCCGCTTCGAGGCCCACGGAGAAGCGGATGTAGTCGGGCGTGACGCCGCTGGCCTTTTGCTCCGCTTCGCTGAGCTGGCTGTGCGTCGTGCTCGCGGGGTGAATCACGAGGCTCTTCGCGTCGCCGACGTTGGCGAGGTTGGAGAACAGCTGCAGCGCGCTGACGAAACGCTTGCCGGCCTCCGCGCCGCCCTCGATGCCGAAGCCGAGGATCGCGCCGTACAGGCCGCGGTGGA
>CAYQFG010000177.1:0-2609 GCA_964416695.1 uncultured Bifidobacterium sp.
TTACCACTTCCCCGACACGTACGGCAGCCCGTCGGCGACCTTTTCGATCAGAGGCATGTTCTCCAGCAGCTCGCTCATGGGATTCCACTTGCCGCTGAGGAACTGTTGACGCGGGCCGTCGACGAAGGAGACGGGCACGGTGACGGGGCCGCGCAATTCGCAGGCCTTCACATCGAGCGTCCAGGTGGCCGCAGGGTCGCTTTCGGCGGCGGCGAGCAGCTTCTCGATGGTGCCTTCGTCGACCACGGCGCAGGGGATGCCCAGCGAGACGCAGTTGCCGAAGAAGATTTCGGCGTAGCTTTCGCCGATGATCGCGTCGATGCCCCAGCGCATGAGCGACTGGGGGGCGTGCTCGCGGCTGGAGCCGCAGCCGAAATTCTTGTTCACGAACATGATCTTCGCGCCCTGGTATTCGGGCTTGTCGAAGCTGTGAACCTGACCCTTGGCGGCGAGGCCGCGACGGTCGTCCTCGAACGCGTGTTCGCCGATGCCGTCGAAGGTGACGGTGCGGAGGTAACGCGCGGGGATGATGCGGTCGGTGTCGATGTCGTTGCCGCGCAGGGGAACGGCGCGGCCGGTGACGGTTTCGATGATGGCGGCGGGGGCTTGCATGCTGTGGCCCTTACTTCGAGTGGGTGGTCGAAAGGTTGAAGAAGGCGCGCGCGTCGGTGACCTTCCCGGTGAGCGCGGCGGCGACGGCCATCACGGGGCTCATCAGCAGCGTGCGGCCCGCGGGCGAGCCCTGGCGGCCCTTGAAGTTGCGGTTGCTCGTGGACGCGCTGATTTCACGGTTCTTGAGTTTGTCCGGGTTCATGGCCAGGCACATCGAGCAACCGGGCTCGCGCCACTGGAAGCCGGCCTCGGTGAAGATCTTGTCCAGACCCATTTCCTCGGCGACCTTCTGCACGGGCTCGGAGCCGGGCACGACCATGGCGCGCACGGATGCGGGAACCTTCAGGTCGGGATTGGCCTCGCGCGCGGCCGTGACCGCGTTGGCGGCCTCCTGCAGGTCGGAGATGCGGCCGTTCGTGCACGAGCCGATGAACACCACGTCCACGGGCACGCCCGCGATCGGCTGGTTGGCCTCAAGCGACATGTACTCGTACGCTTCGTGGATGAGCGGGCGTTCCGATTCCGGGAAGGAGTCCGCGGCGGGGATGGCTTCATCGACGCCCACGGACTGCGCGGGCGTGATGCCCCAGGTGACGTGCGGCGCGAGCGCGCTGCCGTCGATGGTGACCTCGTCGTCGAAGGTCGCGTCCGCGTCGGAGGCGATGCTCTTCCAGTAGGCCACGGCCTTGTCCCAGTCGGCGGCCTTGGGGGCGTATTCGCGACCCTTCAGGTATTCGAAGGTCTTCTCGTCGGGATTGACGTAGCCGATGCGCGCGCCGCCCTCGATGGACATGTTGCACAGCGTCATGCGCTCTTCCATGCTCATCGCTTCGATCACCGGGCCGGCGTATTCGTACGCGTAGCCCACGCCGCCGTTCACGCCCAGCTTGCGGATGATCGCGAGGATCACGTCCTTGGCGTACACGCCCGGGGCGAGTTTGCCGGTGACGTTGATGCGCCGCACCTTGAGGCGGCCCAGCGTCATGGTGCCGGTCGCGAGGATGTCGGCCACCTGGCTGGTGCCGATGCCGAACGCCAGCGCGCCGAACGCGCCGTGCGTCGAGGTGTGGCTGTCGCCGCAGGCGATGGTCTGGCCGGGCTGGGTGAGGCCCAGCTCGGGGCCGATCACGTGCACGATGCCCTGATGCCCCGACTTGGCGCCGAAGAACGTGACGCCGTGTTCACGCGTGTTGTTTTCGATGGCCTGCAGCATCTCTTCCGCCATCGCATCCTGCAGCGGGCGCTGCCGCTCGCGGATCTCGGTGGGAATGATGTGGTCCACCGTCGCGAAGGTGCGGTGCGGGAACTTCACCTTCAGGCCGCGATCGCGCAGGAGCGCGAAGGCCTGGGGAGAGGTGACTTCGTGGACGAGATGCAGGCCGATCAGAACCTGATACTGTCCGGAGGACAGCTGGCTGACGACGTGGCGGTCGAAGACTTTTTGATAAAGATTTTTGGCCATTTTGGTCTCTTGGTGGGATCAGAAAGTTAGAAAAAGGCCCGGAAAAACGGGAAAACCGGTTTCCGAAGAATGCCCGCCTGCGCGGCCCGTGACGTCCCCCCGAATGGGGGAAAGGGATTCCGGGGGCGGGACGGGCCTGCGGCCCGGGCGGGGACCGGCATCGCGGGGTGCCGGGGCGTCACGCGCGGCCTCTTCAGGGAGAGGCGTCCAGCGCGAGTTCGTCCAGAATGATCGACTCGAGTTTTTCCTGGGGGTAAAGCCCTTCAAGGCGGCGCTTGATCGTGCCGTCGCGTCCCACGAGGAACGACGTGGGCAAGGCCCGGATGCCTCCGAAGGCCTTTTCTCCGGAGCCGTCGTCGACCAGCACGGGATAGTTGATCTCGAACTGCTGCGCCATCACGGGAGCCGTGTGGCCTTCGGGATCGTCGATGTTGATCGAAATCACCCGGAAGCCGCGGTCGGCGTAGGTTGTCTGAAAGTGCTTGAGCTGGGGGATTTCCTCGATGCAGGGGATGCACCAGGTGGCCCAGAACAC
>CAYQFG010000178.1:0-2608 GCA_964416695.1 uncultured Bifidobacterium sp.
TGCAGGACATCACCTGCGACTCCGACGGCCAGATCGACCACTTCATCCATTCGGGGGAACTCTCACGCAGCCTGCCACTGCATCCGCTCAAGGCGGGCGAATCCTATTATCTGGGCGCGTACCTCGTGGGAGCGTACCAGGAAATCCTCGGAGACTTGCACAACCTCTTCGGCGACACCAACGCCGTGCACGTGGTGGTGGACAAGGACGGCTACCGCATTGAACAGGTGCTCGACGGCGAATCGGTCGCGGACGTGCTCGACTACGTGCAGTACTCGGCGAAAAAGCTCGTCCGCGACATGGAAGCCTGGGTCTCCGCCTCCGTCAAGGAAGGCAAGATCACCCTCCAGGAGGGCAAGGAGTTCCTCGCAAACTACCGCTCCGGCCTGTACGGATACACCTACCTGGAGTAAGGTGGGCTTGGCGGAGAAACAGGGGGCTTTCCTGAGGGCCCCTATGTGCGGTTTACGGTTGATGAGTGTGGTGGCCTGAGGAGACCTGAGGTGACCTGGAGGAGAGGATACTCCAGCATCACCGCATCACAGCATCATTCCCATCACGGGACACGGGCTGACGGGCCGACCGTTGACAGCAAGCGGTCATGCTCAATGCTCAGGATGTCAGACCAGAACAACCGACGCACGGCTTCTGGCTGTAAACTATCCGCTGCATTGTTCTATTGCCGCATTGTTCTATTGCCGCGTTCCTAGTCCGCCAGCAACCCGATCACCATCAGGGTCGCCAGCGTAATCCCGGTGTAGCCCCAAAAACCCAGCCCGTCATTGCCCTTGGACGCTTTCCCCTTGTCGCGATCGCGGAAGCTGACGCCCACGTCGAGGGCGGGGCCGTGATCGACGTCGGAATTGAAGATCACCTGGTACTGGCCGCGCAGCATGACGTTGACGTCGTAGGTGCGGAACAGCATCATGCCGCCCTGCACGTTGAGGGCCGGCCCGGAATTGCGCTTGTTCTCGTCCCCTTCGACCCCCACGTCGCCGCGGACGTAATGCAGTCCCAGGCCGCCGCCGATGAACGGCGTGAAGTCGCTGCGGTTCAGCATGTAACGCAGGCTGACGTCCGCGCCGATGGCGTACGGTGTCGTCCAGACCAGATCCGCGCCCAGGGCGAAGTCGTTGCGGAACTCCCAGCTGTTGAGCCATGTCAGGCGCACCATCTGGTCGTACCCGTAGCGTTTGCGCTCCGGCGGATAGACGTAGGGGCTCTCCGACACGTAGCTGTAGCTGGTGCCCACGGGGAACACGTAACCCAGCGCCACCCCCGCATGATACAGGCTGCGCCGACGCGTGGGATCCGCATCGGCTTCCTTCGCGGTGATGTTGTCCAGCGAGGCCACCTGCTCCGTCGTGCGACGGGTCGTCAACGCATCCGCCATGCGGATCGTCAACGCCTCCATGTCCTCGATGTTGGCGCCGGTCAACCGCTGGCTGAACCCCGCCGCGCCGTCCGCTCCCGTCACGGACGCGGAGAAGATCCACCTCGTCCCCAGCAGATAAATGCTGGAGTACACCACCTCGTCGGCCTGCGCGGCTCCGAGGGCCTGCAGCGCGCAGCCACGATCCTCGCAGGAGGTCGTGCCCGCCACCACCGGGCCCGTATAACGCATTTCCAGGGCTTCGCGGAACAGGCGGTTCACCGAAGCCAGATCGCCGTCGGCGATGCCCGCTCCGGAAACCGGCAACACCAGCAGCGTCCGCGCCGAGACCGGTACGGACAGCAGGGTCATCAGGGCCCCACACAGGAAAGCTGCAAAGGTCGATACGCGAATCATGAAATGCCTTTCGGGGAGCCCGTCTCACCGGAAATCTAGTTCCGCAACCTTCCCGCCACGTGACGCCCCGCAAACCCCATCCCGCCCGGGTGCACGCGGAGATCCGGGCACGAAGGGCCGTCAGGCGGGGCACCCGCGACGGAGGCCGTGCGCCCGTTTCCGCCCCCAAACCCGGCTCATGCCGTAATTCCCCCTTGTCCGCACCAATTCATAATTTTCACGTATGACTCATTCCTTCCAGCCGCTGTTCGAATATGGTCCCGATTCCACGCCCTATCGTCTGGTCACACGTGATTTCGTGCGTGTGGTGGAGGGGGGTGAGCGGGGGGACCTCCTCGTGGTGGATCGTCCCGGGTTGGTGAGGCTGGCGCGGGAAGCCCTGCGCGACGTCAACTTTTACTTCCGCCCCGGGCATCTGGGCAAACTCCGCGCCATCCTGGAGGATCCCGAAGCGTCGGACAACGACCGCTTCGTGGCCATGACCGAATTGCGCAACGCCGTGGTGGCCGCGCAGGGGCAGTTGCCTTCGTGCCAGGATACCGGGACGGCGACGGTGATCGCGAAGAAGGGCCAGTCGGTGTGGACGGGCTTCGATGACGAAGCCGCGCTCGCCGAAGGGATCGGCGCCGCGTATCTGGAGGAAAACCTCCGCTATTCGCAGATGGCGCCGCTGACCATGTTCGAGGAAAAGAACACGGGCAACAACCTGCCGGCGCAGATCGACATTTACGCCACGCCGGGCGACGCGTATGAATTCCTGTTTCTCGCCAAGGGCGGCGGCTCGGCCAACAAGACCTTTCTCTTTCAGGAAACCAAGGC
>CAYQFG010000179.1:0-2593 GCA_964416695.1 uncultured Bifidobacterium sp.
TGGTGTGGTTGCCCCTGAGCGGTGGCTGGTTCCATCAGACGAGCGCTGCCCAAGGGTCGCCGGCGCACTCCATAGACTTCATGAGTACGACCAAGGGGCGTGCGTTCCTGAATAATGGCGCGTTGATGTTCACCAACAACGGGGGCGCGACCTGGTCGCGCATCACCAACCAGGGAACTTCCGAGCACATCTATGACGGCCAGCACGTCTCGCCGACGGTCGCGTTTCTTGTGGGGGCGCGCGGCACCTTCCGGAAGACGACCGAAGCCGATGAGCAACATGCATACTGGAACGGCCTGGCCAACAACTTCCAGCTGCCGACGTCGGTCGATTTGCTCGGACTCCATTTCGTCAATCCCGACACCGGCTTGCTGGTCGGCACGGGCGGCACGATATACCGGACCCGCAACGGCTCGGCGCCGATTTCGGCCGGCAGCAACCCCAGGCTGCAGGTGGAGACGAGGAACAGCGGCACGGCGCACACCCTGCGCTCGGTGCGTTTCGCATCGCCCACCGTCGCGGTGGCGGTAGGCGACAACGGGGCCATTGTGCGGACGACCAACACCGGCACCAGCTGGACCACGCGCCCCAGCGGCACCACCGTACGGCTGACGGGCATCTCGTTTGCCAACGCGAACGTGGGGTACATCTCGGGGTTTTCCGGCACCATTCTTAAAACCACGAACGGCGGCAACACGTGGACCGCCCTGGCAAGCGGGACGGGTGTGGATCTCTGGACGGTTTCCGCCATATCGGCCGACACCGTCTATGTGGGTGGCGTCGGCGGTACGTTGCGCAAATCGGTGGACGGGGGCGCGACCTGGTTTCTCATGGAATCGCCCACGGCGCAAACGATCCGGAAAGTGTCCTATTACAACGCCGATGTCGGCTTCGCGGTGGGCGACAGTGGGCTTGTCCTCAATGCGGTCAACCAGGGTGAGAACTGGACCGGCGGCGGCATCAAACGTTCGCTCAAGGCCGTACATTTTGTGAGTCCGAGTACGGGCTGGGTGGTCGGTGCGGACGGCATCATCCTGAAAACGATCGACAGTGGTAAGGTCTGGGTCGAGCAGCATCGCCAGAACGGTCTGATGCTGCACGCCGTCCACTTCCAGAATGCCAACACGGGCTGGGTGACCGGTGCCAACGGCGAGGTGTTCAAGACCACCAACGGCGGCGCGACCTGGGAGCAGCAAGCGACCATCGTCACCACCATCCCGTTGACATGGATCAGTTTCCGCAACACGACGGAAGGGTTCATCATCGGAGGCTCGGACGCCTTGTACGCCACCTCCAACGGCGGCACCACCTGGACGCCCAAGTTCGCGGGCGGCATGCCGGGTTCCCGGATCTTCGATGAAGTGCTCGCCTGGAAGTATCTCCGTCCCGGCCAGTCCCATACGGTCGTCTTGCAGGCCATCGACAGGCTGTCCCCCTTGCGGGGGTATCAATCCACGATGACCATCACCGTGGGGGCGGGCCAGGATACCTCGATCACGACGTCCCTGTCTCCCTGCGGGCGGTCGGGCACGCCTGACTGTCTCAACTGACGGCAACCCGCATCCGCTGCGTCCCGTGACGGCGTGAGCAGGTCTTCCGGCCTCCCGCTAGCTTCTTTCTCGTCATGTCGTGCGGGGATGGGCGTCCGTCCGCCCTTGTGCGCGGGCGCATCGTCGCCCCGCCTGCCGTCTTCTAGATTTACGCTCGTGAAAACCCTGCTCGTCACCATGGGCGATGCCGCGGGCATCGGTCCCGAAGTCATCGCCAAGCTTTTCGCGGCTCGTCCGTTCACTCCTGACACCGGCATCCGTCCCCTCGTTGTGGGCGAACTCGACATCCTCCGCGACACGGCCGCGAACCTTGGGTTGTCCGTGCGCTTCGCCGACGAGTCCACGGCCGGGGCCGAAGAGATCCCCGTGCGTTCGCGCGGCCACCTGAAGTCAGGCGACCATCCCGTCGGCACGCTTTCAGCCGCATGCGGCAATGCGGCTTTCCGCTACTTCGAACATGCGGTTCAGGAATGTCTCGCCGGCCGCGCCCACGGCATCGTCACCGCACCGCTCAACAAGGAAGCCATGAACCAGGCGGGTCACGCCTTTGCGGGGCACACGGAAATTCTGGATCACATGACGCAGCGGGAGGGGGTGGTGATGGCGCTCTGGCATCCCAGGCTGGTGGTGAGCCACGTGACCGACCATCTCCCCCTGCGGGCCGCGTTGGACGCCATCACCGAAGCGCGCGTGGCGCACGTGGTGCGCCTCACGCGCGCGGCGTTGATGAAAGCGGGCAAGCCCGCGCCGCGGATCGCCCTCGCGGGCGTCAATCCGCACGCGGGTGAGAACGGCCTGTTCGGCCGCGAGGAAATCGACATCCTTCGGCCCGCCATGGCGACGCTTGCGGGCGAGGGGATTGAAACCTCCGGGCCGCATCCGGGCGATACGGTGTACCTGCAGGCCTTGCGCGGACGCTTCGACGCCGTGATCGCGATGTATCATGACCAGGGATTCGGGCCCATGAAGACGCTCGACTTCGCCAACGGCGTCAACTGCACGTTGGGCCTGCCGTTCGTCAGGACCTCACCGGATCACGGGAC
>CAYQFG010000180.1:0-2593 GCA_964416695.1 uncultured Bifidobacterium sp.
CCGTCGGCGCGAAGAATTTCTCCGAAGGCATCCGCATGTCCGCCGAGGTGTTCCACGCCCTGAAGTCCCTGCTGAAGAAGCGCGGCCTGTCCACCGCGGTGGGCGATGAAGGCGGCTTCGCGCCCGAGCTCAAGGGCACCAACGACGCCCTGGATTGCCTCATGAAGGCCATCCAGAACGCCGGTTACCAGGCGGGCACCGACTTCAAGATCGCGCTCGACGTGGCCTCGTCCGAGTTCTACGAGAAGGGCAAGAACCGCTACACGCTCCACAAGAGCAGCGGCAAGACCTACACCTCTTCGCAGATGGTCCGCCTGTACGCCGATCTGTGCGAGAAGTACCCGATCTACTCCATCGAAGACGGCCTCGACCAGAACGACTGGGAAGGCTGGAAGGAGCTGACCGCCGCCCTGGGCAAGAAGGTCCAGCTCGTGGGTGACGACTTGTTCGTCACGAACCCCTCGATCCTCAAGCGCGGCATCCAGGAGAAGACCGCCAACGCGATCCTGATCAAGGTGAACCAGATCGGCACCGTCACGGAAACCCTCGAAGCCATCGCGATGGCCAAGAAGGCGAAGTTCGGCGTGGTGTCGTCCCACCGCTCGGGCGAGACCGAGGACACCTTCATCGCCGACCTGGCCGTGGGCACCGCCGCCGGCCAGATCAAGACCGGTTCGCTGTCCCGCACCGACCGCGTCGCCAAGTACAACCAGCTCATCCGCATCGAGGAAGAGCTGGGCTCCAAGGCGAAGTGGAAGAAGGGCGCGTTCTAAAGTCTCCGGATGCAGGCGGGGTGAGCGTTTCCCCTGCCTTTGCCTTATATTGAGGTTTGATTTAGGTTTGAACCCTGACGATCCGTCCTGCCGCTTCGGCGTGCCCAAGGCGGATCTTTCTTTGCATGAATCCTTGCGGACCTGCGCTTTGCGAAGCCGGGTTCCCGCTCAAACCACCCGTGAACGCCATGACCACCGGACATCCCCATACTCCGCCGACGAGCCTTGCCCATGTCCTGGGCGTGGCGGCGGGAGGGGATGTCCTGACCTTCGGCGCCCCCCGTGCGCTGGTGAACCGGTTGCAACGCGAATGCCCGGCGGTGCGCATCGAGGCCAAACCCCTGGCCGGCGTTTACTCTTCCCAGCCTGTCACTTTCATCGGGGGCTTCTGCTGGCTGCGTTCCGAACTCACGCGGGCGTTGCCGGCCTTCCGGCGTTTGCTGGCCGCCGGCGGCACGTTGTGGGTGTTCTGGCCCAAACCCGAAGCCTGGGAAGCTGAAGACATCCGGCCCGAAACGGGCATCACGCCCGAGGCCGTCCACGCCTGCGCGGCAACCCTCGGCCTCGTGAGCGCGTCGGCGTGTGACCTTGACGAGGTGTGGGCCGGCGTGAAACTGGTGCCTGCCGACGTCGTGAGCTGACGCCGCGCGCCCTGGCCATGCCGGGTCCGGACGGACGGGGCGTAAACGGGGATGACGACGCGAAAATGCGCATTCTCCGGGGCATGGGGAGGCGGGGCTCAAAAAGGGTATTTTGGAGGCATGATGCGTGCCTTGACGTCCCTCCTTCTCCCGGCAGTCCTGATGGCCGCGTTCCTGACCGGGCCGGCACGGGTGCAGGCGTCGACCTCCCTGACCGATACCGCCGTGGCCACGCCCTCCGCGCCTTTTACATCGTCCGCATCACCCGCATCACCCGCATCGTCCCCATCTTCGCCCGTGTCGTTTCCGCTCCGCCTGGCGGAGGGCAAGGGCGGCCACGGGGTGTTGTCGTCGCTCACCGTCGGGACCCACATGCGCTACGCGCAACCGTTGATCACCTTCGGCCTGGGCGCGGCCGGCCATGTGGACTACAGCGCGCCCGGCCTGGGCCGCCCGGGCGTGGAGGTTTCCTACGGGCGTTTCGGCCTGTCGACCTCGGGATCGTTCCTGATGGACCCCTTCGACAATCTCTGGCGCGGGCGCGCCGGCCGCACGGCGCGGGGTGACGCACAGGACATACGGACGCGGTACCACGGGACGCTCTGGGGCGTGGAGGCGCATCACCTCACGGCGCGCGGCTTCGACGTGGCGGGTGTCGTCAACCGGCACTCCGTCAACGGATATCGGTCCGATGTGCGGTTGCGGGCCACCGGCGCGACCGTATACCGCTCCTTCGATCCCGCGTCGCGCGTGTACCGGCTTTCGGAAGGCCAGATGGAAACCGGCGGCGACGTCGATGTGTTTCTCACCGCCGGCGTGTCGCATGCGGGCCTGCAGGGAGAGCATCCGCTGCTGACGTCGATGGCTCCCACGGATTCCCGGTTCGCCCATGCGGAGCGGATCGCGGTCACCAGCGCCACGGTCGGCGGCGGATTCGCCATCACCAGCAACCTTCACGGCCTCTACTTCGACCAGTCCCTGTTCGGCGGCTATGGACCGCAATATCGCGTGTGGGGCGATCGTTCCGACGTGACCTGGAACCTCGCGAAGGTGAACCTGCGCGTGGCCCTGGGGGTCCGCAACCGGTGGTTCGAGGCGGGGGTGGGGGTGGAGGACGAGGCGTACGCCTCGTTGGCGGGGTCGGACCGCATGGTGGTGCACGCCCTCGCCGCGCAGGCG
>CAYQFG010000181.1:0-2486 GCA_964416695.1 uncultured Bifidobacterium sp.
AAGTCGTCCACCGCAAAGCGCGTCGCCGCCGACCTCGGTTTTTGCCACATCGATACCGGCGCCATGTACCGCACTTTGACCCTGGAGGCCCTGAATCGTGGCCTCCGCCCCGACCAGGAGGCCGAACTCGGCGCCCTGGCGGCCTCGCTGACCTTCGCCTTCGACCCCGAAAACCGCCTGACCGTCAACGGTCAGGCCCTCAACCCCCAGATCCGTGCTCCCGAAGTGAGCTCCCGAGTCTCGGTCTACTGCCAGCCCGTTCCCGTCCGGGAGGCTCTGGTGGCGCAACAACGGGCCCTGGGGCGTAGTCGTCCGTCCGTTCTGGAAGGCCGGGACATCGGGACCGTGGTGTTTCCCGACGCCCGGTGGAAGTTTTACATGACCGCGAACCCGGAAACGCGGGCCAAACGGCGGGTTCTGGAGCTGAAAGCGGCCGGAACCGAGGCGTCCGAGGAGGAAATCCTCAAAAATCTGTTGGATCGTGATGAAAAAGACACGAACCGGGCCAACAGCCCCCTGCGGAAGGCCGAAGGCGCGGTGGAAATCGACACCAGCGGCTTAACATTGGACGAGCAAGTTGCTAAGATTACCGACCTTGTTCGCCGGGATCTGAGTTCCGGCCGTTGAACCACAGGCCCGTGTGAGGGCCTCACCGGCGCAGCGGCCTTCCACCCCCGACCAGCATCCGCCCTGGGCAGCCTCTTTCCGATGTCGGGAAGAATAACCCGTCCGTGGTTGGAGAAGCACATGTCCGAAGAAACCCAAGCCCCCCAGTTGTTGTACGGTTCCCCCGAAGATCTGCTCGATTTCGAGCGTGAGGCCGGGCTGACCGAAGAACAGCGCACCGCCCTTCTCGCCCAGTATGCCGGCACGCTCGGCAGCTACAAGGAAGGCAGCATCGTCAAGGGGCGCGTGATCCGCGTGACCGGCGACGACGTGTTCGTCGACATCAAGTTCAAGTCCGAAGGCGTGATCTCGAAGTCCGAGTTCCGTGACGAGGCCGAGCTGGCCCCCGGCACCGAAATCGAAGTGTACCTCGACCAGGTCGAGAACAACGAAGGCCAGGTCATTCTCTCCAAGCAGCGCGCCGACTTCATGCGCGTGTGGGAGCGTATCCGCGAAGCCTTCGAGCGCGAAGAGCTCGTCGTCGGGACCATCTCCCGCCGCATCAAGGGCGGCGTCGTGGTCGACCTGTTCGGCATCGAAGCCTTCCTGCCCGGTTCGCAGATCGACCTCCGCCAGGTTCCCGATCTCGATTCGCTCATCGGCCAGAAGATGGACTTCAAGGTCATCAAGGTCAACAAGCTGCGCCGCAACATCGTGGTCTCGCGCCGCGTCGTGCTGGAGCAGGAGCGCTCCAAGATGCGCGACCAGATCATCGATACCCTCGAGAAGGCGCAGATCCGCGAAGGCGTGGTCAAGAACATCACCGACTTCGGCGCGTTCATCGACCTCGGCGGCGTGGACGGCCTGCTGCACATCACCGACATGTCGTGGGGCCGCGTCAGCCACCCCAGCGAGATCGTCAAGCTGGGCGACCGCGTGAAGGTCGTCGTGCTCGACTTCAACGAGAAGAAGGAGCGCATCTCGCTCGGCATGAAGCAGCTTTCCAAGCACCCCTGGGAAGATGTCGCCGCGAAGTACCCCGAAGGCACGCGCATCAAGGGCAAGGTCGTGTCGATCACCGACTACGGCGTGTTCGTGGAAATCGCTCAGGGCGTCGAAGGCCTCGTGCACATCTCCGAAATGTCCTGGACGCAGCACGTCAAGCACCCCTCTCAGCTGGTGCAGGTCGGCCAGGAAATCGAAGCCGTCGTGCTCAAGCTTGATCCCGAAAACGAGAAGATCTCGCTCGGCCTCAAGCAGATCCAGCCCGATCCGTGGGCCGCGATCGAAGACGAACTCCCCGTGGGCGCCAAGGTCAAGGGCGAGATCCGCAACCTGGCCGCGTTCGGTGCGTTCATCGAGATCAAGGAAGGCGTGGACGGTCTGATTCACGTGTCCGACATGTCGTGGACGAAGAAGGTGAACCACCCCAGCGAAATCCTGAAGAAGGGCGACGTGGTGGAGTGCATCGTGCTCGCCATCGACAAGGACAAGCGCCGCATTTCGCTGTCCATGAAGCACCTCGAGGAAGATCCCTGGGACAACGTGCCGTCGGAATACCCGGCCGGCAAGGACGTCAAGGCGACCATCGTGCGTCTGCTCGACCGCGGCGCCGTCGTGGAACTGGGCAACGGCGTGGAAGGCTTCATCCCCATGTCGAAGCTGACCACCGACAACATCAAGCACCCCTCCGAGGCCTTCAAGGCCGGTGACGAAGTGCCTGCCGTCGTGACCGAAATCGATGTCAACGCCCGCAAGATGACGCTGAGCGTCGTGGACTTCTTCAAGAACAAGGAAGACGCCGAATGGCGCGCCTATCTTGATGCCCACAAGCCGCGCGGCACCACCATCGGCGACGTGGTCAAGGTCGAAGGGGAGTA
>CAYQFG010000182.1:0-2430 GCA_964416695.1 uncultured Bifidobacterium sp.
GAAAGGGAGTCCGGTCATGGCGAAAGCCCCCAAGTACGTTTATTTGTTCGGCGGAAAAAAGACGGATGGTGACGCATCCATGCGCAACCTGCTCGGCGGCAAGGGCGCGAACCTCGCCGAGATGGCCAAGATCGGCCTGCCCGTGCCTGCCGGCTTCACGATCACCACGGAAGTCTGCACGCACTACTACGACAACAAGCGCACCTACCCCGCGCAGCTCCAGTCGCAGATCGAGACCGGCATCAAGCACCTCGAAGCGAGCATGGGCTTCAAGTTCGGCGACAAGGGCAAGTTCCCGCTGCTGGTGGCCGTGCGTTCCGGCGCGCGCGATTCCATGCCCGGCATGATGGACACCATCCTGAACCTCGGCCTCAACGACGACACCGTGCAGTCGCTGGTGAAGGCGACGAACAACGAGCGTTTCGCCTGGGACTGCTACCGCCGCTTCGTGCAGATGTACGGCGACGTCGTGCTCGGCGTGCAGAAGGAAGCCGGCGAAGATCACGAGCCGTTCGAGGTGGTGATCGAAGAGGTGAAAAAAGAACGCCTGGGCAATGCCCATGCCGACGACAACGATCTTTCGGCCGACGACCTGAAGGAACTGGTGGCCCGCTTCAAGAAAATGGTGAAGGACCGCAGCGGCAAGAACTTCCCGGCGGATCCGTGGGAACAGCTCAAGGGTGCCGTGGGCGCCGTGTTCAACTCCTGGATGAATGACCGCGCCATCGTGTACCGCCGCAAGTACAACATCCCGGCCGAGTGGGGCACGGCGGTGAACGTGCAGGCCATGGTGTTCGGCAACACCGGCGAAGAGTCCGGTTCCGGCGTGGCCTTTACGCGCGACCCGGCCACCGGTGAAAAGGTGTTCTACGGCGAGTTCCTGATGAACGCGCAGGGCGAAGACGTGGTGGCCGGCGTGCGCACGCCGGATCCGGTGGCCTTGCTGGGCGACAAGCAGCCCAAGTCCTACAAGGAACTGGAGCGCATCCGCGGCGTGCTGGAGAAGCACTTCAAGGACATGCAGGACTTCGAGTTCACCATCCAGGACAAGAAGGTGTACATGCTGCAGACCCGCGCCGGCAAGCGCACGGGTGTGGCGGCGGTGCGCATCGCCGTCGAAATGGTGAAGGAAAAGCTGATCGACTGGGAAACCGCCGTCACGCGCGTGCCCGCCGACCAGCTGGACCAGGTTCTGGCCCCGATCTTCGACCGCACTGCGGTGAAGAACGCGCCCGTGATCGCGACCGGCCTTCCCGCCGGCCCCGGCGCGGCGACCGGCAAGATCTACTTCAGCGCCGAGAAGGCCGTGGAAGCGGCCGAGAAGGGCGAGAAGGTCCTGCTCGTCCGCGTCGAGACCTCACCTGAAGACCTTCGCGGCATGATCGCGGCGGAAGGCATTCTGACCGCTCGCGGCGGCGTGTCCTCGCACGCGGCCCTCGTGGCGCGTCAGATGGGCAAGGTCTGCGTGTGCGGCGCCGCGGCGTTGCACATCGATTACGACAAGCGCACGCTGACCGTCGACGGCCGCGTGTTCAACCAGGGCGACTTCCTGTCCATCGACGGCACGGCCGGCACGGTCTATGCCGGTGAGGTGAAGACCGCCCCGTCCGAAGTGGTGCAGGGACTCGTCGGCGGCGACGCCACGGCGCGCAAGAGCCGCACCTTCGAGAACTTCCAGCAGCTGATGAAGTGGTGCGCGCAGTCGACCCGCATGGTCGTCCGCACGAACGCCGACAACCCCGAGCAGACCCGCAACGCGGTGGCGTTCGGCGCGGTCGGCATCGGCCTGACGCGTACCGAGCACATGTTCTTCGAAGGGAACCGCATTGACGCCATGCGCGAGATGATCCTGGCCGGCTCGCTGGAGTCGCGCAAGGCCGCGCTCGCGAAGCTGCTGCCGTTCCAGCGCGAAGACTTCCTGGGCATCTTCAAGGAGCTGAAGGGCCTGCCGGCGACCATCCGTCTGCTGGATCCCCCGCTGCACGAGTTCCTGCCTCACAGCAAGGAGCAGCAGATGGATCTGGCCCGCAAGATGGGCATCCCGGTGGAGAAGGTCATGGAGCGCGTACACGAACTGCACGAGTTCAACCCCATGCTCGGGTTCCGCGGCTGCCGCCTCGGTATCCGTTTCCCGGAAATCACCGAGATGCAGGCCCGCGCCATCTTCGAAGCTGCCGCATTGGCGCAGAAGGCCGGTGTGAAGGCCAGGCCCGAAGTGATGATCCCGCTGGTCGGCTTCAAGAAGGAGCTCGACCTGCAGGTGGCCATCGTGCATGAGACGGCCAAGGCCGTGCAGGCGGAACACAAGGTCAAGCTGTCCTACATGGTCGGGACGATGATCGAAGTGCCGCGCGGCGCGCTGACCGCCGACGAAATCGCCGAGACCGCCGAGTTCTTCAGCTTCGGCACCAACGACCTCACCCAGACCAC
>CAYQFG010000183.1:0-2411 GCA_964416695.1 uncultured Bifidobacterium sp.
GCGCGGCCTTCATGGTTTCCAGCGTTTCGGCCACGACGCGACCCGCCGCGCGCAGTCCCTCAATGTCCTTTTGTCCTCGTACGGTCATGATGAGGCCTCTTTTCGGAAAAATCCTGAACGCTTTCCGCTCCATCCGGGCGGTTTTTCCCTGCCTGAATAGCTAAAATTCGGGTTCTTGGGGGCCTGTGACGGAAAATCGTCCTCACGTGCTCCAAAATCAATGCTTTATGGCATCCCGATGTCCCGCAAAAAAGCCGTTTTTCGTATAATACCTGCCCTTGGTCCAGGCGGGGGCAGAGGGGGGATGGTGCGATTGTCGCCCGTACCGCGATCCTGAACATCACGCGCAACGAATGGGGATAGTCCGGTGTAAACCGGAAGCGAGAAGATTTTGCGTCCACGGGCATTATTGAACATCCACGTTTCCTGGGCGAGGCGGCTTTCGCGCATGTGCGTCCCGCGCCTCGTGTGTGGATTTTTCCGCAATCGCCGGCACAACCCGCGCGGCATCCTGCGGGCCTGTCCGGCGCGTGCGCTGCCCGCCGCCGCCCTGTTGCTCGCACTCGGCGCACTCGCGCAGCCCGAATACCTGCCCGTGCCGCCCGCGGCAAAACCGCTCAGCGCGGGCGCACCCACGCAAGGCGCGTCGTCGCCCCAGGGATTGCTCGCCATCAACTCCAGTTCGTTGCAGCGCGCCTACAACGTCGACCTCGAAAGCGGAAAACTCGAGATCGTCGAGTACCTGAAACTCGGAGACGACTCCACCGCCTTGTGGTCGGCCCATCCGGGCGTGAACGCCTACGCCGCCGACATGCGCGACATGATGCTCTCGCGCCGGTGGCTGCTCGAATTCATCGGCAAGGAGGAAAGCGGGCCCGAACAGGCTTTCGGCACCTTCGTGTTCGACCTGCCGTTCCGCATTCCCGACTGGGCCCGGCGCATCGGCGTGGACAAACCCAAACTCACCATCAACGGCTCGTACCAACTGGTCGTGGAAGGTTCGCGTAAAAGCGGCACGGGCGTCCCTTACACCAACAGCTGGTTCCCCAGCCTCACCCTGGACCAGCGCCCGGCCTTCGTCGTGAAGGGCACGATCGGCCGGCTCATCAACGTGGAAATCAACAGCGAACAGGGTTTCGGCGACAACCTTCAGGACCAGATGAAGATCAGCTACCGCGGCGAAGGCGACGAGCTGGAAGACGACATCATCCAGGAAATCGAAGCGGGGAACACGTCGCTGACGCTGACGGGCACGAACCTCACAGGGTATACGGAGCAGCACAAGGGTCTGTTCGGCCTGAAGATGCGCATGCGTTTCGGCAACCTCGAGGTGACCACCATCGCTTCCCAGGAAGGCGGCGCGCACGAACGGCAAAAACTCGGCGCCGGGACGGAGGCGCGCGAGTTCCCCCTGGAAGACAAGGAAGCCGACTTCTACCGCCACTTCTGGCTGTCCCTGGCGGACCGTGAGGCCTACGGCGACCCGGCCAACTGGACCGGCCAGGTGAGCAACTACACGCGCGGCGCGCCCAACCGCCGTCCCGTCGAAGTCTTCCGCTTGCTGAACGCAGGCGAAGACGTGGCGGGCACCGATTCCGCGCAGGCGTGCGCGTACACCAACACGTCGCCGCCCACGCCCACGGTGTGCGTCATCGGCCGCTGGCGCCAGCTGGAATCCACCGAGTTCACGTATGACGAAGAGCTGCGGCTCCTGTCCGTTCCGGGTGGCCACCGTGACATCACGCTGTCCGTGCGGTGGAACAACGACCCCGTGCAGGTCGCCCTGGGCGAACAGTTCCGCAGCAAAACCAACAAGGTCCTGATCTATTCGCGCAACCACCAGGACAACCCCGAGCTCGACCCCCTGATGTGGCGCAACGTGTATTCCATCGGTCGGGTCACTTCGCAGGATCGCGACAATTTCCGCCTCAGCCTCGTGGACAACAACGGGCTCATCAGCGCGCCCGGCGACACCATCACGTATATACGCCGTCTCGGCCTGGAAAAATCGGACCGCAAGGGCGTGCTCGACATCGACAACCCCTACATCTTCAAGCTGGAGGAGGGTTACCTGATCCTTCCCTGTTTGACGAATGGCGTGCGGACGGGCAACCCCGCCACCGACGGCGACCCCGCCAACTGCCTCACTCCGCTCAAGCGCGTCCGCGAGGAAATCTCCCTTTACCAGACAACCATCGAAGACGTGCAGGCGGGCCCTTCCGTGGCGCGCTTCATCGTGTTCGGCCGTCAGCGGAAAAGCAGCTTCGACGTGCGCGAAAACACCTTCGCCGCCCCCGGGCAGCAGTGCTACGACATCACCCCGGGCACCGAGCGGATCACGCTGAACGGCTCGACGGTTCTGCGCAAGGGCCTCGACTATGAGGTCATTTACGAGACCGGGCAGATCACCC
>CAYQFG010000184.1:0-2409 GCA_964416695.1 uncultured Bifidobacterium sp.
GCTCGTCGGCCCACGCGTCCCAGATCGGGGTATGGCGCGTGAGGTCGTCGTCGTGTATGTTGGTGTGCCCGCCGATGAACCACAGCAGTTCCCGCACCACGGCGGAGAACAACACCTTCTTGGTGGTCACCAGCGGAAACCCCTCCCGCAGGTCGTATTTGGCCTGCATGCCGAACAGGGAAATCGTTCCCGTGCCGGTCCGGTCTTCCTTTTTTTCACCGTTTTCGAGGATTTGACGAAGCTGGTCGAGATACGCGCGCATGACACCAATGTAAAACGATGGAAGAGCAAATCAGGATTTGCCTTTTTATCCCTGCATCCCTGCGAGCCCGCGCCTCTCCCCCGTGAGGGGGGCGCGCCCGGACGCCCGGGTCACCCGACGCCGGGGGCCCCCCTCACGCCCAAGGGCCCTGAGCCCTTGACACCCCCCGCCAATAATCGTATATTCACGATGTACGGTTAGGCGGGGTTCCCCCCCCTCCACCCTTTCCGGACTTCGGAGTCCGGAGCCCGCGAACCACGACTTTCCCGGATGGCCACCATGATTCGACGCAAGGACACACAGTTCGACCCCGCCGACCAGCGCGCGGCTGAATTCGCCAAGGCCCTGGCCCATCCGGCCCGCATCACCATCCTGCGGCTGCTGGCGCAGCGCGGCACCTGCATCTGCGGCGAGGTGGTGGATGACCTGCCGCTGTCGCAGTCGACGGTCTCCCAGCACCTGAAGGCGCTGAAGGACGCCGGCTTGATCCGCGGGACGGCCGAGGGCCCCCGCAGCTGCTACTGCCTCGATCTCACCGCCATCGGCGAAGCCGCCGCGGCCCTCACGCAGGTGATGAGCGCCGTGCGGGATCATGCCGTCGGGTGCGAATGCGAACCGGACGTGCGGGCGGCGACCGGCATGGCCTCCGGTTCGGGCGGATCGGGGCCCGCGACGGCATCCGCCGTCCCGACGCTCGACATGAGCGTCTCCTCGCCGGATGCGGAGGCCTGCGGACTCGACGGTTGCTGCTGACAGTCACGAAACATCCTCAAGGAGAACATCATGAATTTTTGGAAAAAGCTCTTCGCCACACGCCCCCGGGTGAGTTCCTGCTGCGGCGTCGATGACCACGCCACCCCGCGACACGCGCCACAGGCGCATGGGGTGGCGGACACCCGGGACGCCGCGGACGGCGTGTGCCAGACGCACGGCTGTACGCCGTCCGTCGCCGAAAGGCCGGAGGTTCACGCCGGTATGCACGACGCGAAACACGGCTGCTGCGAGTAGCGACCCGGCGCCGGGCCTGCCCTAAGCCTCCCCGTCACGCCTTCGGCAAGGAATGTATGACCGACACGCCCCTCCCCACCCGACACGGCGCGGCCCCGGACAAACCCGGCCGCCTCTCGTTCCTCGACCGCAACCTCACGCTGTGGATCTTCCTCGCCATGGCGGCCGGGGTGGCCCTCGGCCACTTCGCTCCGGGGCTGGTGGCCAGCGCGGTCGAGGCCACCAGCCACGGTACCACCAACATCCCGCTCGCCCTGGGCCTCATCCTCATGATGTATCCGCCGCTCGCGCGGGTGCGCTACGAAGAACTCGGCACCGTCTTCCAGGACCGCAAGATCCTCGCGCTCTCGCTCGTGCAGAACTGGATCATCGGCCCCGTGGTGATGTTCGCGCTCGCCGCGATCTTTCTGTACGACCGGCCCGAATACATGGTGGGACTCATCCTCGTCGGCCTCGCGCGTTGCATCGCCATGGTGCTCGTCTGGAACCAACTCGCGCGCGGCAGCGGCGAATATGCGGCCGGGCTCGTGGCGCTCAACAGCATTTTCCAGGTGCTGTTTTTCGGCGCGTACGCGTGGCTGTTCGCCGCCGTGCTGCCGCCGCTGTTCGGCCTGCCGGGCGTCGCCGTCGACGTTTCGATGGCGAACATCTTCGCCAACGTCATGCTCTACCTCGGCCTGCCCTTCGCGGCGGGAGCCCTCGGCCGCCTGCTGCTGGTCCGCGCGAAGGGACGCGCGTGGTATGAAACCCGCTACCTGCCGCGCATCGCCCCCCTCACCTTGGTCGCCCTGCTGTTCACCATTCTCGTGATGTTCAGCTTCAAGGGGGAAACCATCGTGCAGCTGCCCTTCGACGTGCTCCGCATCGCCGTGCCGCTCGCCTTGTACTTCGTCATCATGTTCTTCGTCAGCTTTTACATGGGGCGCCGCTTCGGAGCGGGCTACCCGCGCACCGCAACGCTGGCATTCACCGCGGCGGGCAACAATTTCGAGCTTGCCATCGCCGTCGCCATCGGGGTGTTCGGCATCGGGTCGGGCGTCGCCCTCGCGGCCGTGGTCGGCCCTTTGGTCGAGGTCCCCGCCCTCATCGCCCTCGTCCACGCCGCCCTGTACTTCAAACGCAAATACTTCAGGGACAAT
>CAYQFG010000185.1:0-2390 GCA_964416695.1 uncultured Bifidobacterium sp.
GCCATGAAGTCCACCCCATCCGTAGCCTGTGAAACCATGGCCGGAGCGGCCTTCTGCCGCACCCCGGAACCGGTGGAACCGGATGTCTTTTTCATGTGCTTTCTCCGTCGATCGCCGCACCGCGCATCACCGTGATCTCGTCGCCGGTGCGGATCAAGGCCACGACATATGCGTCGAACGCGCCGGGGCCGCCCTTCTCCAGGGCGTTCCACAGCGACAAGGTATTCAGATGGCGGTCCTGCGACCCGCCCGCGAGCCAGCGCAACAGGGGCTTCAAGGCCTCAAAGCGCTTCTGGCCGGTTTCCGCGAACACCAGGGCGCGCGCCGTCTCCCGATGATGTTCGAGGGCGCGCTCCAGCCGCCGCCGTGCCGCTTCGAAGCGGTTTCCGGCGGCGGGAAAAAACCGGGACTGATAACGGGCCAGCGCCTCCCGCAAACGGGCGAGCTCCTCCCCGGGAAAGGCGTCCGCCGCCGCATGCGCGGCCCACGCCGTCTCCGTGAAGCGCGCCCGCAGGCGCGAGGGCGTGAGGGTCGGCATGTCGGAAGGCGTGAACCCCAGTGAGTCCAGCTGGCGCAGCGCGGCGGCGGGAATGAGCAGCGCCTGTTGGCGCGGCGCGAGCAGCGGAAACCCCCGGCCAAAGGCCGGAAACACCTCGGCCAGTTGCGCGAAGTAGCGCAACTCCGCGGGCCCGAGCACGTGCCCCAGCGCCGGGAACAGGGCGTCCACAACGAGCGGACGCGTCAACGCGCTGTGCAACAACGTCCGCTCCGCCAGCAGCGGACCCAGGTCGACGCTCTCGCGCCCCGCTTCGTAGACACGTCCTGAATCGGCCACATACAACCGCACGCGCCGGCGGTTTTCAAAGAGGAACACCGGCACCGTCCCCGGGCGCACCGGAACCTGCGGCGGCACCCCCAACGTCTCGCGCAACCGCGCGGTGCCGCGGGTCAGCGCCTCCTGGAATGCACCGGTCCCGGTCGCCACGCGACGCAGGATGGCCTGGGCTTCGGGACGTTGCGCCGCCTCAAACCCGTCGACGCACAAAACGCCTTGGGGACCCAGCAGGCCCTGCATCACCGCCCGGAACGCCTCCGTCAGGCTGCGGCCGGGCCGGTAACAAGCCTCCACAAGCGCGCGGGCTTCCGGCAACCACGACGCGGGCAACGCCGCGAGCAGGGCGCGACACGCCGCTTCGTCGAGCACGCGCAGGCTCATGGGCAGGGCGTCCGCCGCGTCTGGAAAGTCCAGCGACGCGGTGGTGACGGCCGCACCCGGCTCGAGAAACTCCGCGGCGTTGGATTCCGCCAGGTCCGAATCGTCGCCCGCGATCCAGAACACGGGGATCACGGGCCGGCCAAGGCGTTCCGCCGCCGCGCGCGCCCAAGCGACCGTCGTCAGGGCCTTGTGCAAGGCCAGGGCGGGGCCGCCGAGCAAGCCGGGTTGCTGTCCCGTCAGGACGAACAGGGAATCGGGGCGCGCGGCCGCAGCCAAGCTGTCCTCCTGCGCCGGATGGCGCCCGACGGCATTTTCCGACGCGAGGAAGGCCGTCAATGCCGCCCGGTCGCCGTCCCAGGCGTCCAGGGCGGCGGCCCGGTGCGCGAGAGCCGTCGTGGAGGCAAACGCGCCTGCCGGAAACAGGGGCGAGCCATCGGGATGATGCCGCAGGAACACCGAGGCGGCATCACTCACGGGTATCGACGCCACCGGTTTCATCGGCCCATCCCTTCCGCCCGGTCACGGCCTTCGGCCTCCGTCGCCTCGACGCGGCGCAACAAGAGGCTCATGCGGGGCGAGGCCGCGGGATCGAACGGCGCCCCGTGTTCGTCGCCCATCATGCCCACGATGTCCACGCCCGCGCGCGCGAACACGGGAGCCAGCGCGGCCAGTTCGTACAGGCGCACGCGCTCCTCGTGACAGGCCGTCTCCCCGTCATCGGAGACGATCACGATCCGCTTCACCACCACATCGCCTTCCAGGGTGCGGGTCATGTCCACCCGGCGCCCGGGCAACGTCGCCGTATCCGCCGGCACCAGGCCCCGCACCACCGCCTGGCGGTTGGGCAAATCCAGGAACAGAACACCGCCCGGGCGGGTCACGCGCACGAACTCCCGCAAGGCCGCCGCATCCTCATCGGCCGTCGCGAAATAGCCGAACGACGTGAAAAACGAAGCGACGACATCGAATCGGGCGTCCGCAAACGGCAGCCGCCGCATGTCGGCACGCGCCACCGCCAGCCCGGAGCCGCGGGCATCCCGCAGTAATACGGGGCTGAGGTCGATCCCGACGGCCCGGACTCCCGCCCGGGCGCGCAAGGCCGCCAGATGACGGCCGGCACCGCACCCGATATCCAGCACGGACAACGGCGCGGCCCCGACCGCGGCGGTCGCGG
>CAYQFG010000186.1:0-2387 GCA_964416695.1 uncultured Bifidobacterium sp.
GCCTCCCGAAAAACCCGCGGAGGCCCGTCCTCCGGAGGCCCCCGCGCTCACCCCCAAACCCGCTCCCAAACCCGTCGCGCCCAAGCCCGAGCCCAAATCGGCGCAGACCACGCCGCCCCCCGACCCCACGCTGCCGGTGAAGGATGTGGTGCGCGAGAACACCAGTCATAACTTGACCGTGTCGGGGACGCCCTCGAATCCGCAGCTGGCGTTCTGGGCGAGCCGCACCAAGAAACTGGTGGAACAACGCTGGAATCCGCCGCAGGGGCTGGAGGTGCCGGGCAAGGCCAAAACGGTGATCACCTTCGAGGTGGAACGCTCCGGAAAGATCGGGGCGGTCACGATCGCCGAAAGCTCGGGGAACTCCTTGCTCGACGACCTGGCCCGGCGCACCATCCTGCGCCTGGAGCAGGTTCCGCCCATCCCGGACAATTTTCCCGGCGACCTTCTGAAAGTGAGTTATGAATTCATTTACAACGGCGGTTGACGCATGAGCGCCGCGCGCATGCAGACGTTCCCCCTGAAGCCGCGTTCCGGTCTGGCCGGCGGCCTGTTCACGCTCGCCCTGCTGGTGCTGGGCGGGCTGCGGGCGGACGCGCCCGCGCAGGACGTGATCATCACGTCGGAGCAGCAAGGCGCGGAAACCCTGGTGGTGGGCCTGACGGGGTTCACGGTGACGGCGGGAAACGCGCGGGCGCTGACGCAGCGGCCCGAGGACGTGCTCGCGGCCGACCTGGACTTCAGCGGCCGCTTCCGTGTGGAGCGGGCGGCGTCCTTCACGCCCGCGGCCAAGGCCCTGTTCTCCCAGGAAGGCGCGCTGGCCTACATCCGCGGCAGCTATGCGCTGGAGCCGAACCGCCACGTGTTCAACGCCGAACTGGTGGACCTGGAGTCGGGCGAAATCATCCTGCGCCGCACGTACGAGGGCGGGCGCGATGACATCCGCTCGTCGGCGCACCGTTTCGCCGACGAGCTTGTGCTCCAGCTGTTCGGCGAGAAGGGCATCGCGCAGACGCGCATCGCCTACGTGAACCGCCGCGCGGGCGCGAAGGAGATCTGGCTGATGGATTACGACGGCGCGGGCCCGCGCGCGCTGACCCGCAACGGCAGCATCAACCTGAGCCCGGTGTTCACCGGATCGAAGGACAAGCTGCTGGTCACCAGTTACCTGCACGGCCAGCCGCAATTCTACCGCGTCGACGTGACGCGTCCCTCGCTGCAGCCGGTGTTCACCTCGGGCGGCATGAACTCCGCGCCCGCCTACAACCCGATGGATGACGAGATCGCCTACGCCTCCACGGTGGACGGCAACAGCGAACTGTACCGCCGCAAGGCGTCGGGGGGCGGGCGTCCCCAGCGCCTGACGTTTTCGTGGAGCATCGAGACCACGCCCAGCTGGTCTCCGAACGGGCAGGAGATCGTGTACGTGTCCGACCGTTCGGGAAAGCCCATGCTGTACGTGATGGACCGCGACGGCGCGGGGAACCGCCGCATCACCTACGACTACAACTACTGCGGCTCCCCCGCCTGGTCCCCGCGCGGCGACCGCATCGCCTTCGTCGCGATGGACGACGGGAAGAACCTCAACATCTACACGATCGCTCCCGACGGAAGCGACCCCGTGCGCCTGACCAGCGGCGGGAGCAACGAAAACCCCGTGTGGAGCCCGGACGGGCGCTTCATCGCCTTCAGCTCGACGCGGACCGGCTCCGCGGACATCTACGTGATGCGCGCGGACGGCACGCAGGTGCGCCGCCTGACCTGGTCGGGCGGAAACACCATGCCGTCATGGTCGGGCCCTTGAGCCGCGCGGAGGCATCGCGGGCAGGCGTCGTCGCAAAAACGCTACCGGCGGAGCCGACTTTTCCGCCGGGATGACACCTGGTATTTTCATCAGAAAGCCATTTTGACATCCATTGAGTTGTATCTTGGCTTTCGGATATTGGTAACTTCGATTCGTATCCCATTCCGGTAACGAGCCAACCGGATTCACCCAGGAGGACCCATGAACAAAAGAAAACTCGCCCTCGCCGCCGCTCTTGGCGTCGCTTTCATCGTCGGTTGCAGCAAGAAGCCGCCGCCCCCGCCGCCGCCCGAACCCACGCCGCCGCCGGTGACCGCCCCCGCGCCGACGCCGCCGCCGCCCGCGCAGGTTGATACGGCCGCCGAGCGCCGCGCCCGCATCGAAGCCCGCATGGGTGAAGTGTTCCAGCCCATCTACTTCGCGTTCGACCAGAGCGCGCTGAGCGAACAGGGCAAGAACATCGCCGAGGGTGTGGCCCGCCTGTTGCAGGAAGCCCCCGAGATGACCGTGCGCATCGAAGGTCATGCCGACGAGCAGGGCACCAACGAGTACAACCTCGCCCTGGGCGAGCGTCGTGCCCTGG
>CAYQFG010000187.1:0-2358 GCA_964416695.1 uncultured Bifidobacterium sp.
GGCACCACGTTGTACAGGCGGTAGGCTTCCATCTCCACGCTGACGCGGCGCAGCAGCGCCTGCAGATCCGAGAGGATCCAGCGATCCAGCTCGTGCGACGAGACGCGTGCATCTCCGGGACGCCACGTCAGCTGCCCCTTGGCATGGTCGGCGTTGGCGTAGGTGGTGAACAGCGACACCGCATTCCACAGCGGCAGCAGCACGGCCCGCGTGATGTTCTTCACCCCGGCCTCAGAAAACTTCAGCTCCTCGCCCTTCACCGCCGCCGAGTCGATCATGAACAGGCGGATGGCATCCGCGCCGGTGCGGTCGATCAGCTCGTTGGGGTCGGGGTAGTTCCGCAGGCGCTTGCTCATCTTCTGGCCGTCTTCGGCCAGGATGATGCCGTTCACGATCACGTTCTTCATCGCGGGCTTCTGGAACAGCGCCGCGGACAAGACGGTCAGCGTGTAGAACCAGCCGCGCGTCTGGTCGAGGCCTTCGGCGATGAAGTCGGCGGGGAAGCTCCCGTCGAGCGCCTCGCGGTTCTCGAACGGATAGTGGCCCTGCGCGTAGGGCATCGAGCCGGACTCGAACCAGCAGTCCAGCACCTCGGGCGTACGCGTGTACACCTTGCCGTTCGGGTCGAACGTCTTTTTGTCCGACGTGCGCACGGTCAGCGCGTCCACCACGTGCATGTGGAGGTCGTCGACCTTTTGCCCCGTCAGGGCCTCCAGCTCCGCGCGTGACCCGATGCACAGCATCTCGCCGTCCTCGGCGATCCACACCGGGATGCACGTGCCCCAGAAGCGGTTGCGCGACAGGTTCCAGTCGCGCGCGCCTTCGAGCCACTTGCCGAAGCGGCCGTCGCGGATGTGGTCGGGCACCCAGCGGATCTGCCGGTTGCTGTCGATCATCCACTGCTTCAGCGTCTTGGTCACCCCTTCGCTGTTGGTGACCTCCTTGTCGAGCGCGAGGAACCAGTTCTTCTGCGCGCGGTACAGCAGCGGCACGTCGGTGCGCCAGCAGTGGGGGTAGCTGTGTTCGAACGTCTCGTGACGGAACACCCGGTCGTCGCCCTTCAACTTCTGCAGGATGGCCTTGTCCGCATCCTTCGCCCCCGTGCCCTGCCACTCGGGCACCAGATGCGTGAACTTGCCGTCCGCGTCAAGCGGATCCCACAACCCCAGCCCCTCGGCCTGGCCCAGCTGAAAGTCCTCTTCGCCGAAGCTCGGGGCGATGTGCACCGCACCCGTACCGTCCGCATCGCTGACGAAGTCGGCCGTGAAAATCGTGTACTGCCGGTCGCTCATCAGCGGCGCATATTCGAAGAGCGGCTTGTAGCGCCGTCCCGCCAGCGCGGCGCCCAACACGCGGTCGAGCACCGCGTCGTCCTCCTTGAAGTACACGAGGCGACGCGCTTCCGCCACCCAATACGTCTTGCCCCCTCCATCCTGGGGCGCCACCAGCGCATACTCGAGATCGGCCTTCACCGCGATCGCAAGGTTGGACGGCAACGTCCACGGCGTGGTCGTCCACACCAGCAAGGTCTCGTCGCGATCAGCTGCACCCGCACTCGCCTCCAGCGGGAACGCCAGCACCACCGACGGATCCTGCCGCATCTTGTAGCCCTGGTTCACCTCGAAGTTCGACAATGAGGTCGCCAGCGCCGGGCTGTACGGCTGAATGCGGTAGCCCTGATAGATCAGGCCCTTCTCGAAGCACTGCTGGAACACCCACCACACCGACTCCATGAAGTCGGCGTCCATGGTCTTGTACTCGTTGTCGAAGTCGACCCAGCGGCCCATGCGCGACACCGTGCGCCGCCACTCCTTCGTGTACTTCAGCACGCCCGCGCGGCACGCCTCATTGAACGCGCCCACGCCGTAGGTCTTGATGTCCTTCACCGTGTCGAGCTTGAGCTCGTCCTGAACCAACCCTTCGATGGGCAGGCCGTGGCAGTCCCAGCCGAAGCGACGCTCCACGCGGAACCCTTTCATCGTCCAGTAGCGCGGTACGATGTCCTTGATGGTGCCCGCGAGCAGATGGCCGTAATGCGGCAGGCCCGTGGCGAACGGAGGGCCGTCGAAAAAAGCGAAGGTCTTGTCGGGCGAACGGCGCGTCACGCTCTCGCGGAAGGCGTTGTCCTGTTCCCAGACGCCGAGGATGCGCTCCTCAAGAGCGGGGAAGTTGACGTCGGGGGTGACGGGGCGGAAGAGGGGGGATGCACCGTTTGAAGCGCGGGCGGAGGCTTTGGGATCCTGGGACATGCGATTTTCCTGTTTTTTGGCCATTCTCGGGGACCAAACGAAGGGGACAAGCTCTAAAATTTAGCCACTTGCAACCATGAAAAATCGATGATTGGGCAGGTATTGGGGG
>CAYQFG010000188.1:0-2354 GCA_964416695.1 uncultured Bifidobacterium sp.
CCGCCCAGCCACGTGATCTCCGGGCCCGACGTGAAGTCGGTGTATGAAATCCCCCTGGTGTACGAACGCGAAGGCCTGCCCGCGATCCTGCATTCGCAGCTGGGCATTTACTCGCCGCCCGACCTGCGTCAGTGGGAAGTGTGGGTGAACAACATCAAGCGCAACCGCGAGAAGCCCACCCGCATCGTGACCATCGCGCTGTGCGGCAAGTACACCGCGCTCGAGGATTCCTACGCTTCCGTTGTGGAAGCGCTGACGCACGCGGGAGCCCACCACGACGTGCGCGTCGAAGTGAAGTGGGTTGACACCACCCGTCTGGATTCCGTCGAGGATGCACGCGAGGCGCTGACGGGCGTGCAGGGCGTGATCGTGCCGGGCGGCTTCGGCAAACGCGGCATTGAAGGCAAGATGCACGTGATCCGCTACTGCCGCGAAAACGATCTGCCTTATCTCGGCATCTGCTACGGCATGCAGCTGGCTGTGGTGGAGTTCGCGCGCAACGTGTGCGGCCTCAAGAACGCCAACACGTCGGAAGTGCGCGACGAAGGCGTGCAGGTGGACCACCCCGTGATCGACATCCTGCCGGGCCAGAAGGACCTGTCGGACAAGGGCGGCACGATGCGCCTGGGCGGCCAGACGGTGGAGATCAAGCCGGGAACGCGCGCGAGCGTCATCTACGGCCAGAAAACCATCCGCGAGCGCTTTCGTCACCGCTACGAGGTCAACCCCGCCTACGTCGAACAGATAGAGGCCAAAGGTCTGGTGTTCTCGGGCAAGCACCCCACCGAAAACATCATGCAGGTGATGGAGCTGCCGGGGCACAAGTTCTTCATGGCCTGCCAGTTCCACCCCGAGCTGACCAGCAACCTGCGTCGCCCGGAACCCCTGTTCTACGAACTGGTGAAGGCGGCGCTGGAGGCCTGAGCCTGCCGCGACCGCGGGCCCGCGGGCCCGCTTTCCGCGCGTTTTTCCGGCGCCGCCTTCCCGGCGTCGCTGGCCCGGTGCCGGCATCCCCCGACGCTTGGGGGGCCGCCTCTGCCGGCGCGCCGTGTGACGGACGTCACGCGGGCTCGTCATGATTTTTCGTTCGTGACGATGGTCACAACGCTTTCTCGTCATGCAGGTTATGTTCCGGTGCATGAGCCCGGTCTCCCGTTTACCCGCCCGCGTGTGGTCGTCGTTCCGGCGGTTCCGTGTGCCGTGGCCGGTGCTCACGGCCGCGGAAAAAACCGCGTTGCTGGCGCTGACGCTGGTGTTGTCCACCGGCGGGCTGTTGCGCGTGTGGGAGCGCGCGGGTGTGAGCATCGGCCCGGTGGACGACTGGGACGGCCTCCGGGCGCTCGTGATCCGGTCACGGGACCGCCTGGACAGGGGAAGCGGCACGGGACGTGAGGGTGGGGGTTACCCGTGCCTCGACGACGCTCCGGTGTTGCGCGCCGGCGGCCCGGGGGGCGGCGGGGGCGCCGGGATCAGCGGGACGGAGGCGCGTTTCGCCCCGGGCAGGATGGACGCAGACGCGGGGATGACCGGGAAGAGCAAAGCCGGGGGCGGGAAAAGCGCCGGCAAGGCGGCTCCGTCCCGCCCCCTCGATCTGAATGCCGTCAGCGAACGCGCGCTGCTGGCGCTGCCCGGCGTGGGTCCTGCGACCGCGAAGGCCATTGTGGCCTGGCGTACGGCGCACGGTCGGTTTCAAAGCGTCGACGATCTGTTGCAGGTCAAGGGGATCGGGCCTAAAAAGCTGGAGACCCTGCGTCCGTACGTGACTGTGGAGCGGAAGGATGAGCCGAAAGGCGGGGGACCCTCTTTGGCCGGTTCCCCCGGTGCGTCCGGAGCATCCGGCGCGTCGGGTATGAAGTCGTCTCCTGACGGCCGCAAACCCGACCCGGGATCCGGAGGGGATTCACCTCCCGCTTCGTCCCTGTCCCCGACGCCCGTCCCGCCCGCGCCTCCCTGAGCCCCTGCAAGGTCTCCGCCGGGTTGTCCGCAGGGGCGCTCAGGGAGGCGCGCCCCCCCTCAAACCACCTGCAGACGGGAATTCGTCCCCGGATTCCTCGCCATTCCGGGTGGTTTTCCGCGTGGAGGCTTTTGCAGGCGACTTCGGGAGAGGAGCGATGGCCGGCGCCGGCCCCGTGGCGTTTAGTAAAATTGCCTCATGGGGAAGAAACCTTTGTCCGTTGTGGCTCTGGAGCTTGGGGTCGATCACCTGGGGTTCGTGGAGATGTCGCGTACGGAGCGACGCATACTCACGTCCGGGGTTTATCCCTTGGCGGCCGGCCGAAGCCGTGACGCGGAACATCTTGCGGCCCAGATCCGTTCGGCCCTGGGAACCGCAGAGGGGGCACCCGAAGCCGTCA
>CAYQFG010000189.1:0-2323 GCA_964416695.1 uncultured Bifidobacterium sp.
ACCCGCTGTCATGCGCCCGGGCGTTTTCATCGCGGCGTGCGCGTCGCTGCTTCTTCTGACGGGCTGCGCCAACCGCGGTCTCGTCCGCTATGACAAGGTCGTCAAGCGCGCCGCCGCCCAGGATTATCTGGAGGCCACCTCTTACCTGCGCGCCGAAAAGGCGGACCTCTACGGTGGACAGAGCGAGTTGTTGTACAACATGGACATGGGCCTGCTGTTCCACTACGCGGGCCGTTACGACAGCAGCATCACCTATTTCGCGCGCGCCGTCGAAGTCCACGACGCGCTGTTCACCCGTTCGGTCACCAATGAGGCGGCCTCGCTGCTGGTGAACGACAACGCGCGCCCCTACCGGGGCCGCCCGTATGAAATCCTGTGGTTGCGCGTCTTTCAGGCCTTCAACTATCTGGCCTTGGGAAACCCCGACGGCGCGCGCGTGGAGATGCGCCAAGCTCAGATCCTGGTGGACGAATACCGCCGCACGGCCGATGCCGGGGAATACCGGGACGATCCCCTGTACCGCGGCACGGCCGCCCTGGTGTATGACCTGTTGGGCGAGCGTGATGATGCGGCCATTTCCGTGTTTCACGCGGTGAAGTTTCACCGCGACGCGAAGACCGCCGTGCCGCAGGGACTGGCGACCTATGCCTGCGGACTGCTCTCCGCCGCGGACCGGCCCGACGACATCCGCCTTCTCGAACTCCCGTGCCCGGCCTCCGCGCTGGCAAGGCGCCCCACCGGGACGGAAAGCGGTGAGATCGTCGTCGTGGGCATGCTCGGACGGGCGCCCGCCGTGGGGGAAACCTCCTTTCAGGGCACGTGGATCCGCGATGGACTGCTCGTGTTCCACTACCGCGACGCCGAAGGGAAGACCGTGACGGATGCCTTGCCCGCGCCCGGCCTGCCTCCGTCGGAGGCGGCGAAGGCCGGCCGCACGCGCTCGGGGACGACGCTCTCCATCAAGTGGGCCATGCCCTCCTTGCGGGAGGTTCCCGTGCAGTCGCGCGTGCTGAAGGTCGCGCCCGTTTCGGGGCCGATCGGGGCGGGCGCGCAGGCCCACCCCGTGACCGGCGAACCCTGGGCCAATTCCGGCGACCTGCTGGAGCAGGATCTTGAGGCCAACCGCACGACGGTGCTGCTGCGTACGGTCACGCGCGTGGTCGTGCGCACGATCGCGGCGGAGAAGGCCAAGGCGGAACTGCGCTCCGACAATCCCTTTCTGAACCTGATCACCAATCTCGGCACGGACTTTTTGTCGGGACAGCTCGAGAAGGCCGACGTCCGTTCGTGGTTTCTGCTGCCGCGGACGGTCCAGTTCGCGCGCCTGACGGTGCCGGCGGGCCGGCATACGCTTGAAGTGCGCGCGGAAGGCGCGGGCGGGGCGCTGGTGCTGGCGGAAACCCGTGAGGTCGACGTCCGCGCGGGCGACAAGTCGTTCGTGTTCTTCACCTCGTTGAAGTAACGGCCTCCGCCACGCCGCGCAGCTGGGTCATCGTCATCGCGGGATGCAGCGGCAGGGCCAGGCCCGTGCGCGCCAGCGTGCGCGCGACGTCGCATGCGGCGTGGCGCGCGGTTCCCGCGGGCGCGTGGGGGCGGTACACCGGAAGGTCGGGCAAGGCGGCGGGATAATAGACCTGATGGCCGACGCCGCCGTCTTTCAAACGTTTGACGAGCGCCGCGCGCGCGGCGGCTCCCGTGGCTTTGACCACGAAGGCGTGCCACGAGGAGGTGCCGCGCGCGTCGGGGTGCAGCGGGATGAGGCGCGGCGTGCGTCCGGATTCCGGCGACCGCGCCGACAGCGACGCGAGGGTCTCCCCGAGGCGCGCGGCCAGGGCGGTCCGCCGTGCATTGTCGGCGCGGAGGAACGGCAGTTTGTGGGTAAGGAACAGCGCCTGCACGGCGTCCATGCGGGCGTTGAAGCCCGGCTCGAGCGGCCGGAAGCGCGCCGTCTGGCCGTGGTCGCGCAGGCGGCGCAGGCGGTCGGCGTGCGCGCGGGTTTTGACCAGGATCGCGCCCGCGTCGCCCATGCCGCCCAGGTTCTTGGTGGGGTAGAAGGAGAAGCACCCGAAGGCCCCGAACGTTCCCAGGGCGCGTCCGCGCCACGAGCCGCCGTGCGCCTGCGCCGCGTCCTCGATCAGCGTGATGCGTCCGCGGGAGCCGCGCGCGATGGCCCGCAGGGCGTCGAGGTCGGCGGGGTGTCCGAACAAATGCGTGACGAGGATCGCGCGGGTGTTTTTGGTGGTGAGGCGGGCGACGGACTCGGGGTCGAGGCAGCCGTCGCCCGGGTTGACGTCGGCGAACACCGGGCGTGCGCCGCAGTGCA
>CAYQFG010000190.1:0-2292 GCA_964416695.1 uncultured Bifidobacterium sp.
TGCTTCTGCGCCGGAGACGTGAAAATGTTTTCGGTGAGATCGTACTCGATCAGCTTGCCGAGGTAGAAAAAACCCGTGCGGTCGCTGACGCGCGAGGCCTGCTGCATGTTGTGCGTCACGATGACGATGGTATAGTCGTCCTTGAGGCGGGTCACCAGTTCCTCGATCTTGGCCGTGGAAATGGGGTCCAGCGCCGAGGTGGGTTCGTCGAGCAGGATCACCTCGGGGCGCACGGCGATGGTGCGGGCGATGCACAGGCGCTGCTGCTGACCGCCCGAGAGCCCCAGGCCGCTTTGGTCGAGCTTGTCCTTGACTTCGTCCCACAGCGCCGCCTGACGCAGGGCCTGCTCGATGCGCGCGTCCATTTCGGACTTCGAAAGGCGTTCGTACAGCTTGATGCCGAAGGCGATGTTGTTGTAGATCGACATCGGAAACGGCGTGGGCTTCTGGAACAGCATGCCGACGCGGGCGCGCAGCAGGTTGAGGTTCATTCCCGGAGCGAGGATGTTGCGCCCCTCGAAGAGGATTTCGCCCTCGGCGCGCTGCCCGGGATACAGGGAATACATGCGGTTCAGGCAGCGCAGCAGGGTCGACTTGCCGCAACCGGACGGCCCGATGAAGGCGGTCACCTGCCGGGCGGGAATGTCGAGGCTGATCCCGTGCAGGGCCTTGAAATCCTTGTAGTAGAAGTCAAGGTCCTTGATCCTGATCTTGGGGTCCGTGATGGGGCCGGTGGCGTCGTGCGGAGTCATGAGGCTTGCCTTTTCTTGGACAGGAACGCGCGGGCGGTGACGCTGAGCGTCAGGATGCCGGCAGTGATGAGGAAAGCGCCGGCCCACGCGAGGTGGTGCCATTGCTCGTACGGACTCATGGCGAACTGGAAGATGACCATGGGCAGGTTCGCCATGGGCTTCATCAGGTCGGTGCTCCAGTACTGGTTGTTCAAGGCGGTGAAGAGCAGGGGGGCGGTCTCGCCCGCCGCGCGGGCGAGGGCGAGGAGCATGCCGGTGAGGATGCCCGGGAGGGCGGCGCGGTACGCGATGCGCGTCACCACCATCCAGTAAGGCGCGCCGAGCGCCAACGCCGCTTCACGCAGGCTTCCCGGAACGAGACGCAGCATCTCCTCCGTCGTCCGGATGATCACCGGCAGCATGATGATCGCCAGGGCCACGCCGCCGGCGAACCCGGAGAAGTGTCCCATGGGGCGCACCAGCAGGGTGTACACGAACAGGCCGATCACCACGGAGGGCGCGCTGAGCAGGATCTCGCTGATGAAGCGGATCAACCCCGCCAGTTTGCTCTCACGCCCGAATTCCGCGAGGAACGTGCCCACGAGCACGCCCAACGGGGCGCCCAGCGCCACGGACACGCACAGGATCATCAAGCTGCCCACGATGGCGTTCTTCAGGCCGCCGCCGTCCACGCCGGGAGGCGGGGTGTCCTGGGTGAACAGTTCCCAGCGCATGCCTTCGAGGCCGTACTGGAAGATGGTGATCAGGATCCACGTGAGCCAGAAGATGCCGAAGATGGTGGTGAACACGGCGACGCCGCGGATGAACCAGTCCATCACGCGGCGGCGGCGGTAAAGGCGCGTGGCGATGTCGTTGCCGTTCATCGCTTTGGGGCCGGTGGGGCCGGTGGGGCCCTGGGGAGCGGACGCGGGCGCGGCGGGGGTGGCGGGAAGGGACGGGTTCATGCGGCCTTGCCCTCCATGCGGTTGAGGCGCATCAAAAGCAGGCGCGCCAGGATCAGCACGACGAAGGTGATCATGAACAGCACCAGTCCCAGCGCGATCAGCGCCGAGACGTACATCGGCGAGTAGGCTTCGGCGAACTCGTTGGCGAGCGTGGCCGCGATGCTGGTGCCCGGTTCGAGCAGGGAAAGGTTGAGGTTGTGGGTGTTGCCGATCACGAAGGTGACGGCCATGGTCTCGCCCAACGCGCGTCCCAATCCCAGAAAAATGCCGCCGGTCACGGCCAGGCGGGTGTACGGCAAGGTGACGTTCCGCGCCACCTCCCACATCGTGCATCCCATCGCGTAGGCCGATTCCTTGAGAATGCCCGGGGTGGCCACGAACACGTCGCGCATGATCGACGAAATGAACGGGATGATCATGATGCCGAGGATGATGCCCGTGGGCAGCATGCCGATGCCGAGCGGAGGGCCCGTGAACAGCGATTGCAGCAGGGGGATGCCGGCGAAGGTCCGCTCCAGCGGATCGTGCAGGTGGTCGGCGAAGAAGGGGGCGAACACGAACAGGCCCCACATGCCGTAGATGATGCTGGGGATGGC
>CAYQFG010000191.1:0-2240 GCA_964416695.1 uncultured Bifidobacterium sp.
CGCAAAACCTACGAGCTCATGGAGTTCTGGCGCCCTTTTGCAAAAATGAGTGTGGGCCAACCCGGCGCGGCGTTGCCCAAAGGCATGGAGCCGTGGATGATGGACTTCGCGCACAACATCAATCCGGCGAAGAAATACCTGGTGTCGAACACCGTGAAGGCCGAGGCCGTGAGGGACTGGAACACCGAACTGCTGCCCGGCGGCGATGCGCTCGAAGCCTCCGTGCGCGCGCTCAAGGCCCAGCCCGGGAAACCCCTGCTCACCGGCGGCATTCACCTGGCACTCCAACTGGCGGAAATGGGGTTGATCGACGAGTATGATTTCGTGGTGCAACCGCGAATCGCGGGTCGCGGACCCTACGTGTTCGCGGGGCTCTCGAAGGTTGTGGAACTCGAGCTGGTCGACCGCATCACGTTTCCTTCAGGCTCAGCGGTGGTGATGCGCTATGTTCCGAAGGAACCCCTTACGGAGCGACACAAGGGATCAACATAAGGGGTCGACGCAAGAGATGACTTAAGAGAGAGTTTAAGAGATGTTTAAGAGACGCTTCAGAGACGCTTCAGAAATACTACGGGAGCGCCGCGACCATTTCCCTGATCTTCGCGGCCTTCTCGAAATGATCAAGCTTGTGCACACTGATCCACCACGTCGCCGCTTCCATCAGCAGCTCCGGATCATCGTTTTTGTTGGCGAAGAACGCGTAAAACGACAAGCCCACAGTCGGCCCCTTGGCCGCCATTTTGGCGTCGCAGACCGCGAGGATCTTTTTGCGCAACGATGCTCTCATGGGAACCTCTCAACTCCGGGCAGGGGGAACAACACAGCGAGGTATTTCCCCCGAAGGTACTTACACGCAGCCCAACCGGAATCGACGGTTTCGTGGCGCAGATCGGCTGACCTCCTGACGCACACCCCGCCGCGGCGCGGCACGCCCTTTGCCTTGGCCACGGTGTTATGTCCCGCCCCCGCCCACCCCTTCCTTGTACCGTACCACCACGCACTCGCCCGAATGTCCCAATCCGCACCCGGTCACCCGCGTCCACAGCGTGGCCTGCCCCCCAAAAATCACCGTGAATACGGGAAAAAAGTTCCGAGGAACTAGTTTTTTCACCCTCTTGTGCCACGCAGCATCCCCGCCCGCGTCGCAGCAGCATTCACTCCGGGCATCGCCGTCATGCGTTGTCTTGCGCATCGGACATCGACCGTCCCTAGTTCTACGAAAGTCTACGAAAGGCAACTCATGAAAAAGATCGGCATGATCGGCATCGGCCTGATGGGCCACGGCATCGCCAGCAACCTGGTCAAGAAAGGCCAGACCCTCACCGTGCTCGAGCATCCGGGCAACCAGCCGCTCGACGGTCTCAAGGCCCAGGGCGTCACCTCGGTGACCACCGCCAAGGAACTCGCCGCGCAGGTCGACGTGCTCATCCTGTGCGTCACCGGCACGCCCCAGGTCGAGGCCGTGCTCACCGGTGACGACGGCGTGCTCAAGGGCCTGCGCCCCGGCACCATCATCATCGACTGCTCCACCGCCGTGCCGGCTTCCACCGAGCGCATGGCCAAACTCGTGCACGACGCCGGCGGCCGCTTCATCGACTCGCCCATGACCCGCACGCCCAAGGAAGCCGCCGAAGGCCGCCTCAACCTCCTCGTCGGCGGAGATAAGGCCCTGTTCGACGAAGTGCATCCCATCCTCTCCTGCTTCGCCGAAAACATCACGTACTCCGGCCCCGTCGGCTCCGGCCACATCATGAAGCTGCTCCACAACTACGTGTCGCTCGGCACGCTCACGCTGATCGCCGAAGCGGCGGCCACCGCCAAGCGCCTGGGCATTGACACCGAAACCTTCGTGAAGGTGCTCGAGCAAGGCGGCGGTCACGGCGCGGCGCTCACGCGCATCCAGCCCTACCTGCTCTCCGGCGATGCGGGCAACATGCGCTTCAGCATCTCCAACGCGCACAAGGATCTCGGCTACTACAACCAGATGACCGAAGACGCGAAGCTCGACAACACCATCGCCGCCGCGGTGATGGAGACGCTGGGCGAAGCCAAGGAGCAGGGGGACCCCAACGGGTTCCTGCCCGAAATGGCGACGCGCATCGCGGAACGTAAGGCCTGAAGAGGGCGCACGTCGCCCACGTCGCCCACGTCGTAATGTCCGGAGGCCCGGACGGCCGGCCCCAGGAACGTTCCCGGTACCTATGTTTACAGGTAACCGGGAGCGTTTATGCAAATCGGAA
>CAYQFG010000192.1:0-2200 GCA_964416695.1 uncultured Bifidobacterium sp.
TGCAGCAACGCTGCGAACCGGCCGAGGCGTGCCTGCACACCGGATACGAAGGGTTGCACCTGATCGCGGGCAGCACCGAACTCGACGGTTTGCTGTTGCTCAATCCGCGTCTGGCGCGGGAGCCGTCGCGGCTGCGCGCCGTCCTCACGCCGTTGTATCCGCAGTATGATTACGTGTTGATCGACTGCCCGCCCGTGCTCAACTGGCTGACGCGCATGGCCCTGATGGCCGCCGGCGACGTGATCGTGCCCACGCAGCCCGAGGCCTATGCCTTGCAGGGCCTGAGCGATCTCGTGCCCTGGCTCGACAAGATGTCGGCCACCGCGCGGCTGTACCGCATCGTCATCAACATGTACCGGGCCAACACCCACCTGCACCAGTCTCTGGCCGCGCGCATCGAAGAGGCGTATCCCGGGCGCGTGGCAAAGCAGCGCGTCCGCCTGACCATCGATCTGGCCGAAGCGGCGCGCGCGGGCCTCAGCGTGTTCGAACACGCGCCCACGTCCCTGGCGGCCCTCGACCTGTTCGCCCTGTGTTTTGAACTGTTCGGGTTGTCGCCGGAGGCGATCCGGGAGCGGATGGCCGCCCGCGGCTGACGCGCGCTCCCGCGTGCCGCCCGCCCGGGGGCCTTCCCGGCCCGGGAGCCGGGTGGTGGGATTCCGCCCCCGTCCGGCTCCCGTCCGCCCCCGTAAACCCTTGATTTTCTCGGTTTTGAAGCGAAATCAGGGGTTGGAGCCTCCTCTGGCTTTAAATAAGTTTCCGTTTCTCCCCCGGGCCTTCTGGTTCGGTGGGTTTCCTGCCGTTCACGTCGTGAACGGCCAACCCGGCGGGAATCAACCCGGCGGATGTCCGAAGGAACAACATGAAGCGATACGAGACCATTCTCGTCGTGGACGCGATGATCCCCGACGAATCCATCGCCTCGGAATTCGATGCAGTCGCCAAGCTGATCGAATCCCAGGGCAAGATCACGCGCGTGGATCGCTGGGGAAAGCGCCGTCTGGCCTACTCCATCCGCAAGCGCACGCACGGCGAATACGCCGCGTTCTACTACGACGCGGAACCGGGCCTGCCGGCCGAACTCGAAAAGCGCCTGCGCATCAATGAAAACGCCCTGCGCTGGCTGACCGTGGCCGAAAACCCCGCCGGGATTCCTCCCGCGCCGGTGGCCGACAGCGCCGCTCCGGAAGCGGACGAAAAGGGTGAGAAGGCCGACAAGGCAGAGAAGGGCGAAGAAAAAGCCAAGAAGGAAGGGGACGAATAATGCCGCCACGGGATCGTGAACGCGATGGCAAGAAGGACGGCAAGCGCGAGGCCAAAATCCGCAAGCGCAAAACCTGTTACTTCACCGAAAACAAGATCGCCCATATCGACTACAAGGACGAGAAGCTGCTCCGCAAGTTCGTGAACGAGCGTGGCAAGATCGTGTCCCGCAAAGTCTCCGGGACGTCGGCCCGTTACCAGCGTGAGCTGGCCGAGGCCATCAAACGCGCTCGTCACCTCGCGCTTCTGCCCTTCGTGGCGGAAAACATGCGTTAGGCCGGGGGAGGAACGAACATGGAAGTCATTCTGAACGAAACGATCCAGGGCCTGGGCAAGGAACTGGACGTGGTCAAGGTCAAGAACGGTTACGCGCACAACTACCTCTTCCCCCGCGGTCTCGCGACCCTGGCGACCCCCGCTGCCCGCAAGCAGCTGGACGCCCTGCGTTCCAAGGCGGAAGTGCGTTTGCAGCGTGAGAAGGCGACGTTCCAGGCGCTCGCCGAAAAGCTGCAGAGCGTGTCGCTGACCATCGCCGCCAAGGTGCAGGAAGGCGAGAAGCTGTACGGGTCGATCCAGGCCCAGGACATCGCCGCCAAGCTGCAGGAAGCGGGTCACCAGATCGACCGCAAGGCCGTGCTGCTGCCGGAAGCCATCAAGGCCCTCGGCATGTACACGATCAGGATCCAGCTCTACCGCGATGTGGAAGCGAAGGTCAAGCTGTGGGTGATCTCGGACGAATCCAAATAGGATTTGTTCGGTGGAAAAAGGGCCGCGTCCGAGAGGACGCGGCCCTTTTTGTTGGCGCCGGGCGGCGACCGGCGCGGGAGCGGGGGCGCGGGGTTGTGCGGCGGCCTTCGGGTGGGGGCTATGGACCAGGGATCGTGGACCCTCTGGACGAAATGGACGTCATGGACAGCCTGAGCCGGTGGCGATCAGG
>CAYQFG010000193.1:0-2169 GCA_964416695.1 uncultured Bifidobacterium sp.
TCAAGCTGCTGCTGGACATCTACCACGTCCAGATCATGAACGGCGACCTGATCCACCGCATCCGCGACAATGCGGAATACATCGGCTACGTGCAGGCGGCCGGCGTGCCGGGTCGTTACGAGCTCGACGACACCCAGGAAATCAACTTCCCGGCGGTGCTGAAGGCCCTCGTGGACAACGGTTACCGCGGCTACGTGGGCATGGAGTTCATCCCCACCAAGGAAGATCCGATGGATTCGTACGTCGAAGCCGTGGAGTTCTTCCGGCAATAAGGCCGAACGTCGGCGAGCGGTTTTCGCGAGCGAACAAAAAGACCCCGGTCCGCAAGGACACGGGGTTTTTTGTTCACGGGAGCGGAACGCTGGAACCTCACGGCATCACGACATGACCGCGAGGGAACACAAAGGCGCTTTTATCGGTCTGACGCGTTTTGAGGAAAACCGCGCCGTAACGAAACGACACCGGATGCCGTGGTGTCATTCCCCTCGCCCCTTGAACACCCGAAAGAGATAGATCAGCGCGGGGAGGATGAACACCGAGCCGATGACCAGCGCTCCGGCGAGCTGGTTCAGCGTGGCGACCGGCGCGTGCGCATTGAACAGCGTCAGGTTTCCGGACGCCTCCGGCATGTGCACCAGCACCGGATATTGCACCCGGAGCCAGCCCGCGAGGATCAGCGCCACCTGGGCCCCCACGATCATGCGGGCCGACCAGATCCAGTCGCGCACCACGGCGATCACCAGCCACGGAAACAGCAGGCTGGCCACCAGCATGGTGGTGGTGGCCGTCCGCGTGGCGAGAAACCTCTGGAAGAGCGGGATCCCGTCCCATGCCGCGGCCGCAAACACCAGCCCTCCGGAGGCGACCGCCGCGAGCGCGCTCCAGAAGACCTTGCGCTTGAAGGAGCGCCGCAATTCCCCCGCAGGACTTTCCCCGATCAGGTAGACGGCCGCCAGAAAGGTGAACAGGCAGACAGTGAAGACGCCCAGCGCGAGCGGGAAAGGCCTGAGCCAGGGATCGATGTAGCCCGCGACGTAGTTCGCGGGCGCGGCATCGATGCCGCCGGGCACCAGCGCGCCCATGGTGACGCCCAGGAACAACGGCGTCCAGACGCTGGAAAACACGAAGATCCCGGTATACCCCCGTTGCGCCCCGTCCTTGACCGCATCGTAGTGACGGAAGGTGAATGACGTCCCGCGCGCGATCACGCCCAGCAGCATGGCGGTCAGGGGGATGTGAAGGTTGACGGAGACGCGCGCGTACACCGCAGGGAAGCCGACGAAGAGGATGACCACCATGAGGATGAGCCACATGTGGTTGGCCTCCCACACCGGGCTCATGGCCTTGCCGATGATGTCACGCTGCGCGGCGCGGCGCTCCTTGCCGAGAAAAAGTTCCAGCACGCCCGCCCCGAAGTCGGCGCCGCCCAGCAGGCAATACAGGAACAGCGAGAGACCGAGGAAAGCGGTGACGACGTACAGGGAGAACGGCTCGCCCGGAGGGAAGAAGGGCGTCATGAAAGGGCCCCCATCAAAAATACGGAATACGGATCCGACGGCATGAGGCCGCAAAGCGGACGAACCATGCGGCATGAGGGAACAGCGCCCACAAAGAGCGGTTTGTCCGAAAGCTTCGGCCCTTCCGCAGTGCGGGCTTGCTTCACAAGTCGCGAAGACATGACAAATGCAACGGCGTTTCTTTGCGTTTCATTCCTCATTCCTCATTCCCCAATTCCTCATTCGTTCTGGCAGACGGATAATCCCGCTCCACGTTCCGGATCAGGCGGACCAGCAGCCACGTGACCACCAGGGCAAGAAAGGCATACACCGCCATGAAAATCGCGAAGGGCACGACGAGGCCCGGCATCGGCGTCAGGGAGTCGGCGGTTTTCATGATGCCGTAGATGATCCACGGCTGCCGGCCAACTTCGGTCACGATCCAGCCCGCTTCCACCGCGATGAAGCCCAGCGGCGTCGCGAGGGCGCACAGGATCAGAAAGCGGCGGTGGAGAACGTGCCTGCGCCAGCGCGGCACGGCGAGAAGGAGCAGGTAGAGCGCGCCGATGCCGGCCATCACGAGCCCGCACGCGATCATGACCTGAAACGCGAAGTGGACGGGCATGAGCGGAGGCCATTCCTCGCGTGGAAAGTCGTTCAGGCCCTTGACCGG
>CAYQFG010000194.1:0-2127 GCA_964416695.1 uncultured Bifidobacterium sp.
CGAAAAGGACACGGGGAACTCGCGCGTTCAGATCGCCTTGCTCACGCATCGCATCGCCGAACTCACCGAGCACCTGAAAGTTCACAAGATGGACAAGCACTCGCGCCGCGGACTGACGACTCTCGTCGCCCAGCGTCGCCGTCTGCTGAACTATCTGACCCGGACGGACATCGAGGCCTATCGCGCCCTCATCAAGCAACTGGACCTGCGCCGCTAAAGCGCAAGGCTCAAGCCGCGCCGCAAGGCGCGGTTTCTGTTTTTGCCTCATCCGCACGGGTTCCCTTTTTTCCTGAACCTGCGCGACCAGTCCGGTTTTTTCCCTTTGCGGCCCGCCGCCCGTCATCTCGCGGGCGCGCTGCGGCCTGGAGATTTCATCATGTCGATATTGACCGAATCCACCAAAACGGTTTCGATTCCCCTGCCCGACGGCCGGGTCATCACCCTTGAGTCCGGCCGCATGGCCAAGCAGGCGCACGGCGCCGTGGTCGCCCGCCTGGGCGACACCATGGTGCTCTGCACCGTGGTGGTGGGCGAAGACAAGCCCGCCGATTTCTTCCCGCTCACGGTCGAGTACCGTGAAAAGTTCTATGCCGCCGGCAAGATCCCGGGCGGTTTCTTCAAGCGCGAAGCCAAGCTGAGCGACCGTGAAGTGCTGACCTGCCGCATCATCGACCGCTCGCTGCGCCCGATGTTCCCCGAGGGTTACTACCGCGAAGTGCAGATCATGTGCACCGTGATTTCCGCCGACGACCAGCATGACGCCGAGACCATCGCCCTCGTGGGCGCGTCGGCCGCCATCGGCATTTCCGAGTTGCCCTTCGAAGAGCAGGTCGCGGCCGTGCGCGTGGTCGGAAACCTCGATGGTGAGTTCATCATCAACCCGACGTTCGAGCAGGCCGAAGGCGCCGACATCGAGATGGTGATCGCCGGCACGGCCAACTCCGTGACCATGGTCGAAGGCTTCGCCTTCGAGATTCCCGAAGATCTGATGGTGAAGGCGATCCTCGCCGGCCACGACGCGATCAAGACGATCGTGAAGGGCCAGGACGAGCTCGTGGCCTTGTTCCCCACCGAAAAGCAGGTGTTCAACGCGCCGCAGCTCGACCAGACGGTTTTCGCCCGCGTGGAAGCGGTGGCGCAGCCGCTGCTGCAGGCCCTGTTCCGTCAGGGTTACCTGAAGAAGGCGTACTACGCCGGCGTGAAGAAGGTCAAGGCCCAGGTGCTCGAAGCCCTCGCCGCCGAGTTTCCGGACCAAGCCGACGAAATCAAGAAGTGCTTCGAAGACATCCTCTGGCGCGACATGCGCGAGATGGTGCTCTCCGAGAAGCGCCGCATCGACGGTCGCGGCCCGACGGACATCCGTCCCATCGACATCCAGACATCGGTGCTGCCGCGCGCTCACGGTTCGGCGCTGTTCCAGCGCGGCGAAACCCAGGGTCTGGTGGCCACCACGCTGGGCACGCGCCGCGACGAACAGCGCGTCGAATCGCTCCAGGGCGAGTCGTTCAAGAACTACATGCTCCACTACAATTTCCCGAGCTTCTCGGTGGGTGAGGCCAAGCGCCCCGGCCCCACGGGTCGCCGCGAAATCGGTCACGGCTTCCTCGCCGAGCGCGCGCTCGCCCCGGTGCTGCCGACCGCGGAGAGCTTCCCCTACACCATCCGCATCGTGTCCGACATCCTCGAGTCGCACGGCTCGTCGTCGATGGCCTCGGTGTGCGGCGGCTCGCTGTCGCTGATGGACGCCGGCGTGAAGATCAAGGCGCCCGTCGCGGGCATCGCCATGGGCATGGTGTCGGACGGTGCGCGCTATGTGACGCTCTCCGACATCAACGGCACCGAAGACCACCTCGGTGACATGGACTTCAAGGTCTGCGGGACCGAGAAGGGCATCACGTCCTTCCAGATGGACATCAAGCTCCGCGGCATCACCGCCGAGATGATGAACGAGGCGCTGACGCAGGCCAAGGCCGGCCGTCTGCACATCCTCGGCAAGATGAACGAGGCCCTTCCGGCCGCGCGTGACCTGTCGAAGAACGCGCCCGCCATCCTGCAGCGCCAGATTCCGGTCGAGAAGATCAAGGAACTCATCGGCCCCGGCGGCAAGATCATCCGCGGCATCCAGGA
>CAYQFG010000195.1:0-2074 GCA_964416695.1 uncultured Bifidobacterium sp.
GCCCGGTCACCGCAAGGTGCACCAGACCGTGATCCCGCGCCTCGGCGGCCTGGGCATCGTGCTCACCTTCCTCATCCTGCTGGCGGTGGCGCAGGTGTTCCACCTGTGGTATCCCTCGCCGCGCTTCCTGTCCTCCATCATTTTCGCCAGCCTGTTCCTGCTGGTGTCCGGCACGCTGGACGACGTGCTGAACCTGGGCTACAAGGCGAAGTTCGCCTTGCAGTTCCTGCTGGCCGGCGTGATCGTCAGCGTGTTCGGCCTGTACTTTGAGAACGTGACGCTGTTCGGGTACGAAATCGCCCTGTACGGCATGGGCCCGGTACTCTCCGCGTTCTGGCTGGTGGGGCTGATGAACGCGATGAACATCATCGACGGCATCGACGGTCTGGCCGCGAGCGTGGCGATGGCGGGCTTCGCGGGCGTGGCGGCGTTGTCGTACGCGGCCGGGGCGCCCAATCCGCTGGGCGTGTGCGTGGCGCTTGCGGGCGCGATCATCGGCTTTCTGTATTACAACCTGCAGCGCCGCCGCAAGATCTTTCTGGGCGACACCGGGTCGCAGTTTCTGGGCGTGATGCTGGGCATCCTGACCTTGCGCATCCACAGCCTGCCGTCGGTGGGGGAGAGCCTGCTGGTGCCCCTGCTGCTGGCGGGGTATCCCATCCTCGACCTGAGCGTGGCCATGGCGCGCCGTTTCCTGAGGGCGCGCAACCAGCACCTGGGCCGTCGCGTCACCAGCATGTTCAAGGCCGACAACGGCCATCTGCATCATCGTCTGGTGTACTCCGGGTTGTCGCACATCCAGGCCACGGGCCTGCTGATGGTGCTGGCCTCGGGCTTCACCGCCGCGGCGGTGGTGTTGCCGCGGGTGTCGGGCGTCGGGCAGCTGGCGGTGGCGGCCTACCTGTTGCTGGCGGTGGCGGTCGTGCTGAACCGCCTGGGCTTCCTGCGCCGCGGCATTCTGGGCCCCGTGCTGCGCGGCTGGATTTTCGGGAACGAAGCCCAGGTGGCCCGCAAGGTCGAGTATGCCCGTTATTATGAACTGTTCAGCAGCGCCGAACCCGTGATGACGCAACCCGCCGCGGCGGACGCCCGGGCAGCGGCTGACCCGGCGGCAGCGGCCCCGGCCCCGGCGGCCGCGGAGACCACCCGGGCCCCGGCCCCCATGAGCGGCAGCTTCTGATGGCGGACAAAGGGCATAAACCAGGCCGGGCGTTGCTGATCGGCCGGCGCGTGGCGGACCCCGAATTGCAGAACGTGCTGAGCGGATACGGATACCGGGTGGAGCATTGCGAAACGCGGGACGACGGGATCCGCGCCTTCCGCGGGCAGAAGCAGGCGCTGGTGATCGTGGATGCCGAGGCCATCAACGGGTTCCCGGAACGCTTTTTCCGTTTTTTCGGCATGGTGCGCGACAACGCCATCGTGCTGGTGGCCGCCGGCCCGCAGGTGAACGAAGCCTCGCGCTACCTGCTGTGGGGCGCGCACGATATCCTGCCCTTTCCGCTCAAACCCGAGGCGCTGAACTTCACCCTCACCCGGGCTTCGGCCCACCACCGCTCTTTGGTGCGCGCCACCTTCGTGCGTTATATGGCCTGGTTCAGCGCGGTCATGCTCCCCCTGTGGGCCGCCGTGCTGTATCTCTCCGTGTACCACTGACGCCTTCGTGGATGGCTGGCCCCTCTGTTCACTCTGTTCACGATGGTTTCATTGACTCGCCCTGTCGATCCGGTTAAATTCCCGGGCCGGGGACTGTTCGCCTGCTTCGGCCTCTTCTCGATGAGTCCGGGGTTCACCCCTTCCGCCCTGCGCGCGGGAGACTGGAGCTGTATCTACTGATGTTCACGCTGTTCCCCTCTTCGGCCGTGCGGTTCGTTGCCTCCTCCCTGTTCGCATGCGGCGTGTTGCTGGCCTTGCCGTCCGGCGTGGCGGCCCAGTTGCCCAGCGCCCAGCAAATGCAGCAGGCCCAACAGGCGCTCGAGTCGGGTATGACCATCACGCCCGACATGATCGACGCGGCCCAGCAGCAGTTCCCCGGCCTCGAAGGCATGTCCCCCGAAGACATCCAGAAGCAGGC
>CAYQFG010000196.1:0-2043 GCA_964416695.1 uncultured Bifidobacterium sp.
TCATCGACGTCATGCTTTGCGGCAGGCGGTGGTCGGGGCCGTACGCGCGGATCTTGTCCGCCACGTGGACGCAGGCAGCGCGGGAGCCGTAGAAGACGACGGTGCGTCCCGTGAGGTCGACCTCCACCGCGCAACGGAACGCTTCCATGCGTGCGAGGCCGCAAGCGTGCGTGAGCATCTCGACCACGTAGTCGTACGTGTGTTCTTCATCGTTGAACAACACCACCTTGCAGTCGCGCACGCTGCGGGTTTCGGGAGCGGTTTCGGCTTCTCCTTCAATGAGGGTTTCCTTGCGCGGCGCGCTGCGGGATGCGGTGCGCTCCGGCCCGGAGGCGATTCCTGATGCGGAGAAGCGTGACCTGTTCATGGCGCCTCCATTCTCAGCGGGAAATCACCCTGTCCCAGAAATAGGCCCACGCGGCGTCCAGTTCGTCCGGCTGAAACGCGTGGGGAGCGTCGGGGCGGGGAAAGAGGCCGTCGAGATATTCGTTGATGACGGCACAGGGTTGTCTCAGAAAGAAGGCCTGACGGCTTTGGACAAAGGCGAGGTCGTCGAGCGCGTGCGCGGGCAGGTAAAGCTCCAGCGGGTTGCACGGAGGGCTTTCGTCCGCGGAGGCCAGCACGGAACGGTAGTAGCGGTCGAAAAACGCCTCGACCAGCGGACGGTTGTCCTCCTCGTGGTCGCCCATGAGTTTGGCGAACAGGGCGCGGCCTTCGCCGGCGGACTTCAGCAGCTGGATGAAGATCCCGAGCGCGGCGTCGTCCACCTTGCGTGCGAGCAGCAGCAGGTCCCGCGCGGGCAGCGCGGCCAGATCGTCGAGCGAGCGCAGGCGCGCGCCGCGTCGCAGGCCTGAGAGGTAGGCCAGCATCATGTTTTGATGCTCTTCCGACAGCACGTGGTGATCCTCGGGACCGGGTGTGAGAGGAATATAGACAGACGGCGGGCGCTGGATGCCCCCGTTTCCCTGGGGCGCGGAGGCCGTCCGCCCGGACTTTGCGCCCCGCCCCCGCCACCATTTTTTAAGATTGCAGGGATAGCCGGTGGCGGCATCCCGCCCCCTGAATTCACCGTTTCCGGAGCTGCCATGTCCCTGACCTGTCCCAAATGCAATTCCCCGATGGAGCCCGTCGAATTTTCCAACGTGACCGTGGACCGCTGCAAGGCCTGCCAGGGAATCTGGTTCGACGGGACGGAGCATCGCGACCTCAAGAAAGTCTCCGGTTCGGAGGCGATTGATACGGGTTCGGCCAAGGTGGGCAAGGAACACGATATGCTTGGCGACGTGCCGTGTCCGCGGTGCGGGCAGGCGATGACCGCGCAGGTCGATCCGTACCAGTCGCACATCCGGTATGACGTGTGTCCCGATCGCCATGGCGTGTACTTCGACGCGGGTGAATTCCGCGACTACGTGAAGGAAGACCTCGGTGATTTCTTCAGGAGCCTGCTGAACCCGAAGCGCTAGGCACCCAGGGATCCGGCGGCACGCGGGCGAAGACCGGAGCGCAGGGACGCATCGCCGGTGCCGCGGTCGGGATCCTTTCCAGCCCGGAGGTTTACATGCGATGTCCCAAATGCCGGAGCGCGATGGTGGGGGTGGAGCACGCCGGAATCACAGTGGACCGTTGCACGGCGTGCGGCGGGTTGTGGTTCGACGGGGTGGAACATCTGGAGTTGAAACGGGCGGGCGGCGGCGCCGTGGTGGACCCGGTTCGCGCCGCCGGAACCATGGAGGGGGCCGGGCGCGGCACGGGCGGCACGACCGGCGAGACGCCGGCTCCCGCGCCGGGACCCACGTGTCCCCGGTGCTCCGTGCCGCTGGAAACGCGCTTTGACGCCTATCAGCATCACATCCATTATGACCTGTGCCCCCGCGGGCATGGCGTGTATTTCGACGCGGGGGAGTTCCGCGACTTTGTGACGGACGACTGGTCCGATTTTTTCAAGAGCCTTTTTTCTCATTATCCCGGGAAGTGACATGTCCTCCAAGAACAAGAAGAACGTTTCCGCGAAGACCGCGAAGACCGCGAAGACCGCGAAGACCG
>CAYQFG010000197.1:0-1989 GCA_964416695.1 uncultured Bifidobacterium sp.
AGAAGATCAAGGAACTCATCGGCCCCGGCGGCAAGATCATCCGCGGCATCCAGGAGACCTCCGGCGCGACGGTCGACGTGACCGACACCGGCATGGTGACCATCTCGGCCCCGCACCGCGGCAACGCGCTGCTGGCCCTGAAGATGATCAACGAACTGTTCGCCGAAGCCGAAGTGGGCAAGGTGTACAGCGGCAAGGTCAAGGGCATCACCACCTTCGGCGCGTTTGTGGAAATCCTCCCGGGCAAGGAAGGCCTGGTGCACATCTCCGAGCTGGCTCCCCAGCGCGTCGAGAAGGTCGAGGACGTGCTCTCGATGGGCGACGAAATCGAAGTCAAGTGCATCGGCGTCGACCCCACGGGCAAGATCAAGCTCAGCCGCAAGGCGCTGCTGCAGCAGGGCGAATAAGCGGGGCCTTCCGTGACTGCCCGCCGAGCGATGCAGTCACGGAGTCATCCGGCCGCAGGCCGGGCCGCGTGACGATTCCATGGCCCCGTACCCTGACGGCAACGAAGGGTGCGGGGCTTTTTTGTATCCTGTTTGTCTCCCTCCCGGGAGGACGCCAGGGCTCACGACGACGGCGCGCCCTTCCGCGGACAGGCGCGGCGTCACTGACCTCTGCGGCCTCTGGCCGCACGGAACCCACAGAAACATATGGCTGCATCGAACACTCCCAAAGCCCCGAAGCGCACCCTGCTCGAGAACGGTCTGTGGGTCGCGACGGAAACCCTGCCCCATGTCCGTTCGGCCAGTCTCGGCGTGTATCTCGATACCGGGTCGCGGGACGAACAGCCCGGCGCGAACGGACTCGCCCACTTCTTCGAACACATGGTCTTCAAGGGGACGCCGCGCCGCGGCCCCCTCGACATCGTGCGCCGTTTCGAGGCCACCGGTGGCCAGGTGAACGCCTGGACGTCGAAGGAGCAGACCTGCTTTTACGGCAAGGTGGTTGACAGCGAATCGGACGGCGCGCTGGACGTGTTGCTCGACATGGTGTTCAACGGCAAGTTCGATGCCGAAGATATCCGCAAGGAAAAAGACGTGGTGATCGAAGAGATCCGCAGCGTCAACGACTCTCCCGACGACCTGGTGCACGAACTGTTTTCCCGCGCCTCGTTCGGAACCCACGCCCTGGGCCGTCCCATCGCCGGCACCGAGAAAAGCGTGCGCACCCTCAATGCCGACCTCCTCCGCGGTCACCGGGATGCCGCCCGCGGCGCAACCCCCGCAGCCGTGATCGCCGTAGGGCGCGTGGACCACGACGAAGTCGTGGCCCGGGTGCGGCGGCATTTCCGTCTGGGATCCATGCGGCCGCAGCATGGGGAGACCCCGCCTTCCGCCGCACGCGGCCGTGCCGGCCGCGCGCCCCTCAGCCGCTTGCCCGCCACGTTCTCCGCAAAGCACGTCATGCAGGCCCGGGACGTCCAGCAGGCCACCGTGCTCATCGGGGGCGAAGGATGCGCCGCCCGTGCCGCCGACCGTTACCCCCTGCTGCTCCTGCATTGCGTGCTCGGCGACGGCATGAGCTCACGGCTGTTCCAGAACATCCGCGAAACCCACGGCCTCGTCTACAGCATTTACACCATGCCGGAGTTCATGTCGCGGGAGGGCGTCTTCGGCATCGGATTCGCCACAGACCCCGCCCAGGTCGCAAAGGCCATCCGCGAGGCGGGCCGAGAGCTCGCGCGCGTCCGCGAAGAAGGCCTGTCCACCACGGATCTGCGGCGGGCCAAGGCCAACATCAAGGGCAGCATCCTGTTGAGCCTTGAGTCCACGGGTTCGCGCATGTCGGGCCTCGCGCGCCGCGTCCTGGGCGACCGCTGGGAGGAGACTCCCGAAAAAATCCTGGAAAAGGTCGACGCGGTCACGCGCGCCGACATCCTGCGCTGCGCGCGGCTATACCTCCGTCCCGACACCTGGGCGTCCGCCGCCGTGGTGCCCAAGGGTTTCAAGGCCGATCTGGGAACCCTGCTGGCCAAGGCCTGACCGG
>CAYQFG010000198.1:0-1971 GCA_964416695.1 uncultured Bifidobacterium sp.
CCCACGTACACCCGTTCCACCCGTTTGCCCAGCGAGCAGATGATGTCATAAGGGTGCGTTTGCTTGATGCGGGCCCAGTCCTCGATGGTGAACTCCTTGTCCCCGGATTTGCCCACAAGGATGACCTTGTCCCCTACCCGGGCCTTCGGACAGGCGGTCAGGTCGACCGTGATGTAGTCCATCGAGACGCGACCGATGACGGGACATTCCTGGCCGCGGATGAGGACGCGTCCGCTGTTGCTGGCCGCGAGCGGCACGCCATCGGCATAGCCGACGGGAATGGTTCCGACCCAGGTGTCACGAAACAACGTGTGCGTGCCGCCGTAACCGATCGTGGAGCCGGCGGGGAGCAGGCGTTTCTGCAGGAGCGTGGTGCTCAGGGTCAGTGAAGGCACCAGGTGGTACGCCCGGTTGCCCTGCAGGTCGAACACGCCGTACAGGTTGATGCCGGTTCTCACCAGGTTGAACCACGCCTCAGGAAAATTGTTGATGCCGTCGGAGTTGGCCATGTGCACCAGCGGAAATTCGATGCCTGCCGCCTTCAGCGCGTCGAGCAGCATCCGGAAGCGACGGATCTGCTCCCGGGTCTGGCCGTTGCGCGGCAGGTTGGCGGACGCGAAGTGGGAGCAGATCCCCTCGAGCGTGAGGCCGGGCAGTTTCGCAATGCGGCGGATGGCCTCGAAGGCCTCGGCATGGGGGATCCCCAACCGTCCCATGCCGGTATCCACCTTGATGTGGATGGTCACGGTTTTGCGCCGGGCCACGGCTTCCCGCGACAGCACCCGGGCCATGGCCTCATCCGATACCGGACAGATGATGTCATACCGAACGCACGGCGCCACCTCATGTTCCAGCAATCCGCTGAGGATTTGCACCGGATGGCGCGGAAACTTTTTCTTGAGGGCCACCGCTTCGGACGCTTCGGCGACGCCGAAGCGGTCGGCCCCCGCTTCAGCCAGCAACGTGGCGATGGGCATCATGCCCAGTCCGTAGGCATCGGCCTTGAGGACGGCCATCACCTGGGCGGGTTTGACGACCCTGGCGATGCGGACGAAGTTGCGGCGGATGGCCGCCAGACGGATTTCGAGACGGACGCGCGCGGGAAGGGAAGGGGCGGAAGCGGGCATGCGCGAAATATACGTGGCCCGCCCGCCATCGCGCCGCATTCGGGGCCGGAGCCGATCATCGACGGCCCGGCCCCTGCGAAGCGCGCCTCCCGACGGGCGGAAGCCGAACGCGCTTCGCCCCGTCCGCACCGCCACGGGGAGGGCCCCCGATGCGCTTCCGCCGGGTGCTCGGGGGAGCGCAATGTTTCCCTTCACCCGGCGCACCGGACGCAGTCCCTTTCCCCCACCCCGTTTTCTAAATATGAGGGACTATGAGACGCAATTTGCTGCACCCGGGCGCGACCGAACTTGTCTACGAAATCCGGGAAATCGTGAAAAAGGCCCTGCTTTTCCAGAAGGAAGGCGTTGAGATTTTCTGGGAGAACATCGGCGATCCGGTGCAGAAAGGAACGCCGATTCCCGAGTGGATGAAGCGCATCGTCGCCGATCTGGCGATGGATTCGAAAAGCTACGGCTACTGCCCCACCAAGGGCGTGCTGGCCACCCGCGAGTTTCTGACCGCGCGCACGAACGCCCTCGGCGGCGTGCAGGTCACTCCGGACGATTTCCTGTTCTGCAACGGCGTGGGTGACGCGATCAGCAAGGTGTACCAGTATCTCGATCCCGGCGCGCGCGTGATCGGCCCGTCCCCCGCGTACTCCACGCACAGCTCGGCCGAGGGCGGGCACGCGGGACAGGCGCCCATCACGTACCGACTCGATCCGGAGAACCACTGGTATCCGGACATGGAAGAGTTGCGGAACAAGATCAAGTACAACCCCGGCATCGTGGGGATCCTGATCATCAATCCCGACAACCCCACGGGCATGGTGTATCCGGAATCGGTGCTGCGCGAGATCGTGGC
>CAYQFG010000199.1:0-1933 GCA_964416695.1 uncultured Bifidobacterium sp.
CCCACCCCCTACAACTCCTCCGTCCTGAACGTGCTATACCCTTCGTAGTAATAGCTCACATCAATCCCCTTCATGAACAACGTCCGGTCGTTCACGCGATCCGTGAGCGCCTGCTTCAGCACGTGCTTGATCTCGATATCCTTCACCACGCTCCGCTGCATCGCCGACAAGTACTCGTCCTTGTCCACCCGGTTCCAGTCCACCACTTTCGCGATCCCCTTCTTCAGCATCAGATCGAGCCAGATGCGCGTCGCGCGACCATTGCCTTCGCGGAACGGGTGAGCGATGTTCATCTCCACATACTTTTCGACGATCTCATCGAACGTGCCCTGCGGCATCACGTCAATCCGCTGCAGCGCCGCATCCAGATACATCAGCGGCGCAAAACGGAAACCGCCCTTAGCGATGTTCACCTCGCGCACCTTGCCTGCAAAACCGTAAATATCTCCGAACAGCCACGCGTGAATGAACGCCAACCCCGCGAAGGTGCCCACCTCAACCGTGTCGATGGAACCGGAATCGAACAGCTCCCTGGCCTTCTGCTTGCTGATCTTTTCTTCGGCTCGAGCCAGCTCCACCTGATCGTTGATGCCCAGTTTGTTTTCCAGGATCATGGCCCCTCCTTCCCCACTTCCCGCATTCCAGGGAGTGGATGCCCAACCAACCGGTAAAACGTTGCAATCTAGCCGTTCTCATCCCACACATGCCCACCCGCACCCACGCTCCGGGGCCTGCTCCAGGCCCGGGGCGTGCTCCACCCCCAAAACCCTTTCTGCACGTCACCCCACACGTACGCCCAAAATGCCGCCTGAACCCGCCATAAACCGTTTTTAAGCCGAATCCGCACCTCTATCCGCACCTTATAGAGTGGCTACCTTTCCCCCTCCACCCTCCGAAGGGCCAATTCCTTACGGGACAACCCCTTGCAGGATCGAGGATTCCACATGACGTCCAATACCGCCGGCACCGTTTCCACCCCTTCCGCCACTCCGGAAGAAATCCGCGCCGCGCTGCCGCGCATCCTCCCCAAAGTCCAAAACCCCGGACGCTACCTCGGCGGCGAAGCCAACCAGGTCGTCAAGGATCCCGCCGCCGTCACCGCCTCCATCGCCCTGGTGTTCCCCGACGCCTACGAAATCGGCATGTCGCACAACGGCACCAAGGTGCTGTACCACCTCTTCAACCGCGAAGCCGACCTCGCCGCCGAGCGCAGCTTCGCCCCCATGCCCGACATGGGCGAGCAGCTCCGCGCCGCCGGCATCCCCCTGTACACGCTCGAGTCGTACCGGGCCATTTCGGAATTCACGGCCGTCGGCATCTCGCTGCAGACCGAACTCAACTACACCAACGTCCCGTACGTCCTCGAACTCGGCGGCGTCACCGCCTTCACCCGCGACCGCGGTGAATTCGAGCCCTTCGTGATCGGCGGCGGCCCCTGCATGGCCAACCCCGAACCCGTCGCCGACTTCTTCGACCTGTTCGTCATCGGCGACGGCGAAGGCCTCGCGCCCCGACTGGTGCGGCACTTCGCCGAAGGCCGTCGCGCGGGCAAGACGCGCGCCGAAATCCTGCGCGAAGTCTCCGAATGGCGCGGCATCTACGTGCCCGCTTTGCTCGACGTCACCACCAATGCGCGCGGTGAAATTGTCCCCGTGGTCGAAGGCTCGCAGGGCCCGTACCTGCGCGCCAAGAGCGTGCGACGCAACTGGGTGGACAAACTCGACCCCGCCGACTACCCCACCAAAAACCTCGTCCCGCACATGAACCTCGTGCATGACCGCTTTTCGGTCGAAGTCATGCGCGGCTGCACCCAAGGGTGCCGCTTCTGCCAGGCCGGCTACTGGTACCGCCCCAACCGCGAGCTCAATGGCGACGACGCCATCGACATCGCGCGCCGCGGTCTGGATGCCACCGGCGAACGCGAGCTCGGCCT
>CAYQFG010000200.1:0-1859 GCA_964416695.1 uncultured Bifidobacterium sp.
GAACAAGAGACCCAGAGGGCAAGAGGCGCAGGGGCCAGGAGGCGAAGGGGCCAGGAGGGGCGTGGTGAGAAGCGGTGAGCCGGAGTGAACGAACGGGAGCGGCTGAAGAGGGCGGCGCGCGATGGGAAGCGCGTGGGGGTGTGAGTCGACGCGATGGGGATGGAGGCAAAATCCTATCTTGGAGGCATGACCCTTCCCACGGATTACACCCTCGTCGGCGTGCTGCAAAAACCCCATGGTTTGCTGGGTGACATGAAGGTCCGCCCCGAGACCTTTGATTTCGACCGCCACGAAAGTCTGAAGCGCGTGTTTGCGCGCAACCGCAAGGGGGAGATCACGGAGCTGGCGGTGCGCGCCACGCGGGCGGACTCCCAGTTCTGGTATCTCAAGTTCGAAGGCTACCGGACACCCGAAGCCTTGAACCCTCTGTGTGGCCAGGAGCTTCTCATCGACTCGGCGGAGCGTCTCGAACTGCCTGAGGGCATGGTGTATTTCTCCGAACTGCCCGGCATGAGGGCCCGTGACGAAAACGGCGACGACATTGGTGAAATCATCGAAGTGCGCGAAGCCGGGCCCACCGAATATCTGGCGGTCCGGACAGCAAGCGGCGAGATCCTCGTCCCGTGGAACAACCACTTCGTGCCCAAAATCGACAAGACCGCACGGATCGTGCACATGGACCTCTCCGGGTTGCGCGGAATCGTCTTCTGACGCGTCGCCCGCGATGCGGGCCGCACCGCGTGACCGTCCCCTCGCCGATCCTTTACCTTCCTCGACAGTTCACCTCGTCTTTCCGGGCCTGCATGCGCATCGACGTCATCACCTTGTTCCCCGAAGTCTTTGACGCCCTCAAGGCGAGCATCCCCGGACGTGCCCAAACCTCGGGGGCCCTCACGCTCGACACCTACCAGCTGCGCCAGCATGCGGTGAACAAGCACGGTCAGGTCGACGATGCGCCGTACGGCGGCGAGGCGGGCATGGTGCTCCGGCCCGAGCCGCTGCGGGACGCCCTGCAGGCCGTGCGGGAGCGTGCGCCCGCCCCGGCGAAACCGCATGTGGTGTACATGAGCGCGCAGGGAGCGTTGCTGACCCAGCGTCGCGCGGCGGAACTTTCAGGGCTGCCTCACATGGTGATCGTGTGCGGCCACTACAAGGGGGTGGACCAGCGCTTTCTCGAGACCTGCGTCGACGAAGAGATCAGCATCGGCGACTACGTGTTGTCCGGCGGAGAATTGCCGGCCATGGTGCTGATCGATGCCATCGCGCGTCTCCTGCCGGGCGTTCTGGGCGACATCGATTCGGCCGATACGGATTCGCACGCGCTGCCCGGCCGCCTGGGATGGCCGGTGTATACACGCCCGGCCCTGTTCGAAGGCCGCGCCGTTCCCGACGTGTTGTTGTCGGGGCATCATGCGAACATCGGGACGTGGCGCACCCTGGAAAGCCTGCGCTTGACGCGGGAACGCCGTCCCGACCTGCTCGCGAGCCATCCGCTCACGGATGCGGAGCAGGCCTTGATCAACCCGCCGCTCCGCAAGAAACGGCGCCCCCGCGCCGGATAGCCGCACCAGGAGGCGGAGCGGCCTCAACCACCCCTTCTCCCGGTTTTCGCTCCGGGTTCCCTTCCGAACGGTTTCGCGCTTTCACGCTGATTCTCCCCGCATGCGGACCTGAAACGTTTTATTTCCGTGGTTGAACGGAAATCGCCGCGTGATGTCCCGCCTTCCGCCGGGATTTACCGATATTATGAGGCAGATGAATGATCTGCCTGACATCACCCTGAACGCCCTGACGTCTTCCCAGGCCGCTCTTTTGCTGCGTGTTCACGAATCGTCCGTGAAGCGCTGGAGCAACGGGGG
>CAYQFG010000201.1:0-1831 GCA_964416695.1 uncultured Bifidobacterium sp.
TGTGACCTTCGCCTTCGGAGGGCGACGCTCTATCCAGCTGAGCTACTGGTGCCCGGAGAGAGGGACAAGTTAGAACTTTCAGGGCCCGACGCGTAAACTCCCGGAGACAAGTGCGGGAAAACCGTCGCCAAAAGCCCCGTCATCGGGGGCCGGGGCCGGGGAGAGGGCGGGTTCGGGCGGTTGGGGAGGGTCAGGCCGCGACCAGCGCGCGGACGAGCACGGTGCGTGTCTCGGGATGCGTGCGATGCTCGCAGAGGTAGATGCCTTGCCAGGTGCCGAGCATCATCGCGCCTTCCGCGACCGGGATGCTCAGCTGCACGCCCGTGACGATGGACTTCATGTGCGACGACGAATCGTCTTCGCCTTCGAGGGTGTGGGCATGCCAGGGCTCGCCGTCGGGCGCGAGGCGGTCGAGAAAGGCTTCGAGGTCGCGCCTGGCGGTCGGATCCCAGTTTTCGCTGATGCACAGCGAGGCGCTGGTGTGCTTCAGGAACAGAAAGAGCATGCCTTCGCGCATGCCGAAGGTCGCGAGGGCGTTTTTGACTTCGGGTGTGATGTCGTGCAGTCCGCGGCGCGGCGCGCGCACGCGGAGTTCGGTCGATTTCCAGTCCATGACCTGAAAATTAGGTTGGGCGCGGAGGTTTTCCGGCCCCGGTCTCCCGGGCGCAGGCCTGCTCGTAAAGCTCCAGCAACCGCGCGAACACGGGGCCGGGCTTTCCGGTGCCGATCCTCGTCTTCTCGATTTTCACGATCGGCACCGGGCCGCGCACCGACGAGCACAAAAACGCTTCGCTCATCCGGGCGCCGTCGCGCGGGAACAGTTCCCCCTCGCGGAAGGGAATGCGCGCGCGCTTCATCTCCCGGATCAGCACCTGTCGTGTGATGCCGGGGAGAATGCCGGTGTCGATGGGCGGCGTGACCACCACGTCGCGGACCGTCCCGTTCACCCGCTCGCGGAGCACGCAGAAGAAACTCGAGGTCGACAGCTCCGCGATTTCACCGCGCGCGCCCAGCAGGATGGCCTCGTAGGCGCCGCGCGCATCGCCCTCCGCCTTGGCGAAGATGTTGGCCAGGTAGTTGATGGACTTCACGCGCGGGTCCAGACCGGAGGCGGCCGCCTTGTTGATCGAGGAGATGGCGACCTTCACCCCCCGCGTCCGCACGTCCGGGGCGACCGGAGGGACGGGCGTGACGGTGATGATCAGCGACGGCGGCACGGTGGGGTCGATCGACAGACCGCCGAAGTAGCGGCCGCGCGTGAGCGTGATGCGCACCGCCACGTCGTTCATGCGGCTCTTGCGGCACAAGGTGGCGATGATGTCCTTGAGCGCCGCCTCGGTGACGGGGACGGCGATGCGCAGGCGGCGCGCGGAACGCGTCATCCGGCGGTAGTGCAGGGTCAGAAACTCGGGCTTTCCGTCCCGGGCGCGGAGGGTTTCGAACAACCCGTCCCCGAGGACGAGCCCGCGGTCGAACACGGAGATCGACGCCTTGTCGGCGCGGACGACGCGCCCGTTCACCCAGGCCCAGCCGCGCGGCGGGGCGGGCGTCGACAGGGATGTTCCCGCCGCGCGGCTGGCGCCTGCTCCCGCCCCCTTCACACGCGTTCGGGGTACGGCCTTGCGCTTAACGGGTGACGGCAAAGGGTGACACCGGGTTGAGGGGGTGGCGGTTGTCGCGGCGCGCGGGATGAACGCGGTCGCCCAGCAGGCCGTTGTAAAGGCCGAAGGTCACGCCGAAGCGCACGCGGGTGACCGGGAGGTCGAAGCCGGCGAAACGCACCGGCTCCAGCGTCTGGAAGCCGCCGGTGCCGTCGGGAATGCCCGACAAG
>CAYQFG010000202.1:0-1804 GCA_964416695.1 uncultured Bifidobacterium sp.
ACCCCACCCGGAACTTGTCGAACCGCAGCTTCGGATAGTTTTTCTGCACGGTCTGCAGGCGGAACTCGTTGGGGCACAGGTACACGAGGTTGTCGGCCTTGTCGGTGGAGAGGTCGAACACGTGCTCGGCGCGGAAGGCCGCCAGTTCCGCGACGGACCCGGCGTCGTCGTCCGCGGTCACCCAGCGGGCCTGCCAGATGTTCGCGCCTTCGAAACGGCATTTCGCACCGTACTCTTCTTCGATGCGGAACTTGATCACGTCGAACTGCAGCACGCCCACCACACCCAGCACGGGAATGGGGCCGCTGAGCGGGTAAAACAACTGCGTCGCACCTTCCTCCGAAAGTTGGCGCAGGCCCTGCTGCAACTGCTTGCTCTTGAGGGGGTCGGCGAGATACACCTTGGAGAAATGCTCGGGCGCGAAGTCGGGGATGCCCTCGAAGTTGACCGTCTCGGTTTCCGACAGCGTGTCGCTGATGCTGTACAGGCCGGGATCGTGAATGCCGATGATGTCGCCCGCATACGCGGTCTCAAGGACTTCGCGATCGTTGGCCATCATGGACGTGGGCGCGGCCAGGCGCACGGGACGCCCCGTGCGCACGTGCGTCACGCGGCCGCCGCGTTCGAACTTGCCCGAGCAGATGCGGATGAACGCGATGCGGTCGCGATGCTTGGGGTCGGTGTTGGCCTGGATCTTGAAGACGAAGCCGGTGAACTTCGGCTCCGTGGCCTGCACGGTGCGCTCGCGCGCCACGCGCGGCAACGGCGGCGGCGCGACCGCCACGAAGCTGTCGAGCAAATGCTTCACGCCGAAGTTCGCGATGCCGGATCCGAAGTACACGGGCGCCTGCTCCCCGCGCAGATATTTCCCGTGATCGAACTCGGGCATCGCCCCCAGCGCGAGCTCGGCCTGGTCGCGGAATTCGCGCAGGTACTTCGCGTCGAACCACTCGTCCAGTTTCGGATCGTGAATGCCCGACACCTTGCGGATGTTGCCCTGGTTGCCGGCGAGCTTCGTGTCGCCGGCCGCGGCGTTTTCCTCTTCATCGGGACGGAACAGATGGACGGTGTCGTCGATGAAGGAATACACGCCCTGGAACGCCTTGCCGCTGCCGATGGGCAGCGTGCGCGGGGCGCACTGGACGCCCAGCACGCGCTCGACTTCATCCATCAGCGCGAGCGGATCGAGCGCGTCGCGGTCCATCTTGTTCATGAACACCGTGATGGGGGTCTTGCGCATGCGGCAAACCTCCATCAGCTTCATCGTCTGCACTTCGACGCCCTTGGCGGAGTCGATCAATACGAGGGCCGAGTCCACGGCGGTCAGCGCGCGGTAGGTGTCCTCGGAGAAGTCCTGGTGACCGGGGGTGTCGACGAGGTTGATCTGACAACCGCCGTAAGGAAACGACAGCACCGACGACGACACGGAAATGCCGCGCTGCTGCTCGATCTTCATCCAGTCAGACGTGGTGAACTTCTTGCCCGTTTTGGCGCGCACATGGCCCGCCTCGCGGATCGCGCCGCCGAACCACAGGAATTTTTCGGTGATGGTGGTTTTACCGGCGTCAGGGTGGCTGACGATGGCGAACGTGCGGCGGCGGAGGATTTCTTCTTCGAGGGTCATGGGGACGGGGAAAGGTAGGAAACGCAGGGTTCGGGTTAGCGGTTCGGGTTGGATTTCGGGTGCGGCGTCCACCTCGCGCTTCTCAATGCAGGGAAGGGGGGATTTGTTGGGGGGAAAGCGCGGGGACGAACGCCGAAGACCCGGCGGGTATGCGGTGGGCCCTAGGGCTGCCTCAAGGCT
>CAYQFG010000203.1:0-1781 GCA_964416695.1 uncultured Bifidobacterium sp.
TCGGCGTTGATGCGGCACTCGATGGAGTGGCCGTCGAACCGGATGTCCTCCTGCCTGAACGGCAGCTTCTCGCCCGCCGCCACCTGGATCTGCGCGCGGATCAGGTCGACGCCCGTGACGGCTTCGGTCACCGGGTGCTCCACCTGGATGCGCGTGTTCATTTCCATGAAGTAGAACGAGTTGTCCGTGTCGTAGAGGAACTCGATGGTGCCGGCGTTGTAGTAACCGGCCTCGAGGGCGCCCTTCACGGCCACCTCGCCCATGCGGGCGCGGATCTCCGGCGTCACCGCCGGGCTGGGGCTTTCCTCGATCAGCTTCTGGTGGCGACGCTGCACCGAGCAGTCGCGCTCGCCAAGGTGCACCATGTTGCCGTGCTGGTCGCCGATCAACTGGATCTCGACGTGGCGCGGATGCGTGAAGTAGCGCTCCAGGTACAGGCTGCCGTTGCCGAAGGCCATCTGGGCTTCGGAGGTCGCCACGGGATACAGCTTCTTCAGCTCCTCCTCGTCGCGGGCCATGCGCATGCCGCGGCCTCCGCCGCCGGCCGTGGCCTTCACGATCACGGGGTATCCCACGGCCTGCGCCTCCCGCAGCGCGTCCTCCAGCGTCTCCACCAGGCCGATGGAGCCGGGAATGGTGGGCACGCCGGCCTTGCGCATGGTGGCCTTCGCCTGGGCCTTGTCGCCCATGCTGTTGATCACCTCGGGCGTCGGCCCGATGAAGGTGACCTTGTTGTCGCGGCACACTTCGGCGAAGCGCGCGTTCTCGGACAGAAAGCCGTAGCCGGGGTGGATCGCGTCGGCGTTGGTGAGCTCGGCCGCCGCCAGGATCTGGCGCATGTTCAGGTAGCTGAGCTTGCCGGCCGGCGGGCCGATGCAGATGTCTTCATCGGCCTGATAAACGTGCATGGAATGCGCGTCGGCCGTGGAGTGCACGGCCACGGTGGAGATGCCCAGCTCCTTGCAGGAGCGGATCACGCGAAGGGCGATTTCGCCGCGGTTGGCGATGAGGATTTTCTTGAACACCAAAGACTCCAACGCCCGGTGTACGGGCAAATAATTATTTGCCTTACGCCGGGCGGACGCGGAACAGCACGGTGCCGTACTCGACCGGGGTCTCGTTGGCCACGCACACTTCGACGATTTCACCCGAAATGTCGCATTCGATCTCGTTCATGATCTTCATGGCCTCGATGATGCACACGACCTGGCCGGGCTTGACGGTGTTTCCGACCTGGGCCAGGGCGGGTGCGCCGGGCGACGAGGCGGCGTAGAACGTGCCGACCATCGGCGACGTGACGTCCTTCAGGCCCGACGCGGCGGGTGTCTTCTCGGCGGCGGAGGCCGCGGCCGGAGCCGGGGCTGCGGCAGCCGCCGGAGCCGGAGCGGGCGCCGCGGCGTAGGCGATGGGAGCCTGGGCCACGGTCACCTGCTTCGATTCCTTTTTCAGGACGAGGCTGAAGGTTCCGTCGCTGAAGCGGAGTTCCGCGAGGCCGCTTTTGTCCAGCAGCTTGACCAGGTTCGAAACGTCGGAGAATTGCATGCTGGAATCCTTTTTGGAGACCGGGGTTCCGGTACCGTCCACTCCCCGTGAAGTCGGGGTCGGTGGTGAAAGTTTCATGGTTCCTCAAGCTCCCGAAGGATGTCCTGAAGACGCTCGCGCACCGATTCGTCTTCGGGCTGGCGTTCGAGCAACTGGCGGTAAATCTGGGCGGCCTGTTCCTTCAGGCCTTGCTGCAAATATATCTCGGCCAAAGTGACCGTGGCAATATGAGGCGCGGA
>CAYQFG010000204.1:0-1766 GCA_964416695.1 uncultured Bifidobacterium sp.
CTGCATTGAGCGCTCTTCCACTGTTCCACTGTTCTATTGTCCCATTGTCCTATTGCCTCGGCCTACATCGTCACGCCGGCCAGTGCGACTTCGATCTCGAAGCGTTGCGCGTAGCGCCCCTGTTTCATTTCCCGTTCGAGCGCGGCGAGTCGCGCGAGGACTTTCTTCCAGCGGACGAGCGACCGTCTGCGCGCCTGTTCGAGATAGCCTTCCTTGTCGAAAATGAACGGGTTCACCTTGGTGGCGGCGAGGATGTCCTGTTTGCTCGCGCCTTCGTCAAGCATGGCGCGGATGCGGGCCAGGCGCAGGAAGTGGTTGTACAGCAGGATGGCCGGTCCGATGCCGCTCTCCTTGCTGCCCTGCTCGACGAGCAGGCTGCGCAGGGCCGGCAGGAATGCGGCCATGTTCTGCAGGCCGGCGGCCTTCTGGTACTCGAACATGGTGTGCACCTTGAGCGGACTCACCACGCCATGGATGGATTCCGCCGTGATCGGGGCGCCCTTGGGCAGAAAGGTGTCGAGTTTTTCCAGCTCGTGGTCGAGTTCGGCCGTGTCGTTGCCGACGATTTCGTGCAGCAGGCGCGCGTCCATCAGCGAGAGGGTTCGCCCGTGGGTCTTTTTGGCGCGCTCGACGAGCCATCCGGGGATTTTGTCGCCGTAAGGAAGCTTGAAATCCGAAAGCCTTCCGGCCTTTTTGAGCGCCTGCACCCATGATTGGCGCGCGTCGAGCTTCTCGGCTTCGAGGAGCACCGCCACGTTGGGATCCTCGTTTTTGAACGCGCCCAGGAGGACGTCGCGCCCTTCGGCGCGCACCTTCTCGAAGTTGCGGATGATGATGAGCTTGCGCGCCGCGAAGATGTCCTGCGTCCGGTATGATTCCGCCACGCGGAAATACTCGGTCGCGGCCTGAAGGTCTTCACCGTGGTAGACTTCGCGTACCCCGGCACCCTCTCCGGAGCCTTCACCCGCCGCCGCCCAGCGGGCGGCCTCCGCCTCCAATGCCTCCTGGCGCTGGAGTTCATCGTCACCTGTGAATGCAAAGACGGTCATGACGTGGGGAACCCGTGGGCTTTCGTGAGCATCGAAAGTATGAAAACCACAGGGCGTGGAAAGGCGTGGAAAGGGGAGGCAGGGAGGTGGGGGGGAGGGAAGGGCGCTGCGTGTGGCGCGCCCTTCCGGTTCAGGCGGGGTCCGAAGGGAGCCCGGGTTCAACGGAAGTCGAGAATCTCCATCTTCAGGGGGCCGCGCGGCAGCTGGGCGACGACGATGTCGCCGCGCTTTTTGCCGATCAGGCTTTGGCCCACCGGCGACGCGCTGGAGATCTTGCCCTTGAGGGGGTCGATTTCATCCGAGCCCACCAAGGTGTATTCCATGGATTTTCCCGTGTCGAGATTTTTCACCGACACCACCGCTCCGAAAATGATGTGCGGGCTTTCCGACGGATCCGCCGTGATGATTTCGGCGCGCGCGATCTTGTCCTCGAGTTCGCGGATGCGGTCCTCGATCATGCCCTGCTTTTCCTTGGCGGCGTGATATTCGGCGTTTTCCGAAAGGTCACCCTGCGCGCGCGCCACGGAGATTTCCTCGATGATCGCGGGACGATCTTCCTTTTTAAGTTTTTCCAGATCCGCGTTCAGCTTGTCGTACGCGGCGCTGCTCATGGGCAGTTTCTCGGCCATTTCATGCCTCCTTCTTGAACAATGCACGCAAAAAAAGAACGCAAGCCCGCTGGGGCCCACGTTCCGGCGTACAGGATGTCAGTTGTTA
>CAYQFG010000205.1:0-1739 GCA_964416695.1 uncultured Bifidobacterium sp.
CCGAAGAATTCAACGAACTGCGCGACTACGCCCTGGCCCAGGGCATCCGCGTGTGTCAGTCCGGCCCGCTGGTCCGGTCGTCGTACAAGGCCGACGAGGCCGCGGCGGTTTTGTTCTAGTAGAGATCCACCCTCTCGACCAGCCGCGCGTTTCCAGGACCCAAGATCCGCACGAAGTAAATGCCCGGGCGCAGCGCGGGTGACTCCACCGCCGTGCCGTCCCCCGCCACCGTCCGCGAAAACACCGTTTCGCCGCTCACATCCGTGACACGGATCTCATGCCTCCCCGCCTGCGGGAGCGCCACACGGATGCGTCGCGCGGCGCCGGCAAGAACCGCGTAGCCTGCCTGGTGCGCTTCAAGGCGCGGCCGCAGCGAGACCGCGGTCTTGCACGGCTCGGGGTCGTCGAACCCTGCGGACAAGAAGGTGACCGACGCCTCGGGGTTGTACTCGGCGTAGGCCGGATCCATGCACCCGACGAAGTCGCGCGCGAGGTAACGGAGAAGGCGCCCGTTGAACTTTTCCATGACGCTGTCGTTTTGGACATACACGTCGTCGTGACCGGCATTGTTGACCGCGGCAAGGCCCTTGCCCATCTTACGCGTCCAGACAATCGGGTGATCGCCCATCCTCTGGCCGCCCCAATCGTGGCTGCGCTCGTCAATCGACAGCAGCACGTTGATCTGTCCCTCGATGTATTCGGTGGAGTCGAGATGGGCCACGGTATGCGGGATGTCGCCAATGAGACGAGGGCTGAACCGGAACTCGTACCACTCGTCCTCGAGCCCCGTCCACGTGCGGGGCAGGCCGGTGAAAATGTTGCGGGTTTCCGGGTTGCGGATCCCGTGCGCCGTGACCGCTGCCGGGGGCACCGGCGGCGTCCCGCCCAGGCTGCCATGCGGTGGGATCTCGCCCGCTCCCACCGAATCGACGTAAACCGTCACGGGCGTGCCCGCGGGTTGATGGTGGTAATATTGCCGGGCACTGGCGCGCGCCAGAAAAGCGCAGAACGTGGCGGGCTCGGGGCCGTGTGACGGGTTTTGGTAAGGGCTCGACCCGCAGACCAAAAATGCGTTGGCGGCATGTACCATCAGCAGCGCACCGCCCTGTTCGTAAACAAAGCGCTCCATGGCGAGAGTCGCAACGGAGGTGCGCGGGCCGAGCACATCCGCGTCTCCGTTGCTGAACACCACGATGTCCACCCCGGCCAAAGTACTGTCGTTGATGTATCCGGAAACCTGGGAGGTGTCCAGGCGAAAACCATACTGCTGGGCGGTGCGAGCCAAAGATCGCCGCAGGGCATTCCGGCCATTCGCATGGCCTGGTGCTTTATCGTACAACAGGACATGCCGCAGGTTGCCGTGCGCGCTCTTTTGATAGGCGTTGTCGGGATTGCGCGGGATCATGACCTCCGCCTCAACCGACGGAACCGGCACCAGAAACAGGGACAGGGACAAGACGAGGAGCGGGCCTGGGAAAGTCGATCCAGCCGGTACTTTTTCTTGTGTTGCGAACTCCGTCTCGACGCGTGCAGTCATCGTGCCTCCTCCGTGTTGCCTTGCCCCCCAGCCAGGCACCCTCTCTGGAATATACGGCCACGGAACGCAAAAGACCGCGCGTTCAACATCCTGGCGCACGCGCACGACGAATCGTCCTTACCTCCGCCTTTACTCTTGGCGCGCCGCGATATCCGCCTCGGCCTCGTCCCAGCACTTTTCCACATACGCCTTGATCGCGTTC
>CAYQFG010000206.1:0-1731 GCA_964416695.1 uncultured Bifidobacterium sp.
GAACGCGATCAAGGCGTATGTGGAAAAGTGCTGGGACGAGGCCGAGGCGGATATCAGGAAAAAACAAATTGTGACGTCTCCGTAAACTTCAGCGCAGGCATTCTCGCCGCATCGGCCGTATATTCCGTGTATACCGGTATGGAGAATGTTCTTCCGGCCTGATGTCGTCACGGGCTTCGCGGCTCGGGTCATGGAGCGGAGGCGTCGATGAGAAGCATGTGCGCGAAGGCAGGGGTGGTTGTGGTGATGGTGAAGGCCTTCGTTCTGGTCACCGTCGTTTCGCTGGCGGCTCCGGCATCCGCCGAAATGATGATTCCCCGTGACCCGGGCAACGCGTATCAACAGAATCCGCACGCAGGTTTGCGTCATGTGCTTCTCTATGATCGCGCCCAGGCGCATGGGCAAGGGCGCGAAGCGTTGCGCGCTTCGCTGGCCCGCCTGTCAAGGCAGTACGGCTTTCGGCTGGATACCAGCGCAGCCCCCATCGGGTATATTCAGCCCTCCGTGCTGGAAGGCGTCGACGTCCTCGTGCTCGCCCACGGGGATCAGGACGTTCTCGGGCCCGAAGGCTCGCCGTCGGCCGCGGCCGTTGAACGGTTCGTGTACGAGCAAGGTAAGGGCTTGCTCATGATTCACGCGGCGGGGGCGTTTCTCACGTGCCATGTCAGCCGGTACGCGCACATCGCGGGTGCGGAGCCTGGCTTGACGACGACGTGCGGGTTTCTGGCGCGTGCGGTCGTGCGCCAGTATCACCAGCATGTGCCCGCCGGGAGCGCCGCGCGCATTTACGTCGATTCCGTGGCGGAGGGCGAGATTCCTCCGCATGAATCGCAGGGAGGTGCCGTGCCCGCTCCACCGCCGTCCCGGTATGCGCACGGGATCCGGGCCGCTGAAACCCGAAACATCTTCACGGGGTTGCCCCGTACCATTGAAAGCCTGAAAGACGAATGGTGGCGGTTTCGCGGCAGTCCGCGCCTGTTCGGCGATTCGGTGTACACCGTGGCCACCCTGGGGAAGGACTACGTCGAGGGACGAGTCAACGTATTGCTGTCCCTGGACGAACGGAGTCTTGATTGGGGCATGGGCCGCATGGGGGATCATCCGGTCGCGTGGACCCGCAAGATGGGTCACGGGCTGGTGGCCTTCAATTCCACCGGGCATGACAGCACCCATAACGTCTATACGCAGGGCGACGGGTTCATGGAAAAGTTCAACGGACGGCTGCTGCGTTATCTCGCCCGCGACTTCGTCGGGTGTATGGATCCCACCTCGCCGCGCCATAACCCCGACGCGACCGTGGAACGGTTGACCGCACTCGACTCCGCGGACCCGTGCGCGCCGGTGTCCGTACGTTCGGCGGCCTCCGCAGCCTCCGCAGCTTCAGCGGGAGCCGTCCTGGTGCGTCGACGCGGCGGCGCGTGGCACGTGTCGTGGAAGCCGGGTGTCGGGGGGAGTCAGGTGAGAGTGACGGACATGACCGGGGCCTCCGTCGTCACGCTCACGGTTCCGGCGGGCCACGGGGAGGTGGCCGTGCCCTGGCTCAAAGCGGGGGTTTACGTCGTCCACGTGACGGCCGCGGACGGAAGGCGGTTCAGTCGTCGCCTGGCTGTGTACTGAACAAAACCGCCGCGGCCTCGTCGGCCTTGTACGACGACCGCACCAGCGGGCCCGACTGGCACACGCGGATGCCCTGGGCCAGGGCGTAGTCGCGCAGTTCGTTGAATTCTTCGG
>CAYQFG010000207.1:0-1702 GCA_964416695.1 uncultured Bifidobacterium sp.
GGCGCCGCGAGGAAGATGAAGCGCAGGTCGAGCTCGCGGCAGATGGCGAGCATCTCGTCGGCCTCCTCCACGGGCATGTCCACCAGCAGGAAGCCGTCCGCGCCCGCCGCCTTCGCGCGCGTCGCGAAGGCGCGCAGTCCCAGACGATAGACCGGGTTCAGATAGGAGAACACCACGATGGGAAGGTCGGGCGACTGCGCGCGGATGGCCTTCACCATCGCGAAGTAGGCTTCGTCGTCCACGCCGCGTTCCAGACCGTAGGTGGCGGCGGCCTGGTTGACCACGCCGTCGGCCATCGGGTCGGAGAACGGGTACCCCAGTTCGAGGACGTCCGCGCCGCGCGCGGCCAGGAGGCCCGCGAGTTCCACGGTTTCGGCAGGGCCGGGCACGCCGGCCGCGATGTAGGGGATGAAGGCCTTCTGCCCCGCGGCCTTGAGGCGTGCGAAGGCCGCGTCGATGCGGTTGAGGGGCGCGCTCACGGGCGGCCTCCCGTCGTCGTGTCCCGGTGTCCGGAGGGGTCCTGCATGGCATCCATCACGGTTTGCATGTCCTTGTCGCCGCGACCCGAAAGGTTCACGACCAGAAGTTGATCCTTGCCCAGCGTCGGCGCCAGCTTGAGCGCGTGCGCAACGGCATGGGAGCTCTCGAGGGCCGGAATGATGCCCTCAAGCCGGCACAGCTTGTGAAACGCGTCCAGCGCTTCGTCGTCCGTGGCGTGGGTGTAGTCGATGCGGCCCGCGTCGCGGTAATACGCGTGCTCCGGCCCGATCGACGCGTAGTCGAGACCCGCCGACACGCTGTGCGTTTCGGCGATCTGCCCCTGCGGCGTCTGCAGCACGTAGCTGCGCGCGCCCTGCAGCACGCCCAGCGTGCCGCCCTCGAAGCGCGCGGCGTGACGCCCGGAGGCGATCCCTTCGCCTCCGGCCTCCACCCCCGTCATCTTCACCGACGGCTTGTCGAGGAAGTTGTAGAACATGCCGATGGCGTTGCTGCCGCCGCCCACGCACGCCACGAGATGGTCGGGCAACCGCCCCTCCTTCTCCCGCATCTGGCGTTCGGTCTCTTCGCCGATCATCTTCTGGAAGTCGCGCACGATCATCGGATACGGATGCGGACCCAGTGCGGAGCCGAACACGTAGTGCGTGTCGGCGATGCGCGTCACCCAGTCGCGGATGGCCTCGTTGATGGCGTCCTTCAGCGTCCTGCTGCCCGACTCCACGCCCACCACCGTCGCGCCCAGCAGGCGCATGCGGTACACGTTGGGAGCCTGGCGCTCCATGTCGACGCGGCCCATGTAAATGACGCACTCCATGCCGAAGCGCGCCGCCGCCGTCGCCGTGGCCACGCCGTGCTGGCCCGCGCCGGTCTCCGCGATGATCCGCTTCTTGCCCATGCGCCGGGCGATCAGCACCTGACCGAGCGCGTTGTTGATCTTGTGCGCTCCGGTATGGTTCAGATCCTCGCGCTTCAGATAAATCTTCGCGCCGCCGCAATGCGCCGTCAACCGCTCCGCGAAGTACAGCGGCGAAGGACGGCCCACGAAATCGCGCAACAACCCGTCAAGTTCCGCCTTGAATCCGGCGTCCTCCTTGACCTGGGCATAAAACGCCTCGAGTTCCTCGAGGGCGGGCATCAACACTTCCGGGGCGAATTTACCGCCGTACGGGCCGAATCGGCCCCAGGAATCGGGCAAGCTGGCAGG
>CAYQFG010000208.1:0-1685 GCA_964416695.1 uncultured Bifidobacterium sp.
GGGGGTGAGCGCGGGGGCCTCCGGAGGACGGGCCTCCGCGGGTTTTTCGGGAGGCGCCTCGTGGGTTTTGGGCGCGAGCGGCCGCAGCTTCGGGCGCTCCACCGACACGAGTTCGAACACCGCCACCACCGGGGGCGGGGGCGGGGCGAGCCATGACCACGCCACCACGGCCGCGATCGCGCCCACGTGCAGGCCCGCCGCCACCAGGAACGGCGCGTCGAACGGGCGCGAAGCGGCGCGGGAGGCCGGCGGGGAGGCGGAGGAGGGGCGTGGAGTCAACGGTCAGCGTCCTTTTGCCGGCTGCGGCGCGGGCCGGGCGGCGGCACGGGCTTGCGGATCGGTGAGGAACCCCAGCTTCTTGCCGCCCTGCCGGTTGACGGCCGCCACCACCTCCATCACGATGCCGTACGGCACGGTGCGGTCGCTGTTGATGAGGATGGCCGTCTCGGGATCACCGCTGAACACGGCGCGGAAGTCGCGCTCGAACCCCTGCAACGACGAAGCGGTCTTGCCGATGAGGATCTCGCGCTCGCGCGTGATGGTGATCTCGAGCGCGTCCTTCTCCTCCACGCTCGCGGCCTGCGCCTTGGGCAAGTCCACCTTCACGCCCTGCGTCGACAGCGGTGCCGTGATCATGAACACCACCAGGATCGCGAAGATCACGTCGATGATGTTGACGAGGTTCAGCTCCGCGTTGACCCGCAATGATTCGCGACGACGCATGGCGGAGCCTAGCCCTGTCCGCCGGGGGCGGCCGAAGCGGTCGCGGCGGGGTTGGCGGCCTCAAGCGCCGCGAGGTCCGCGCGCTTGAACGCGCTCACCATTTCCGAACCGAAGTTGTACAGGAACGATTCCGCGCGGCGGTTGAACCCCGCGAACGCGTTGTAGCCCAGCGACGACGGGATCGCCACGATCAGGCCGGCGAGCACCGCCATCAGCGCCTCGGCGATGCCGGGTGCCACCACCGTGATGTTCGCCGACCCGTGATGACCGATGGCGAAGAACGTGTCCATGATGCCCCACACCGTTCCCAGCAGACCGATCAGCGGGCCGGTCGCGGTGCAGAACGCCAGGTACGTCATCCCGCGCTCGTTCAGATCCTTCTCGATGTCCACGCTGCGTTCGATCGACTCGTTCACCAGCTGCCCGCGCGCGTTCAGCGAATCGTAGGAGACGAAGCGCGACATCCCCTCGATCTCGCGCAGCACCCCGCGCGTCACGCGGCTCATGGGCGACTCCGGCAAGGTCTTGGACAGCCGCACGAAGTCCTGCAGGGCGGGTCGGGTTCCCAGTTCGCGTTCCCAGCGGATCAAGGCCCGCAACTGGCGTCGGTTCGACGCCCACTTGCGGAACATGATGGCCCACACGCCGATCGACAGCAGGAGCATGCTGCCGACCGTCAGCCACGTGATCAGGCCCGACTGGGCGAGGATGGAAAGAAAGGCGGATTCTTGCATGCCGGGGAGTCCTTCGGGATGGGTAACGCGCGGTCAGACGGGCCGTCGGCGCCCGCCCGCAGGGAGGCGGGACGGCGCGGGTCCCATGCAAAACGCATGCACACCGCTCCGCGGGGGCGGCCGTCATCCTCCGTTAAAGTCGCAATTTGCGGGCGAAAAACCAATGTCGGAACGTGACAACCCCGGCGCGGCGGGAGCAGCTGCGGGAAGAACAAGAAAGGGGGACGG
>CAYQFG010000209.1:0-1663 GCA_964416695.1 uncultured Bifidobacterium sp.
CTCGTGGGCGAACCCGGCACGGGCAAGACCGCCATCGTCGAAGGCCTGGCGCAGCGCATCGTGCGCGGCGACGTGCCCGAATCGCTGAAGGACAAGAAGATCTACAGCCTCGACATGGGCAGTTTGATCGCCGGCGCGAAGTATCGCGGCGAGTTCGAAGAGCGCCTGAAGGGCGTGCTCGAAGCCCTCGAAGAGGACGGCGACACCTTGCTGTTCATCGACGAGATCCACACCCTCGTGGGCGCCGGCAAGGCCGACGGCGCGATGGATGCGGGCAACCTGCTGAAGCCCAAGCTGGCGCGCGGTGAACTGCGCTGCATCGGCGCGACCACGCTGAACGAATACCGCCAGCACATCGAGAAGGACGCCGCTCTGGAGCGCCGCTTTCAGCCCGTGATGGTGGCCGAACCCACCGAAGAGGAGAGTGTTTCCATCCTGCGCGGCATCAAGGAGCGCTTCGACGCGCACCACGGCGTGCGCATCCAGGACAACGCCATCGTCGCGGCGGTGAAGCTGTCGTCGCGGTACATCGCCGACCGCTTTCTGCCGGACAAGGCCATCGACCTGATGGACGAGGCGGCGGCGATGGTGAAAACCCAGCTTGACACCATGCCGGAAGAGCTCGATTCGCTGACGCGCCGCCTCCTGCAGTACCGCATCGAGGAAAAGGCCCTGAAGTCGGAGAAGGACGACAAGAGCCGTGAACGCCTGAAGGCGCTGCGGGAAGACATCGCGATGCTGTCGCAGCAGGTGGACGCCATGAAGGCGCAGTGGGACGAGCGCGCCCGTCACATCGCGGCCGTGCGCGCGGCCCGCGACCGTCGCGACGAGGTGCGCCGCGCCATCGAGCAGGCGGAGGCCGCCTATGATCTCAACAAGGCGGCCGAGCTGAAGTACAAGACGTTGCGCGACGCCGAAGCGGCGTTGAAAGCGGAGGAGGACAAGGCCGCCCGCCTGCGGGCCGCCGCGGAGAACGCGGCCGAAGGCTCCCTGGACGCGACCGCGTTCAACGAGGAGGTCACCGAGGACGAAATCGCGGAGGTTGTCTCGCGCTGGACCGGGATCCCCGTCACGCGCCTGCGGGCCGAGGAAAAGGACAAGCTGCTCAACCTGCCCGCGCATCTGGCGAAGCGCGTGATCGGTCAGACTGAAGCCGTGCAGGCGGTCAGCGATGCGATCCTGCGCAACCGCTCGGGCCTGGGCCGCGAAAACCGCCCCATCGGCAGCTTCCTCTTCCTGGGCCCCACGGGCGTGGGCAAGACCGAGCTCACCAAGGCGGTGGCCGAACTGTTGTTCGACAGCGAGGACCGGGTGATCCGGCTGGACATGAGCGAGTACATGGAGAAGCACGCGGTGAGCAAGCTCATCGGCGCGCCTCCGGGGTACGTCGGCTACGAGGAAGGCGGCCAGCTCACCGAAGCGGTCCGCCGCCAACCCTACTCCGTGCTGCTCTTCGATGAGGTCGAAAAGGCCCACCCCGACGTGTTCAACATGCTGCTGCAGGTGCTCGACGACGGACGCCTTTCCGACTCGCAGGGCCGCACGGTGAGCTTCAAGAACACGCTGGTGGTCATGACCTCCAACATCGGGTCGGGCGTCATCGCCGAGGCCGCGGACGCGGGCACGCCGCTCACGACCGAAGACCTCATGCCGGAGATCCGCA
>CAYQFG010000210.1:0-1588 GCA_964416695.1 uncultured Bifidobacterium sp.
TGGACCCTCTGGACGAAATGGACGTCATGGACAGCCTGAGCCGGTGGCGATCAGGCTGTCCATGACGTCCATTTCGTCCCTGTTGTTCATTCCTTGTTTTGCCGGCCACCTACTACCTTTCTGCATTATGTCCAATCCCGTCGAAATCATCGTATTGGGCGCCAGGGGGCGCATGGGTCAAATGGTGTTGTCCGCGTGCGCCAAGGCGCTGCGCGAGAAGCCCGGATCACTGAGCGTGCTCGCCGCGGTGGAGTACAAGGGCTGTCCCGGGGCGGATGCGCCGGGCGCGACGCTGAACGTCGACGGCCTCACCGTTCCGTTCACCGACGACCTGGAATCGGTTCTCAAGGCCGGGGCTGTGCTCATCGATTTCACCACGCTCGAATCCTCGCTGGCCGCGCTGGCGCTGGCGGAGGAGGCCGGTGCGGCCCACGTGCTCTGCACCACGGGGTTCAGCCCCGAGCAGAAGGCGCGCATCGGCGCGGCCGCCACAAAGATCCCCGTGCTGTTCTCGCCCAACATGAGCATCGGCGTGAACGTGCTGTTCAAGGCGGTGGAAGAGGTGGCGCGCGCGTTGGGCCACGACTTCGACGTGGAGATCATTGAGGCCCACCACAACCAGAAGAAGGACTCTCCCAGCGGGACGGCCCTCGGGTTCGCCGAAGCGCTGGCGCGCGGGCTGGAGGTCAACCTCGAGGAGAAGGCCGTGTACGGCCGGGAAGGGCTGGTGGGGGCGAGGCCGCGCGGCGAGATCGGCATCCACGCGGTGCGCGGCGGCGACATCGCCGGGGACCACACGGTGCTGTTCGCCGGCGATGGCGAGCGGATCGAGATCCGCCATGTGGCCCACGGGCGGAACGTGTTCGCCCAGGGCGCGCTGCGCGCGGCCCTGTTCCTGCAGGGGCGCAAGCCGGGCCTGTACACCATGAAGGATGTCCTGAGCCTGTAACAGCGCGGGGGAACAGCGGGCGCGAGGGGAAAACCCCCCGGGGCTTTTGTAGATTCCCCCGGAATACCGGGAGCGAATTGTGCGTTCATATCTGAAGATTTTCCATGCGTTCCCATCCTCCGCGCAGGCCGCGCGCCGGATGGTCGTGATTGCGGGCCTGGCGTGCGGCCTGCTGGCGCCCGCGCTGGTGCAGGCGCAGGACGACGATCCGTACGGCCTGCCGGGCACCAGCGCGCCCGTCGATACGCCTGCGGCCCCCCCGGAGGAAACCCCGCCGACCCCCGTGCCCGGCGCGGATACGGCGGCGGCGCCCCCGCCGCCGTCCGCGGTGCCACCCGTGGCACCGGATACCGCCGTGGCTCCCGACACGGCGGCCGCGCCGGTCACCCCGCCTCCGGCGGCTCCCCGTACGCGCATCACCCGGGAAACCACGATCAACACCCTCGACCAGAACCGTGGCGCGTACCGCAACCCCAAAAAAGCCTTGTTCATGTCCTTGCTCGTGCCGGGTCTCGGTCAGGCCTACGTGGGGCAGAGCGCGTTCACGTATGCCCGCGCGGCGTTTTACCTCGGCACGGAAATCACGCTGGGCGTGATGTGGTACCAGTACACGGTGGTCAAGTACGACCGCAAGACGGA
>CAYQFG010000211.1:0-1563 GCA_964416695.1 uncultured Bifidobacterium sp.
GCGTGACGCATCCGCCACTCCGGCGCGCGTGACGCAGGCCGCCGGACGGATCACGGTCGCCACTCTAGTGGACGGCGCGCATACCGTGGAACTCCTCACGCTCGATGGTCGGCGTGTCGCCGTGCGACGGAGTCAACAAAGGCTCGAACACCGCTTCGACGCATTGTCATCCGGCGTGCATCTCGTCGTGATCACGACACCTGAAGGATCACACACGCAACGCGTGATGATACCCTAAGATCGCACCGCGAGCCCTCGTTCACGAAAGCGGCGGTCGTGAAGATCGCTCGCGCAGGGCCGGAATCCGCTAGTGACTGTGACCGGAGTGATCGTCGTGGTCATAATCTTCCGCGGTCCGCTCAAGCGGCGGAGGCGGATTCTTCCGCATCGCCGCCAGCGAATCGGCGGTCAGCGGAAAGCGGACCGTCTTCTCACGGTGCGTCCACAGACGGCGCAAGGCCTGTCTGTCCTGGAAGAACGAATACTGCACCACCGTCTCCGCCGCATCACGGCGCTCGACCCACATGTTGGTGGTGATGTCGAGCATCTTGCTGTGGGGCGGCAGCTTCCCGCCCAGCGTGACGAACAGGTTGCGCACATATAACGAGGACATGTCCAGACGGTCATCGCGCCCCGTCCCGCCCGGCTTCCACTGCGTGACCTTCAGGAACACCCGCTTGCCGTCCACCCGCACCGGAATCCGCTCCTGCAGATAGACTTCCAGCCTGTTTTCGAAGAGACGAAAAGAAGCCGTATCCTCATCGGGGGTCTCGCCATAGGGATAGACATGCACGGTGTTCTGCAGATCTTCGGACGACGCGCCCACCGTCACCAGAATCGAGTCGGCCCCCACCAGACGCACGGCGACGCCCGCCTGACGGAAATGCTGCTCGCCGGGCAAGTGCCCGTCCATCGGGCTTTGGGACAAGGCTGCAGACGCCGCCACCACGACAGCAAGAACCAGTTTCTTCACGAAAAACCTCCGGGGAACAGCCCCATAAATTAGCAGTTCCGGGTCGCCCGAACCGCTTTAATGCTGGTGGCCCGCATGATCGACGGGCACGCGAACCGTGGCGGGAAGGGGGGGCGTTTTCCGCATCACCGCCAGGGAATCGGGCCCCAGCGGAAAACGGAGCGGGCGCTCGGTGGGAATCCACTGGCGGCGCAACACCTCGTCGCCCGCGAAGAACGCGTACTCCACCATGGTGACCCGCGGCCGGTCGGAACGTTCGACCCACAGGTCGGACCGGATCGTCAACACCTCAGGAGAAGCCGGAAGACGTCCGCCCAACGTGAAGGTATGGAACGGCGTCCGCAGCGACACGGAGTCGAGTGCGTCTTCCCGGCCTTGGCCGCCGGGTTTCCAGCGCACGGCGGCCAGCCGCACGGGCTTGTTGTCCGCGCGCAGGTGGACGCGGCTTTGCAGATAAACTTCCATGCGCTGCTGGTAGAGCGTGGCGAACGACGCTACGGTCCCTTTATGCACGTCGGGAAAGGTTTGCACCGTGTTGAAAAAATCCTCGCGGTCGGCGGTGACTTCAACCAGCACCGAGTCCGGCGCGA
>CAYQFG010000212.1:0-1526 GCA_964416695.1 uncultured Bifidobacterium sp.
GCCGCCGCCCTTGCCGCGGTGGCCATAAGCGCGCTCACCGGGTGCATCGACCTGTCCTCCTCCCGCTCCGACAAATCCTCATCGTCGATACCCTGCGGCCCGCAACCATACTTCACCGTCCTCCCCGTCCCCGCCGCCACCATCGACTGGGTGGACGTGATCGGCCGTCTCGCGGCTCCGTCGCAAACCTTGCCCAAGGGTCACACGGGCGCCATGTTGAACACGCAGAACGTGCCCGTGGTCGCGCCCGGCGACCTGCAGATCGACCGGATACGCCGCGTGCGCTACCTCGCGTCGGAAATGCGGCAGGGTGAGGAAGATTACGCCCTGTTCTACAGCGTCTGCCGGGACGTGTCCGGACATTTCGGCCACATGCGCACCCTCGACTCGTCGACCTTCTCCCTGGGGGCGTCGTGGAACAACTGCACGACCTACCAGACGTCCGATGAAACCGTCGAGTCGTGCGAAAACGACGCGGGCGGCCTCGCCGTCACGGCGGGCCAACCGCTGGGAACCGTCGCCGGCCCGGCGGGCATGGCGCTGGACATGGGCCTGGTCGATCGCCGGGTGACGTATGTGTGGGCCGCGCCGCAACGACACGAAGGCGACTTCAACCACATGGTCTGCCCCTTCGAGTACTACGATGACGCGAACCGCGATGTGTTCTTTTCCAAACTGCGCGATGCGGCTCATCCTGACCTTCCTCCGGCCGGCACCCCGCGTTGCGGCACGCTCGCGGTGGACGTGGCCGGTACGGCGCAGGGGATCTGGGTGGAGGAGGGAGCCGCCATCGTACTCGCGAACGGTCAGCACCGCACCATTACCTTGGCCAACAACCCCTACCGTCCCCAGGCGGAGCTGGCGTTGAGTCTGGGGCCCGAGGTCCTAGGCGCGGGGACGTATCGCGTGCCCCGAAAGACGAGTGGGCGCGTGAACCGCGTGTTCGACCAGATCACCGACGCAACGGTACATTGTTATTTCGGCGAGGGCCTGACGGGCTTGAGCGCGCCGCAGAACACGAGCTGGCTGATCGCGCTGGATGCGAACGGGTCGCTGAAGATCGAGAAGGTCACCCATGCGGACGGCGCAACCCCGTGCGCGGCGGATCCGTCGACGTGGGCTTTCACCGGCAACGCGATGACGCTGGTGCGCTAGCGGCTTCCGACATCTTTGCGTGACGCCCCCTGGTGGGCCCCACAGTTTCAACGACTTTGTGACGATTTGGACTTCTGTGTCCCTACGGTTATACTGGGGACTCCAACCCGGGAGGATTCATGTACGAGATCCTGACACGCGAGTTTGTGCTCCGTTTTCTGGTTGTTTCGCTGGTGGTGAATTACGCGGTGCTGATGACGTGGTTCATCGCCTTTGTGTTCGTCAAGAGCTGGATCCGGCGCCTGCATGGCCGATGGTTCACCCTGTCCGAGACGACGTTCGATGCGATTCATTATGGGGGGATGGCGGCGTACAAGGTGGGCATCCTGCTGTTCGTCCTCTCGCCGCTGGTGGCGGTGTGGTGGGTGGGG